>NZ_JAQNDK010000003.1:1077000-1436000 GCF_028368935.1 Sorangium aterium | reverse complement strand
GGGACCGTCGTCGTCATCCTCGAGTCCATGAAGATGGAGATGCCCGTCGAGGCCGAGGAAGAGGGGACGGTCGAGGAGATCCTCGTCACCGAGGGGGCTGCCGTCACGGAAGGTGCCCCGCTGGTCAGGCTGGCCTGATCGGCTGTCAGGGCCGGCGGGGGCCCGACCGTCCACGGACGTACATCGCGCTCACGCCCGGGTCATCCGCTCGGCGCGTGGGGCGCGGTCGCGCGGCGCCGCTCCCTCTCAGGACGCGCGCGCCGCTCACTCGCGCCAGAAGAACTTCCAGGGGTTGTGCTTGAGGTCTCGCGCGAGCTCCTGCAGGTCGTCGAACAGCTGCTCATCCATCACGAGCGCGCCGACCGTCCCCTTGCCGCGCTTGACGTGGGCGAGGACCTCCTGGGCGTCGGCGGTCGCAGCCCTCGCCCTGCCCGCGATCTCGGCGATGTCGTCGAGCGTCTTCCGGATCTTGACCTGCTCCGTCTCCCCGCCGACCGTGGTCGAGAGCCGGCGCGCGTTCGCCAGCGTCTCGCGCGCGTCCGCCATGAGCGGCGGCAGATCGCGCGCGGCCGTCCCCGTCAGCTGATCGGTGTTCGCGAGGATGCGGTCGATCTGCGGGTTGTTCACGTACCGCTGCCGGGCGTCCTTCACGAGATCGGTGCCGTCGACGCTCATCTGCTCGACGTTCTCGGCGATGCGATCGAGCCGATCCTGGTTTCTGTGCATGAAGTCGCCGGTGCCCTTCAGCGTCTTCCGGAGCCCGTCGAACGCCTCCCCGACCTCTTCGCGGTGCTCGCGCATCGCGGAGACCGTCGCGTGCAGGAGCTCGTAGCCCTCGGCGAGGAGCATGTCGAGGCGCGGCGGATCGAGCCCCCGGACGACAGCGTTCGGCGGGATCACCGGCCGATCGGTCGAGCCGGGCTCGATCGCCAGGAACTGCTCGCCGAGCACGCCCTGCGTGGTGACGTAGAACGTGGCGTTGTCGTGGATGCTCTGCTGGTAGCGTTCCTCGAGGCGCAGCTGGATCCGCACGAGCGGCTCGCGCTTGCCGTCCTTGCCGAGCTTGCCGCCGCTGAAGTGGATCTCGCTCAGCTTGCCGACCTCCACGCCGGCGATCTTCACCGGCGCCCCGGTCTGAAGGCCGCCCGGGTTGTCGAACTCGACGTAGATCGAGTACTTCGGCTGGAAGTTGACCCCGCCCATCACGAGGATGAACGTGGCGAGGAGCCCGAGCGCCGTCAGGATGAGGATCCCGACCTTGACCTCGATCGATCGCGGGCTTGCCATGAGTTCGTTATCTTCTCCGATCTGGCGGCGGCCGGGTGAGGGAAATAGGCCAAGATCCGCCTACCGCGGCGCGATATCCCAGCGGGCGGCGTGACGCTTCGCGCAGCCATTGCTTTGACGCAACTGCGCTTCTCGCTTCCTCTCGCTTCTTCCCGCTCCTTCTAGCTCCTTCTCGCCCTTCCCAGATTGCCAGGCCCCGATGATTTCGTTCCGGAATGTCAGGAAATCCTTTGGCCCCAAAGATGTCCTCAAGGACGTCTCGTTCGACGTCGAGGACGGCGAGGTGTTCTTCATCATCGGGCAGTCGGGGGTCGGGAAGAGCGTGCTCATCAAGCACCTCGTGGGGTTGCTCTATCCGGACGGCGGGGAGATCTGGCTGGACGGAGAGGAGGTGAGCCGCTTCGACGAAGCCCGGATGTACCCGGTGAGGATGAAGTGCGCGATGGTGTTCCAGCACTCGACGCTGTTCGACTCGATGACGTGCGCCGAGAACGTTGCGCTCCCGCTCCGCAAGCACAAGGGGCTCAGGCCGAAGGAGGCGCTCGCGGAGGCGCGGCGGCGGCTCGAGCAGGTGCATATGCGCGAGTTCGGGGACCGCTTCCCGCCGGAGCTCGGCGACGGGATGCGCAAGCGCGTCGCCATCGCCCGCGCGCTCACGCTCGACCCGCGCTACGTGCTCTTCGACGAGCCGACCACCAGCCTCGACCCGGTGAGCGCGCGGCGCGTCGACAAGCTGATCCGCGAGCTCAGCGACACCCTCGGCGTGACGAGCATCGTCGTGAGCCACGACCTCGTCAGCATCTTCACGATCGCCGACCGCATCGTCATGCTCTATCAGGGCCTCGTCCGCCTGCTCGGGGATCGCGCGGCATTCCAGGGCTCGCCGGACCCGGTCGTGCAGCAGTTCATCACCGGCAGCGCCGAGGGGCCGATCGAGTGAGGCGCCGGCGCGGCGCGGCGGGGCCGCCTAGCGGAAGATCAGGAAAGCGGCCGCCGAGATCAGCATGTTGAGCACGATGACCGCGAGCGAGGAGTTCACGACCGCGCGCGTCGTCGCCCAACCCACGCCCTCGCTGCCGCCGAAGGTCGACAGGCCGGAGTGGCCGGAGACCACCGGGATCGCGGCGCCGTAGGCGACGCACTTCGCGAGGCCGGTCGCGAGGTCACCCGCGTCGACGAGGCTGACGTTCATGAACGTCTCGGGGCTGACGTCGAACATGCTGTACGCGGTGATCATCCCGGTGGCGAAGGAGACCGCGGCGCTCCAGACGATGAGGCACGTGGTCATGAGGACGCTCGCGATGAACCGCGGCTTGATGAGGTAGTCGATCGGATCGGCCGCGCACATGCGGAGCGCGTCGACCTGCTCGGTCACCACCATCGAGCCGATCTCGGCGGCGATGCCCGCGCCGACCCGCGTGGCGAGCATCAGCGCGGCGATCGAGGCGGCGAGATCGCGGACGAGCAGCTCGAGGTACGTCGCGCCGAGCATGGTCAGATCCGGGATGACCCGCTTCGCCTGCTGGCCGGCCTGGAAGACCATGATCATCCCGATGAAGCCCATCACGACCGTCAGGAAGAACAGCGACTTGTTGCCGATCTCGTACATCTGGAGGAGCACCGCGCCCGGCTCGCGGCGCCCCTTCACGCAGTAGTAAAGCGTGCTCACGAATACCGAGTAGAGCTCGCGCGCCGACCGGAAGAGGGACAGCGCGGCGGCGCCGAGCGCGGCGACGCCGGACGCCTCCGGCGCGAGATCCCTGAGCTCGCTCGAGGGCGGGCCGGCGCTCGGGCGATCGGGGGAGCTCTTGTCCGGGGAGGGCATGCGCGGCGCCGCCGATCAGTCGAGCGTGAACGAGACGAAGTAGTCGAGGATGAAGATGCCGGCGGCCGAGGCGACGACGGTCGCGTTGACCGCGCGGCCGACGCCGGGCGCGCCGCCGGTCACGCCGAGGCCGTACTGGCAGCTCGAGAGCGCGAGGACGACGCCGAAGACGACGCTCTTGACGAGGCCGCTCGTGACGTCGCCGATGTCGAGCAGCCCGCTCGTGAGGCCGTTGTAGAAGACGGCCGGCGCGACGCCGAGGAGGAGGTCGCCGGTCAGCGCGGCGCCGAGCAGGGCGAGCGCGTCGGCGAAGATCACCGAGAGGAGCAGCGTCAGCACCATCGCGAGGAAGCGCGGGGCGATGAGGAAGCTCACCGGGTCGATCGCGAGGACGCGGAGGGCGTCGATCTGCTCGGTGACGACCATGGTCCCGAGCTCGGCGGTGTTGTTGGCGCCGACGCGGCCGTTGATCATGAGCGCCGTGAGCAGCGGGGCGATCTCGCGGAGCGTGCCGAAGCCGGCGCCCCAGCCGAGCAGGCCGTGCGCGCCGAAGCGCTCGACCAGCGGCGCCGCCTGGATGACCATGATCGCGCCGGTGAAGAGGGCGGTCACGATGACGATGGGCATCGACTTGACGCCCATCCTGTAGAGGTTGCGCATGAACTCGGCGCCGTCGACGCGGAGCGTGGCCACGCGCGCCGCGATCTTGCCCGCGAGCACGGCCATGCCGCCCACGGTGGCGGCGATCTGGAGGAACGAGCCGCCGAGCTGGTGGACGCCGGAGGGCTCCTGCGCGAGCGGCGCGCGCGGCCGCTTCACGGGCGGCGCGGGCGGCGCGCCGGACGAGGCGAGCGCGCCGCCGCCGTGAGCGCGCGCGGCGGTGCCTGGGCCAGCAGGAGACGTCATGGGAGACCGGAGCTTAGCCCAAGGCCCCCGGGGAGCGCGGCGCGATCTGGCGCCCCGAGAGGCCGACGCCCGAGAGGTCGAGACCGCTACCCAAACAGGAGATCGTCCTCTACCTGAAATGTGCCCGCCTCACCCCGAGGCCGTCCCGTGCGATGGCGAACGCGCGCTCCTGCACGCAATGCCGGCGCGCCTCGCCGGAGGAGCGCGCCGGCCCGGAGGCGGGCTGTCGGCGACGATGTCCGGTCCCTGGTGGAGCGAGTCTGGTGAAGAGCAGAGAAGCAGATGCGATGTCCCCTCATGAGGGCGTGGGCGCGTCGACGGGCGAGCTCCGGGCTGGCCTCCTCGACGACGGCCGGACGTTCGCCGTCCTCTCGGCCGCGACGTTCGCGCTGAAGGCGATCTTCGTGAAGCTCGCCTACGCGGCGCACCCCGTCGACGCGGTGACGCTGCTCGCGCTGCGGATGGGCATCGCGCTGCCGTTCTTCCTGTGGCTCGCCCGGAGGGAGCGCGGCGCCGCCGAAGGGCCCCTGACGCCCCGCCTCTGGGGAGGTGTGCTGATCGTCGGGTTCGTCGGATATTACCTCTCCAGCCTGTTCGACTTCATCGGGCTCACGTACATCAGCACCGGCCTCGAGCGGCTGATCCTGTTCGTGTATCCGACGCTGGTCCTCCTGATCGGCGCGGCGTGGCTGAAGCAGCCGGTGCGCGGGAAGGCCTGGGGAGCGCTCGCCGTGTGTTATCTCGGGCTCGCGGCGGCGGTCTGGCACGATCTCGAGCAAACCGGAGACGTGCGGGCCGTCGCCGTCGGCGGAGCGTGGGTGTTCGCGAGCTCGGTGACCTACGCGCTCTACTACATCGGCGTCGGCAAGCTCGCCTCCAGGGTCGGCTCGACGCGCCTCGCCGCGTACTGCGGGGCGGCCTCGTGCCTGATGGTGCTCGCGCACTACGCGGTGACGGGGAGCCCGGCCAGGCTGGGCGATCTACCGGCGTCGGTGTGGGGGTACGCGGCGGCGATGGCGACGATCAGCACGGTGCTCCCCATCGTGCTGCTCGCCGCCGCCATCCGGCGGCTCGGCGCGGGCCGCGCGGCGACGTTCTCGACGCTCGGCCCGGTGCTCACGATCGCGTTCTCCTGGATCATCCTGGGCGAGCCGGCCACGTGGCAGCAGGTCGCCGGGCTCGCGCTCGTCGTGGGCGGCGTGACCTGGCTCGGCAAGTCGAAGTGAATCTGCACCCCGCTCGGGAGCGCCGGGGCCGCGGGGCGCGGCGCATGCCCGCCGCGAGGTCAGGCGTCGTGCACCGCGGGGCGAGGCCCTGGTGAGCCGCCGCCGAAGAGCTCGCTCCGGACGCGATCGCGCTCGCGTTCGAGCTGCTCGGACGTCGCGCCCAGCCGCACGAGGAGGCGCTCGGTCATCGAGAACGCGACCTCCGCCTCGCCGGTCACCACGACGTCCGCGCCCGCCTTCTTCAGCGCGGTCACCTCGCGCAGGTAGAAGGCGCGGGCGAGGACGAACAGCCGCGGGTTCACGCCCTTCGCCTGCTCGATGACGCCGTCCCCGGGCGCGCCCGCCGCCGTGAACAGCAGGCTATCCGCCGTCCCGACCCCGGCCCGCTCGAGGATCTCCCGCTGCGTGGCGTCGCCGTAGATCGCGCGGATGCCCTGGTCCTGCAGCTGCTTCACCGTGTCGAGGTTCAGCTCGACGACGGTCGGCGCGATGCCGTTCTCACGGAGCAGCCGCGTCAGCGTCTTCCCGACAGGGCCGTATCCCACCACGACGGTGCGGTGGGCGTGCTCGTCCGCCGGAGCGGCCTCGGCTGCTGCCTCGCGTCGCAGGAAGAGCGCCGACGTCCATCGCGCGAGGCGATCCCGGAGGCCGAAGAGCACCGGGTTCAGCGTGATCGACACGATGGCGGCGGCGACGAGCGCCTGCTCGGCCTCGACCGGGAGGACGCCGAGCTTCTTGCCGAGCGCCGCGAGGATGAACGAGAACTCCCCGATCTGCGCGAGCGAGAGGGCCACGGCGAAGCCGGTCTGGAGGGGCCGGCGGAGCAGCGTCGTCACCGCGAGCGCGGCGAGCGGCTTGCCGATCAGCACCACCGCGAGCGTCCCCGCGGCCAGCTGCCAGCCCACGGCGAGCTGCGCCGGGTCGAGGTGCATCCCCACCGAGACGAAGAACAGCACGGCGAACGCGTCGCGCATCGGGAGCGCCTCCGACGCGGCGCGCGAGCTGAAGTCGGACTGGCCGACGACCAGGCCGCCGAGGAAGGCGCCGAGCGCCATCGACGATCCGAAGAGAATGGCCGAGCCCACGGCGACGCCGAGCGCGACGACGAGCACCGTCAGCGTGAAGAGCTCCCGCGAGCCGGTCTTCGCCACGTACCCGAGCAGCGCGGGGATGACGCGCTGTCCGACGATGAAGATGAACGCCACGAGCCCGGCGAGCTTCAGGACCGCGATCCCCACGGACACGGCGACGCCCGCCGCGCCCGCGCCCGCGGCTTCGCCCATCACGGCGGGGAGCAGCACGAGCACCAGCACGGTGAAGACGTCCTCGAGCACGAGCCAGCCGATGGCGAGGTGGCCAGCGGGGGTGTGCAGGACGTCGTTGTCGCTGAGGACCCGCGTGAGCACGACGGTGCTCGCCACCGAGATGGCGACGCCGAAGACGACCGCCGCGCCCCACGTCCAGCCCGCGGCGCGGCCGACCATGGCGCCGAGCGCCGTGGCGACCGCGATCTGGATGAGCGCGCCGGGCACGGCGACCTTGCGCACGGCGAGGAGCTCGCGGACGTGGAACTGCAGGCCGACCCCGAACATCAGCAGGATGACCCCGATCTCCGCGAGCTGGTCCGCGAGCCGCTTGTCCGCCACGAACCCCGGGGTGAAGGGGCCGACGAGGAGGCCGGCCAGCAGGTAGCCCACGATGGGAGAGAGCCTCAGGCGCTGGGTGACGAAGCCGAGCGCCAGGGCTGCGGTGAGCCCGCCCGTGATCGTGAGGATGAGGTCGAGTTCGTGCGGCATGTCCGGGTCTAGCGCTTTCCGTCGCCGGCCGCCGCATCGCGGTGCGGCGCCGCCGGCGATCGCGAGCGCGGCCTGGACCGCTCGCTTCTGCTTACATATTTACTTATTACACGCCCACGACGCCGATGGCCTCGTACGCCTCGATGATGTGCGGCTCCTCCCTGGCCTTGGCGACCCACGCCTGCATCGCGGGCAGCCCGAGGATCGACGCCACGTAGCGCCGGGAGACGGCGTCGAGCTCGACGCCGTACGTGTCGAACCGCGTCGCGACCGGCGCGTACATGGCGTCCGCCACGCTGAAGCGCCCGAACAGGAACTCGCCTCCCTGGCCGAACCGCGATCGGCAGTCGTTCCATATCACCTGGACGCGCGCGATGTCCTCCGACGCCGCGTCGGTGATCGCCACGCCCTGGATCTTCCGCCGCACGTTCATCGGCAGCGCGGTGCGGAGCGCCGTGAAGCTGCTCGCCATCTCGGCGCTCACCGATCGCGCGACGGCGCGCGCGTCGCGCGCCTCCGGCCAGAGCTTCGCCGCGGGGAAGATCTCCGCCGCATACTCGGCGATCGCGAGCGACTCCCAGATCGTGAGCGCCCCGTGCTGCAAGGCCGGCACCTTGCCCGACGGAGAGTAACGCTGGATCTCGAGCGTGCGCGTGCCCGGCGCCCTGAGGGGGATCACCACCTCTTCGAAATCGGCGCCAGCCTGCTTCAGGACGAGCCAGGCCCGGAGCGACCACGAGGAATAGGTCCTGTTCCCGATATAGAGGGTGAGCTCAGCCATCCGCGGAGTCTACCACCGCGGTCGACAGGCGCGGCGGCGGCCGCGTCGACGGCGCGCTCACCGCGCCAGCTCGCCCCCGAACACCTCGCTCGCCAGCGCCTCCACCGCCATCCGGACCGCCTCGTCGCTCGTGTGGCGCACCCGGAAGCCCAGCGCCGCCAGCTTGCCAGGATCCATCCGCGATCGCGGCACGTCCCCAGGCCACCCGCGCTCGCCTCCCTGATACCGGATCACCGCGTCGGGATAGGGCGACGCCGCCACGCACAGGTCCGCGATGCGCGAGACGCTCGTCGTGTCCTCGGGCGCGAGGTTGTAGATGTTGAGCCGCTCCCTGGCCTGATCGAAGCCGAACAGGATCCCCTCCGCGCAGTCCCGGACATCGAGGTACGGCTTCGACTGGCGTCCATCGCCGAGCACCTCGAGCTCCGTCCGCCGATCGCGCAGCTTCTTCAGGAAATCGAGCGCCGCGCCGTGCGTCCCGCGCGGCCCGACGACGTTGCCGAAGCGGTAGATCCACGCCGTGAGGCCGAAGCACTCGACATAGGCGCTGATGAGCGCCTCGCCCGCGAGCTTGCTCGCGCCGTAGAGCGAGATGGGCAAGGCGCCGAGATCGCCCTCCGCGCACCGACGCGCGGTGTCGCCGTAGACCGTCCCGGAGGACGAGAAGATCAGCCGGCCGACGGCCGTCCGCCGCATCGCCTCGAGCACGTTGTACGTCGCGATGGTGCCCTGATCGAGGTCGAGCCGCGTCCGCGCGAGCCCCCAGCGCGCCTCGGGGTTCGCCGCGAGGTGCACGACGAGGTCGTGGCCCGCCATGGCCTCGGTGAGCCGCTCCAGATCGAGGACGTCGGCCTCGACGAGCGCCGCGCGCCCGGAGGCGAGGTGCGACGCCACGAACGCGCGGCGCCCGACAGAGAGGTTGTCGTAGATCGTCACGGGGCCGCGCTCGACCAGGCGATCGGCAAGGTGGCTCCCGATGAACCCGGCGCCGCCGACGACGAACGACCTGAGCTCCTTCATCACGCGTCTCCCGCGGCTCCCGCGATCCCCGAGGCCAGGCGCTCGATCCGCGCCGCGAACTGGAGGCGATCCTGGGTCACGAGGCGGAACGGCAGATCGTGGATCCGGAGCGGCCACTCGAGGCCGGTGATGCGACCGCCCGCGCCGCGCACGAGATCGACGAGCCCGCCCGGCGTGAAATACGTGCCCCGCACCTCGACGCCGGGCGCGGCGTTCCCGGCGAGATCCATCCAGAGCAGCACGCGCTCCGAGACCGGGCCGAACCGGAAGTGATCCTTGAGCGCGACGACGCGGGACGCGACCCGCAGCGCCTCGGCGAGCAGCGCGCCGGGGCGCGCGGCGTGGTGCAGCACGTCGGAGAGGAGCACCGCCTCGAACGCCGCGTCGGGGAAGGGGAGGCGCTCGCCGTCATAGCCGATGACCGGCAGCGCCGCCCCGGGACGCGCCTTCACGTCCACGCCGACGACGCGGGGCGCCCCGACCAGGCGCGCGACCTCCAGCGCGACCGTGCCGTCACCCGCGCCCACGTCGAGCAGCGACGCCGCAGGGCCCACCTGCGCGGCCAGCGCCCGCGCGACGCGGACCACGCGCGGCACGTGGACCAGGCGATGGTGCAAGGAGAACAAGGCGCGCTCTAGGACCGTCATCGTGCATCCGAGCCCCGGCGCCGCCCGCGCCGGAGAGCCGCGCCACGCTAGTCGAGCGCCCGAGGACCGGCAACGCCCGGGGCCGGACACGCGCCGCCGGAGCCCCAGGCGGCCTCGTGAGCGCGATGAGCTAGGACGCCGCGGCATGGCAGGACAGCGACGACATCGCGAGATAACGACATCTCTCGAGGGGGCTTCTCTGGGCGCTCCGGGCTTCGTGGACACCGCGCCGCCGCGCTCCGCTGCGCGTGGCAGGGCCGCACAGCGCGGTCCTCGTTACGCCCCACCCGAATGGGCGGCTGCTCCGAAACAACCACTCTTCCATGGTCTGCGACAATGACGGTCCGCGGCGCGCGCCTCCCTCCGTTCTCGCGCCGCTCACGCTTGACCGATTCGCGTCATCGAACATAGCTGATCGATGATCGGAGCGCGCGGAAAGGGGCTTGTGAGGTGCGGTGGTTGCCGGCTCGTTCTGGCATCTCTCTGGTTCGCCATTTCAGGGTGCAGCGGAGAGACTGGAGACAAGGAGGCGGGCCACGACACTGCCCCTCCAGACGACTCGGAGCCAGGCGAAGCGACGTTCGCGCCGGCCGAGGCCACGGAGCTCTGGTTCGTGGAGTTCGAGCGAGCGCCGGCTGCGAGGGACAGCGGGGGCGACCGCGTCAAGCGCCTTGTCGAGGAGGAGCGGGAGCTCTTCCGGCGAGCTGCCGCGGCCCGCGGGCTCCGGTACAAACAACGATTCTCGTTCGAGGAGCTCTGGAACGGCCTCTCCGTCCGGGTCGCGCAGGAGAGCTCCGCCGCGCTCGCGGACATGCCCGGGGTCAAGGCCGTCTACCCCGTGGTGCCGGTGGAGCTCGACACCACGCGCGCGGCGCCGACGGTCGACCCGGACCTCGCCGTCGCAGGCGAGATGTCGGGCGCGGACGTCGTGCGCCGAGAGCTCGGCGTGACCGGCGAGGGCATCCGCGTCGGCGTGATCGACAGCGGCATCGACTACAATCACCCCGATCTCGGAGGCTGCTTCGGCCCGGGCTGCCGCGTGGCGTTTGGCTACGATTTCGTCGGCGACGATTTCGTCGCCGGCGACCCGAGCAAGCCGCCCGTGCCCGACGGACAGCCCGACGATTGCCTGGGCCATGGCACGCACGTCGCCGGCATCATCGGGGCGAACGGGGTCGTGCAGGGCGTGGCCCCGGACGTGACCTTCGGCGCTTACCGCGTGTTCGGCTGCCGCGGCGGCTCTCGCGCGGACATCATCCTCAAGGCGATGGAGCGGGCAGCCAGCGACGGCATGCACGTCATCAACATCAGCATCGGAACGCCGTTCCAGTGGCCTGACTACCCGACGGCGGCGGCGGCGAGCGCGCTCGTCGGGCGCGGCGTCGTGGTCGTGGCGTCGATCGGCAACAGCGGCGAGAAGGGGCTCTGGGCCGCCGGCGCGCCCGGCGTGGGAGAGGCGGTCATCGGCACCGCGTCCGTCGACAGCACCCGCGTCACCACCCTGTCGTTCACCGTCTCGCCGGGCGACGCCGTGATCGGCTACGCTCGCGCCGCCGGGAGCCCGCCCGCGCCGCTCTCGGGGAGCGCCGCTCTCGCGCGCACGGGGACGATCACCAGCGCGCGCGACGCGTGCGCCGCTCTCCCCGCTGGCAGCCTCGCGGGCCAGATCGCGCTCGTCCGGCGCGGCGGCTGCTCGTTCCACCTGAAGGCCACGCGCGCGCAGGCCGCGGGCGCCGTCGGCGTCGTGCTCTACAACGACCGGGCCGGGGCGATGAGCCCGTCCGTGGAGGGCGACGACCCGATCACCATCCCTGTCGTGGGGATCGCGCAGGCGGACGGCGAGCTCCTCAACGCGCGCCTCGACGCGGGATCCGTGACCCAGACCTGGACCCATCGGGCCGTGGCCGCGCGGAACGGCACCGCGGGCCTCGTCTCCCGCTTCAGCTCGTACGGCCTGAGCGCGGCGCTGTCCTTCAAGCCCGATCTCGCGGCGCCCGGCGGCACGATCTACTCGACGGTGCCGATCGAGCAAGGCTCGTACGACACGCTCAGCGGGACGTCGATGGCGGCGCCGCACGTGGCCGGGGCCGTCGCGCTCCTGCTCGCCGCGCGCCCGGAGCTGTCCGCGGCGCGCGTGCGCGACGTCCTGCAGAACACCGCGGTCCCCGCGCCGTGGAGCGGCGATGTGAGCGCCGGCGTGCCGGAGAGCGCGCATCGGCAGGGCGCAGGGGTGATCCGCGTCGACCGGGCGATCCGCGCGACCACCATGATCATCCCGGGAAAGGTCTCGCTGGGAGAGAGCGAGGCCGGCCCCGCCGCGCGCACGCTGACGCTCGAGAACTCGAGCGGGCACGACGTCACCTACGACCTGTCGCACGTGCCCGCGGCGTGCGCGACCGCGGGTGACCACTGGGCGCCGGCGAGCGCCACGACCGGCGCCGCGCGCGTCGATTTCAGCGCCGCGAGCGTCACGGTGCCCGCCGCCGGGAGCGCGACCGTCTCCGTCACGGTCACGGCGAGCGATGCGCTCGCGGAAGGCGGCCTGTTCGGCGGCTACCTCGTGTTCACGCCGCGGGGCGGCGCGGCCGACGGCCTGCTGCGGGTGCCGTATGCGGGCTTCAAGGGCGATTATCAGAGCCTGCCCGTCCTCAAGCCGTCGGGTCTCGGGGCTCCGTGGCTCGGCAAGCTGAGCGGGACGCGCCTGACCCAGCAGCCGCGCGGCGCCGCCTACACGCTGGAGTCGGACGACGTGCCGTATGTGGTCGTCCACCTCGATCACGGCGCGGAGCGCATGACGCTGGACATCGTCGACGCCACCACGGCGAAGCCGTGGGGGCGCGCGCTGATGCTGTCCCACGTCGGTCAGAGCGCTTCCGCGACGTCGGTCACGCGGTACGGATGGAAGGGGACGACGACGCTCGACGGGAGGCTGACCGTCGTCCCGGACGGGGATTACCTGATCAAGCTCCGCGCGCTCCGTGCGCTCGGCGATCCGGACAACGAGGCGCACTGGGAGACGTGGACGTCGCCTGTCGTCACCCTCGATCGGCCGTGACGGGTCCGCTCATGGCGCCTTGTAGACGAGCACCGGCCAGAGCCGGCGCGCGACGCGCACGAGGTCGCGTTGCGCCCGCATGACCGCGCCGATGTCCTTGTACGCCGAGGGCGCCTCCTCGCGCAGCCGGTCCGCGAGGCGGTGGTCGAACCACACGCCCTCGGCCTCTCGCAGCAGCTGCCGCGCGCCGATGCGGCGCCGCGCCTCGCCCCGCGGCAGCGCGCGCCCGGCGCCGTGCGCTGACGAGCCGAGCGCCTCGGGGTGGCCGCGCCCCTCGACGTGGAAGCTCGGGCTCCCCATCGACCCGGGCACGACGCCGAGCTCCCCCTCGCGGAGCCCCATGGCGCCCTTGCGGTGCACCCACAGCGCGCGTCCGCCGTGCTCCTCGCGCCGGACGTGGTTGTGATCGACCTCGACGCGCGACGACGCGTCGGCGTCGACGCCGAACAGCTCGGCGAAGAGCGAGAGGGCCTCGGTGACCATCCGTGCGCGGCTCGCCCGCGCGTACCTTGCGGCCCAGGCGGCGTCATCGAGGTACGCGCGCCCGGCTTCGCTGTCGGCGTCGAGGAAGCGGACGCCCGACGCGTTGCGCGCCGCGAGCGCCTCGTGGTGCTGCCGGATCGCGGGGCCCATGGCGCGCGAACCGCTATGGAGGAGCAGCCACAGCGCGCCCTCCTCGTCGCGTTGCACCTCCAGGAAATGGTTGCCCCGGCCCAGCGTGCCCAGCTCCATCCGGCCCTCGCGGTGCTTCATCGCCTCGAGGCGAGGCGCGGCGAGCCGCGCCTCGGCGAGATCGCCGGGCAGCGGCGGGGCGCCGGCGGCGGGGCGCAACAGGTGAGGGACGTGGCGGCCCAGCGCGGAGAGGAGCTGCGCCGCGCGATCGCGATCCGCGAGCAGATCGGCGTCCGCGCGGAGCCGCAGCGCGACCATGCCGCAGCCGATGTCGCCGCCGACCGCCGCCGGCAGGAGGCGACGGGTCGTGGCGGTCACCGTGCCGACGCACACGTCGTCGGCCACGTGCGCGTCCGGCATGACCGCGATGTGCGCGACGTCTTCGGTGCGCGCGAGCCGCGAGAGCGACGCGCTGAGCGCCGCGCTCGCGCCCTCCGGGAGCCACGCGGAGATGCGCGCGCTCACGGCTCTCCCTCCGGCGGCAGCACCTGAAACGCGAGCGTCGGCGCGCGCTTGCGGGTGATCGCCCCTGCGACCTCCGAGCGCACGTAGCCCGCCACCTTCTCCAGCCGCGCCGCCGCCAGCTCCGGCGGCGTGCCAGGCCTGACCTGCACGACCACCGCGAGCCGGCTGGCGTCCGGCGCCGGCTCCACACCCATCACCCAGACGCCCTGGAGGACGTCGTCGCGGAGCGCGGCGAGCGCGTCGCTCACCGCCTCCTGCACCTGACGGCAGAGCTGGCGCTCCTTGCGCTGCGCGTTCCGCGCCGCCGTCCGACCGAACAACGAACCTGCATCCACGACGGAGCGCGCGCGTTCGCGGCTCCGCGATCGATCTTTGCCCATGCCATGCTCCCGAGGGCGCGGCGACGCACCTACGCGTCGGCCGCGCGGTTCCAGCGACACGCGAGATGAGCTCGGGGATGTGAGCCTCGCCGGCGCGCTCAGCGGCGCGTCAGGCCGAGGCTCGTGGATGCAATGGGGTGCATGGCGGGCCTCCTTCGCTGCGTAGGGTGCACGAGCGAGGGCCGAGGCGCAAGGCGCGCCCCGGCTGCGCTCCCGGCGGGGTGATCGCCGATGATCGCGCTAGATGGCCTGCTGGCGATGATGCGCCGGCGCCGCGCACTGGTACTTGGCGACCCTGGCGACGACGCGGAGCATCCGGCGCATGACGAGCCTCCCGAGCGGCGCCGTCAGCGCGTCCAGGAGGAACAGCCGCCGCCTCGTCCGCGTGTCGGTCGCGCGGATGCGCGCCTCGTACGCGAGCAGCGTCCGGCGCTGTCCGTAGGGCATCACGACGAAGCTCGCCGCCGCCTTGAAGTGACCGGGGCAGTCGAACGACTTGAACTCGGCGGCGGTCCGCCTCGTGAACAGGCTCTCCACGCTCAACAGGCGCGCGATCGAGCCGATGACGATCTCGGATCCCTCCTTTTCGGCGAGCTTGGACTGGCCGTAATCCTCGATGTTCTGGAGCGACATCCGCGCGCGCGCCGGAAGCGGCGCGAGGCGGAGCCTGCGCCGGGCGCGCCGCACGGCGGCCAGGCGGAGCGCGAAGACCGCGCGCAGCAGGAGAGAGCGGCTCCTCGCGAAATCCACCCTCTTCAGCGTGGCGTACGTCACCTCCGGTGGCGCCATCACCACGATCGCGTGGTTCATGACGATATCGGCTTCCGGCAGGATATGCTCGAGCAGCGTGGGGCTGGCGCCGGAGCGCTGCGGACACCCGTGCGAGGCATCCGTCGTGGCTTGCTCTCCGCCCTGTCGGCTCTCACCCTGTTCCGTCGAGATGGTCTGCATGGCGAACTACCCCCTGCGGGTGTTCATTGGGCAGTCTCGACGGAACGCCAGCAGGGGACTCCTGCCCTTCGACTCAGCCTTTCGCGCGCCGGGAGGCCTCCGTCATGCGGTGGGCGATACGGAACGCCATCTCGAGGGACTGGCGGTAGTTCAGCCTCGGGTCGCACAGGCTCGCGTAGCGCTGGTCGAGATCGGACTCCGTGAGCCCTGCCCCGACGCACTCGGTGACATCGTCGCCCGTGAGCTCGAAGTGAACGCCGCCGAGGTGGGATCCCATGGACTCGTGCACCTCGAAGCTCCCCTCGATCTCGGTGAGGATATCCTCGAAATTCCGTGTCTTGATCCCGCCGGACGTCGTCAGTGTGTTGCCGTGCATCGGGTCGGACATCCAGAGCACCTTGCGCCCGGCGGACCGCACCGCCTCGATGAGCGGCGGGAGCCCGTCGCGCACGCGGCCCGCGCCCATGCGCACGATGAGCACGATCTTGCCCGGCTCGTCCGCCGGGTTGAGCCGGTCGAGGAGGCGAATCACGTCGTCGCGGAGCGTCTTCGGGCCGAGCTTGATGCCCAGCGGGTTCTCCACGCCGCTGAAGAACTCGACGTGCGCGCCGTCCGGCTGCCGCGTGCGCTCGCCGATCCAGGGCAGGTGGGTCGTCAGGTCGTAGAAGCCGGGCCGGCGCGCGACCTTCCGCGTCTGCGCGGACTCGTAGTGCAGGTTGAGCCCTTCATGGCTCGTGAAGAACTCGGCCCGCGAGAGCTCCCCGACCGGCACCTCCGCGAGCGCCTCCATGAACCGAAGGGCCTCCCCGACCTGCTCCGTCATCCGCTGGTATCGCTCGCGCAGCTCGCCGGGCAGATCCGCCCGCTCGAGGAAGCTCAGGTCCCAGTACTCCGGGTGGTGCAGATCGGCGAAGCCGCCCTCCGACAGGGAACGGATGAAATTCAGGGTGATCGCCGCGTGCTGATATCCCGTGATCATCAGGTTCGGATCGGGGCGCCGGGAGGAGGCGTCGAAGGGAGCACGATTGATGAGATCCCCGAAATAGCTGGGCAAGCTCACGCCGTCGCGCGTCTCGACCGGGCTGGAGCGCGGCTTGGCGTACTGCCCGGCAAAGCGCCCGAGGCGCACCACCGGCCGGCGGGCGCCGTGCACAAGCACGAGCGACATCTGGAGCAGGATCTTCAGCTTGTTCGTGACGATGTTCGGGCGGCAGTCGTCGAGCGTCTCCGCGCAGTCTCCCCCCTGGAGCACGAACCGGCGGCCGAGCTGCGCTTCGGCCAGATAGCCTTTGAGTCGCTCGACCTCCCACGAGGTCACGAGCGGCGGCAACGCCCGGAGCTTCTCGACGGCCGCCTGGACGGCCTCGGGCTCGTCATACGGGAGGGGCGCAGCGTTGAAACGTTCACGCCATGAATCCGGCGACCAGGGTTGAGCAGGAACGTACATGAGTTGAGCCCTACTATGTCAAGGCTCCCACCTGCGCAACCCTCGGTCAACGTCATCGATTCGAGCGTGAGGCGATGGGCTCGCGGGCGCGGTCATCGGCTCACCGACGCTGTCGTCGGCTCGCAGGCGCGGTCATCGGCTCGCGGGCGCGGTCATCGGCTCACCGACGCTGTCGTCGGCTCGCAGGCGCGGTCATCGGCTCGCGGGCGCGGTCATCGGCTCGCAGGCGCGGTCATCGGCTCACCGACGCTGTCGTCGGCTCGCAGGCGCGGTCATCGGCTCGCAGGCGCGTCCGCCGCTCGGGGCGATGGCCCGGTGCGCGCCTCGATCGCCTGGATCGCCGCCTTGATCTCTCCCGCGATCGAGGCGCACGCCGCCGTGCAGCGGCTCATGCCCAGAAAGCCGCACCCCTTGCCCTTGCTGGTGATGAGCGGCGCGAGGACATCGATGGCGCGCCGATCTCCGTCGGTCGTCGCGCGCGCCAGCAAGGCCTGCCTCGCCTTGCAGGAGGGCGCGACCCGGAGCTCGTGGGCGATGCGCAGCGCGGGCGTCGCCCGCCCCTGGACCGCCGCCTCCGCGAGCCGCTTCGCGGCGCGCTCCTTCAGCGCGGAGGTCCCCACCGCGAGCTCGTAGAGCAGATCCGCCCCGTGGCTGCCCATGCCGCTCGCCATCAGGTCGAGCGCGGCCGAGGCCACCTCGGGCGGTCCTCCGGCGGCGCTCGAGACGATGCGCTCCACGTCGTCGTCGGCCGCCGCCCCCGGATCGAGCTCCAGCAGCCGCTTCGCCGCGGCGAGCGCGGCGGCGTGGTAAGGCGGCGGGAGCGCGTGACGCAGCATCAGCGCGCGGAAGATCGCCGGATCCTTCGGGTAGCGCGAGGCGAGCGCCTCGAGCGCGAGCACGCCGCCCGCGGTCGCCGTCGCCAGCTCGTCGGCGGGGACGGCATCGGAGGGTTTCGGCGCGACCGGACGCCGGAGGCCGGAGCTCGACGGCGTCGCGCGCTCGGCGAGCGAGGCCGCCTCGAGCCGGGAGAGGGAGACGCCGTCGCGCAGCAGCGCCGCGGCGATCACGACGACCACGAGGGCAGCCGCGCCCGTGACAAGCCACAGCGCAGCGGGCGGCGTCCGCGCCAGCAGGGAGGCGCGCGAGCCCGAGGCGTTGCCGCCTGCGCCGAGCACGGTGGTCGTTCCCGCCTGTGCGCCCGGTCTGTCAGGGGTGCTGGCCTGGCTGGCGCCCGTCCCAGATGCCTGCGCTGGCATGGCCCGCTCCCCTAACACACGCCCGGACGGCGGCCCATGGCTCACGTCCGGCGGCCCGGCCGCGGGCTCATCGCCGCTGGCCTCGCCACTGGAACAGGGCGGCGGCGCCCGCGGCGAGCGCGCTGATGAGGAAGAGCAGCGCGTCCCAGACCGGCCACGCGATGCCGATGGCGCGCCGCAGGACCACGGCCTCGACGAGCCGCACGAGCAGCGACGCGGACCCGTAGGCCACGAGGGCGAGCACGACGGGCGTCGTGAGCCGCGGCGCGAGCGCGCTCATCCGGGCGTCGTCCCTCCAGACGCGGCGAAAGATATAGAAGCCGCCGAGCAGCCCGACGCCGAACAGGGCGCACAGGATCCCGAGCGTGAGCAAGGTGGCTCCCTGGCCCGACATCGCGGCGGCGTCGCCGCGCGCCGCGCGCGCGAAGCCGGCGAGGCAGCTGACGAGGCCCGCGCCGAGCCACCCCAGGCCGAGGCTCACCACGAGGAAGACCATCTGCCGCGTCAGGTACGCCTCGGACGACGCGGAGCCGGGCAGGCCGAACGCGTGCGAGAGCGCGTAAGGCCGCCCGAGCACGACGGACGCGCGCGCGAGCGACGCGCGAGCGCTGGGCGGCCCGGGCGCGGCCGCTTCCTCGTAGGGCGCGAGCTCGCCGGCGAGCTCGCCCATCGAGGCGTGGCGGCCCTCTCGCTGCTTCGCCATGGCGCGCTGGACGATGACCTCCAGGCCCGGCGGGATCTCCGGGTTCAGCGATCGCGGCGGCGGCGGCTCCTCCGTCATGACGGCGAGGAGGACTGCCGTCGGGTCGCTGCGCTCGAAGGGGCGCTGCCCCGTGAGCGCGTGGTAGAGGACCGCCCCCACGGCGTAGATGTCGGCTCGAGGGTCGATATCTTCCCCCTTCGCCTGCTCCGGGGCCATGTACGCCGGCGTTCCGAGCACCATGCCCGTCCTCGTGAGCGTGGACGGCGCGGAGGTCTTCGAGATGCCGAAATCGAGGACCTTCACGGTCGGGCACGCAGGGTCGCCCGTGAGGAAGATGTTCTCCGGCTTGATGTCCCGGTGCACGATGCCCGCGGCGTGCGCGGCCGCGATGCCTTCGCATACCTCGCGCGCGATCCGCACCGCGGCGCCGGCCGGCAGCCGCCCTCCCGACCCTGCGAGGAGCTCGTCGAGGCCCTTGCCCTCCAGGTACTCGGCGATGATGCACGGTCGGCCGTCGCTCAGCCGGTTCACGTCGAAGATCTCGACGACGTGCGGGCTCCGGATCGACGCCGCGGCCTCGGCCTCGCGCTGGAACCGCGCGAGGACGGTGGGCTGCTGGGCGAGCTCGGGGTGGAGCGTCTTCAGCGCGAACCGCTTGCCCGGGATGCGGGTGTGGTGCGTCTCGTAGACGCGGCCCATGCCGCCTTCACCGAGCAGGCGGATGACGTGGTACGCGCCCGCCACCGTGGTGCCGACGAGCGGGTCCGCCTCCGCCGGCTGCCCGCCGGCCGCGCTGTCCGGGGGGCCCGCCGCGCTCCCCGCGGGAGGAGCGGGTGGACGGACCGTGTCGGCGGTCGCGTCGTGCGCCGCCGCCGCTGCCAGCCCCTTGGGGAGGGCAGCGGGGCGGACCGTCTCCGCGGCCAGCTCGTGCGCCGCCGCGCCCGCCGCGGGCGGAGGGGGCGGCGGAGGGCGAACCGTCTCCGCGGTCGTGGAGGTGGCGGCAGCGGCGGCGGCCGCGGCCTGCGCTCCGCGCACGGCGGCAAGCGCGGCCTGCCGCTCCGTGTCGCTCATGACGCGGGTGGGTCCGTCGCCCTCCTCGCCTCCCGTGGAGGGCGCGCGGGACGATGGCACGGCAGGAGTGCCCGAGCGACCGGGCGAAAAGCTCGAATCCGACACGCTCAGGGCCTCGCTCCCATGGATCCGGGTCGACCCTCACCAGAGGTGGGGATCGACGATTCGTCGCCAACGCGCGGGCGAACACCGCGAGGCGACGCTACCACGGATCGCGCCGCGCGAGGGCGCCGACCTGCGGAACCGTGAGCGGCTCGTGATTTCGAGGTGTTCGCGCGGCCGGACTGGCAAGTGTCGCGCGGTGCGTAACGGGTGGTCGCCCCTTCAGCTCGCGGGCTGCTCGACCTGGACGGGCTTCTGCTTGGCAGCCTTGCGCTGCTCCGCATCGAGCAGGCCGATCCGCGCCTTCTGGCAGCGCTTCAGGCGCTTCTTCTTGAGCGGGGTGGCGAGCCATTCGTGACGCAGACGGACATTCCACTTCGGAGTATTGGCCATGATCGTAGGACTTTCTCTGCGAGGGCGGCGGAGACTACACAAACGTGCCGGGGCGTCAAGCTGCCAGTGGGGTCGCCCGCTTCGTATTTTTCGCTCTCGTCTTGCTGTCGCGTGGTCGCGTTGTTGTGTGCGGCGCCGTGCGCGCTGCGTTCTGTCCCTATCGTCCCTGCGTTTGTGGCGCTGGCCCGCTGGCACTTACCACAGTGCTGGCGGGGTGGTCCTGGCAATCGCGGAGCGCTCGGCGATCCGCTGCTGGAGGCGGCGCCAGAGCGCGCGTGCAGCGGGCGCGGGGACGGCAGGGAACGCGCGCACGGCGTGGAGCATGGTTGTGGCGCTCGTGTGGAGGGGGCGCTCCGACGCGGTGAGGGCGCACAGGGCGCTGCGGCGCTCGGCCGACTGACGCGCGACCGCGGCGCGGAAGTCCTCGCGGGCGAGGCGCAGGCGGGAGCGGACCGTGTTCTCGTTGAGCGAAAGCTCGCCGGCGATGTCGGCCACCGCGACGCCGAGGAGATCGTACATGACGAGGATCACGCGCCGCTCGGGCGCGACCTTCAGCAGCAGCGCCGTCACGATCTCGGCGCGGTCCGCGCTCGCGAGCGACTGCTCCGGCGTCGGCGCCGGGGCGCGCCCGTCGAACGGCCAGGACACGCCGGCCCCGGAGGGGATCTCGCGGCGCCGGTGAGCGCGCGCGTGGTAGTGGCTCGTCTTTCGCCATGCGATGCCGAACAGCCACCGATGCAGCGCCGCCTCGGGCGTGATGCGAAGGGGCGGCGGCCCTGACGCGGAGAGCCCGCCCGCAGGGGCCGCGTGGAAACGCCATGGCTCGTAGCTGGCCAGGCCCCGATAGGCCGCGAGGAAGACCTCCTGGAGCATGTCGTCCAGATCGTTCACCGAGACGCCCAGCCAGCGGAGCGCGTGATGAAGGAACGGCAAGCCCACGGCATAGACCGTCTCGAACGACGGGCGCGCCGGCGCGGACGGCGGCGCGGACGGCGAGGAACGCGGCGGCGTCATCCGGAGCCTCGCGGCGCCGGGAGCTCGGCGCCGGCGCAGGTGGGGTAGGGGCGCGGCGCAGGCCGGCCGGCCGGCAGATCGGACGCCGGCGGCGGCCGGAGCCAGCGCTCGACCGGCTCGAGCTCGACCAGCATGTCCAGGGAGGTCCGGAGAGAGAGGCGGAAGTCGTCGTCCTCGGCGGCTCGGGCGCTGTGGAACGCGACATAGAACAGCACGGTGCCCAGCTGCATCGCCCGCGGATCTCCCCGGCGTTGCAGGAAGCGATCGGCGAGATCGCACAGGGCGTGAAACAGGCGGCCTCCCGGGCGACAGCTCTCGGGACCGCACACATCGAGGGTGGCGCGCCGGCGGGCGCGCCGGGCTGCTTTGTGCATGGAAGGCGCGCGCGTCTTCGTCACGCGCGCCTTCGGACTGCTCCGATTCGGCATGATTCGGTCCCCCGTAAGGTCGAGATCGCGATGGATGCCACGTGCATCCACCGCATGAATTACGGAGACCGCCTGCGGATGATTTCGTCCTGTGTCCTCTCGCCTGCGCGCCGGTGGATGTGCGGCGGCGCCAGGGCCGGCCGGCGTCGGCCCCGCGAGATCGTCAATCCGGCACGGGCGTGAGCTGCACCTGGAGGTGGATCGGCGGGGCGCCGCTCCTGGCCTCGACCAGGCGGTCCCAGGCGAAGTAGCCGGCCTTCTCCACGGTGATCCGGTGCGCGCCCGGCGGCAGCGCGACGCCGTGGGCGGCGACGTAGGCGAGCGCGCCGATGTACTGGTCGTCGATGGTGACCGACGCGTCGGGCACGTTCCCCTTCACCCGCAGCGAGACCGTCGCCGGAGTCCGAGCGACGCACGCCGACAGCCCGAGCATCAGGAGCGCCGCCGTGGCGCGCGTCCGCTTTGCGCTCGCGCTGGCCATCGTCACTCCCACTCGATCGTCGAGGGCGGCTTCGAGGACACGTCGAGCACCACGCGGTTCACGCCGCGCACCTCGTTGATGATGCGCGAGCTCACCCGGGCGATGAGGTCGTAGGGCAGCCGCGCCCAGTCGGCCGTCATGCCGTCGGTCGAGTGCACGGCGCGGAGCGCGATCGCCTCGTCGTAGGTGCGCTCGTCGCCCATCACGCCCACGGAGCGCACCGGGAGGAGCACGCAGAAGCTCTGCCAGAGCGACTCGTAGAGCCCGGCGGCGCGGATCTCCTGGTCGAAGATGGCGTCGGCCGCTTTGAGCACGCGCAGCTTCTCCGGCGTCACCTCGCCGAGGCAGCGCACGGCGAGCCCCGGGCCGGGGAACGGCTGGCGGTACAGGATGTCCCGCGGCATGCCCATCGCCTCGCCGGCGGCCCGCACCTCGTCCTTGAAGAGCTCCCGCAGGGGCTCGATCAGGCCGAGGTTCATCCGCTCGGGCAGGCCGCCGACGTTGTGGTGGCTCTTGATGACGGCGCTCGGACCCTTGAACGAGACGCTCTCGATCACGTCGGGGTAGAGCGTGCCCTGGACGAGCCACTTCGCGCCCTGGACCCGCTTCGCCTCCTCCTCGAACACCTCGATGAACAGGCGGCCGATCACCTTGCGCTTCTGCTCCGGATCCACGACGCCGCGCAGCCCCTCAAGGAACCGCGCCGACGCGTCGACGGCGTCGAGGTTCATGTGGAAGTGGCCGCGGAAGGTCCGCTCGACGCTCTCCGCCTCGCCCTCGCGCAGCAGGCCGTTGTCGACGAAGATGCACGTCAGCCGGTCGCCGAGGGCGCGCTGGCAAAGCACGGCGGCGACCGAGGAGTCGACCCCGCCCGAGAGGCCCAGGATGACGCGGTCGCTCGGCCCGGCCTTCTCGCGGACCGCGGCGATCGCCTCCTCCACGAACGACGCGGGCGTCCAGGTCGGCGAGAGGCCGGCGACGTCGAACAGGAAGGACTGGAGGATCTCTTTGCCGCGCGGCGTGTGGACGACCTCGGGGTGGAACTGGAGGCCGTAGAGCTTGTCGCGCTCGCGGGCGACGGCGCAGAGCGGGCTGCCGGTCGTGGTGCCGAGCGACACGAACCCCTCCGGCATCGCGGTGAGCCGATCGCCGTGGCTCATCCAGACGTCGAGGGAGTCGCCCTCGGCGAAGCGCGAGAAGATGCCCGTCGGGCGCTCGACGCGCACCGCCGCGGGGCCGTACTCGCCCCCCGTGTGCGCGCGCTCGACCTTGCCGCCGAGGTGATACGCCATGAGCTGGAGCCCGTAGCAGATGCCCAGCGTCGGGACGCCGAGCTCCAGCACCTCCCGGGAACAGCGGGGAGCGTTGTCTCCGTACACGCTGGCGGGGCCGCCCGAGAGGATGAGCGCCCGCGGGGCGAGCCGGCGCAGCTCGGCGATGGGCACGTCGAAGCGGTGGATCTCGCAGTAGACGCCAGACTCGCGCACGCGCCGGGCGATGAGCTGCGTGTACTGAGAGCCAAAATCGAGGATGACGACGAAGTCCCGCCGGGGTGAGAGCATGGCTGCCGCTAGCATGGCGGGGCTGGATCCGCCAGAGTCGCGCGGCCGAGGCGCTCGCCGCACGCCCGCTCGCAGCGCCCTGCGCTACGGCTGCGTGGGCGGCGGCGGCGTGGTGGGCGGCGGCTGCGTCGACGCGGGCGGCGCGCCCGGCGACGGGGCGAGCAGCGGCGCGCCCGGCGTCGCATCCGTCGCATCCGACTCGTCCGGCGGCGCGGCGGGCGCGTCGCCGACGCCGCCGTCGTACACGCGCGGGCGCTCGTACTCGGGCGGCGGACCGGGAGGGAGCGGCTTCGGCGCGGCGGAGGAGCACGCCGCGGCGAGGTGCGCGGCGAGGATCGCGGCGAGCGCCGCGATCGGCGAGGCGTGGCGGGCGCGTGTCATAGCTCCACTCCGCTCCCCCCGCTGTTCGCGGGAGGAGCACGATACGGTGGTATTTCGGGAGGGCCGGCCGGATCGGGCGGCACCTGGAGCCCCTCCGGATCGGCGAAAGGCGAGGAGGGGACGGAGCGGGCCGCCGGCGGCGCGTCGAGCGGCGCCCCCAGCGCGCCCGGCGCCGCGAGGGGGATGCCCGTGCTCGCCGTGGCGGGCGCGTCTGCGCCTGCGTCCGAGCCGCGGCACGCCGGCGCGATCACGGCGACGAGCGCCCCCGCGAGGAGCGCCGCGCCGCGCCGCGCGGTGCCTGCCCGCGGCGCGCGGCCGGCGTCTCGGGATCCGGGTGCGAAGGACGCCTGGCTCGAGCTTCGGAGATCGCCGGACACGGCGGGTACGCTAGCATGGACGCGCAGGAGAACGGTTGGCCCGCGCAGGGAGGCGAGCTAGGTTCCCGCTGTGGAACAGAGCAACATCGATCTAGAGGGCACGCTTCGCGCGCTCTGCCAGCGCGCCCGGACGGCTGCCCGGGCCCTCGCCCCGCTGGACCGGGCCCAGAAGGACCGCGCGCTGCGCGCGATCGCCGAGCGGCTGCGCGCCGAGGCCGGCGAGGGCAAGCGCTCCGCGGTGCTGGCCGCGAACGCCGAGGACGTGGCCGCGGCGCGCGCCGCCGGCGTCTCCGAGGCGCTCGTCGACCGGCTCGTGCTCGACGAGGCGCGGCTCGCGGCGATCGCCGGCGCGGTGCTCGAGGTCGCCTCCGCCAGCGATCCGGTCGGGCAGGTCGTCGGGATGGAGCGGCGGCCGAACGGGCTCCTCGTCGGGCAGGTGCGCGTCCCGCTCGGCGTGATCGCGATGATCTACGAGTCGCGCCCCAACGTGACGGTCGACGCCGCGGTGCTCTGCCTGAAGAGCGGCAACGCCGCGGTCCTCCGCGGCGGCAAGGAGGCGGCTCGCTCGAACGCCGCCCTCGGCGAGCTGATCTCGGACGCGCTGCGCTCGGTCGGCCTGCCGGCCGACGCCGTGCAGATGGTCCCCTCGCTCGACCGCGAGGCCACGCGGATCCTGCTCGGCCTGACCGGCATGATCGATCTGGCCATCCCGCGCGGCGGCGAGGGGCTCATCCGGTTCGTGGCCGAGAACGCGCGCGTCCCGGTGATCCAGCACTACAAGGGCGTGAACCACCTCTTCGCCGACGCCGGCTGCGACGTCGAGATGGCCTACCGCCTCGTCGAGAACGGCAAGCTCCAGCGCCCCGGCGTCTGCAACGCGCTGGAGTGCCTGCTCGTCCACGAGGGCGTCGCGGCGCCGCTGCTCGGGCGCGTGGCCGCCCTCTCGGAGCGCGGGCTCGAGCTGCGCGGCGACGCCGCCACCTGCGCGCTCGTGCCGTCGGCGCGCAAGGCCGCGGAGGACGACTACGGGCGGGAGTTCCTCGCGCCCATCCTCGCGGTGCGGGTGGTGAGGTCGCTCGACGAGGCGATCGAGCACATCGGCCGCTACGGCTCGATGCACACCGAGGTCATCTGCACGCCCCGCTACGATCACGCGCAGCGGTTCCTGCGCGAGGTCGACGCGAGCTGCGTGCTCGTGAACGCGTCGTCCCGGTTCAACGATGGCGGCGAGCTCGGCCTCGGCGCGGAGATCGGCATCTCCACGACGAAGCTCCACGCCTACGGCCCGATGGGGCTCGCGAGCCTGACGACGCTCAAGTGGATCGCGTACGGCGAGGGCCAGACCCGCTGACGCGGGCGAGACGAGGGGCGCCGGTCATCGACCGGGCGCAAGAAAGCGAGAGAACGTTGGCGAGCAAGAAGGACGCAGGCGAGGGGAGCAGCAAGCCGCGGGCGAAGTCGGGGTCGAAGGCGGGCGAGGGCGCGGAGCCCCGCGCGCCGGCGCGGAAGAAGGCGACCACCGCCAAGGCGGGCGCGGCCGGCCGGGCGTCGTCCGCGGCCAAGCCGAAGCGGCCGGCGTCTCCCCGGATCCGCGCCTCCCACGCGGGCGTCGGCGAGGCCGGCGCGAAGAAGAAGGTGGTCCGCGCGCGCCGCGCGGGCGGCGAGGCGGAGCCGCTGGAGCGCGCGGAGCGGCCGATCCCGGCGGATCGGCCGGCTTCGAGGGCGCGGCGTCCGGCGCGCGACGAAGGCGACGCGCCGGCCCCGCGGCCCGCGCGTGGCGGCGGCGAGGGCGCGAAGGCGGTGCTGCCGCTCGCGGGGCGGTCGCCCGCGCGCGCCAAGTCGCCGCTCACCGGCCCGAAGCGCGCCGGCTCGCGCCGGAGCACGCCGCCGCCCGTCCCCGAGCCCTCGGCGCCCGCGCGCGAGCTCGCGCTGACGCTGGCCGCGGCGGGGCTCGACAAGAAGGCGATCGGCGTCGAGATCCTGGAGGTCGTGGGGCGCGTCGACTACGCGGACTACCTCGTGATCATGACCGGCCGCTCCGACCGGCACGTCCACGCGATCGCGACGGGGCTGGAGGAGGCGGTGCGCAAGCAGAAGCTCGCGCCGCTCTCGATGGAGGGCCTCGCCGCGGCGACCTGGGTGCTCATCGATTTCGGCGACGTGGTGGTGCACGTGTTCCAGGAGGAGACGCGCCGCATCTACGACATCGAGGGGCTCTGGATCGACGCGGGGCGCGTCCCGGTCCCGGAGGAGAGCCTGCCGCCGGGGGCGCAGCCCGCCCCGCGGTTCGATCCGAGCTGAGCGCGCCGTGCGACTCGTCGTCGCCGCCGTCGGGCGCGTGAAGGACAAGCCGCTGCGCGCGGCGATGGACGAGTACCTCGGCCGCATCCGCCGCTACGTGGCGTGCGACGAGATCGAGATCCAGGACGGCCCGCCGGCGAAGGTCGGGCCGTTGCTCGCTCGCGCGTCGGCGGGGGCGAGCGTCATCGCCATGGAGGTGGGCGGCAAGGCGCTCGGCAGCGAGGCGTTCGCGGCCGGCGTCGAGCGCTGGGGCTCGCGCGGCAAGGGCGTGGTCACGTTCCTGATCGGGGGCGCGGACGGGCTGCCGCCCGACGTGTCCGCCGCGGCGGACGACCGGTGGAGCCTGTCGCCGCTCACGTTCCCGCACCGCCTCGCCCGGCTCGTGCTGATCGAGCAGCTCTACCGCGCGATGACCCTGCTGCGCGGCGAGCCCTACGCCCACTGAGGCGGAGCGCCGGTCACTCCTTGGGCCAGTCGGGGCACGCGAGCTCCATCGGTCCATTGAACCAGCTCGCATAGGCCGCCTCGCCGGCCCTGTTGTACCTGCCGAGGTTCCGCTCGAAGTACTCGCCCCAGTGGGGCTTCCGGCCATCGACGTCGGTGAACCCGTACTCCCTCGCGAGATCCCACGAGCTGAACACGCGGCCGGACTTCGCCGCGACGCGCGGATCGGCGGCGAGCGCCGCGACGGCGCGGCCCACGTAGAACGGCGTCTCCGATTCGATGAAGTGCGGCTCCTTCTCGGCGGCGTCTCGCCAGTTCGCCTCCGTGACGCCGAAGTGGTCGAGCATGGCCTCCGAGCGCAGGAAGCCGGGCGTCACCGCGAGCGCCGTCACGGCGGGGTGGCGGCGCAGCTCCCAGGCCATGGCGAAGGCCAGGCGGATGACCGACATCTTCGCCAGATCGTAGAAGAGGTTGCCGCGGTAACCGAAGTGGTCGCCGTCGGTGATCTCGACGATGAGGCCGCGATCGCGCTCGAGCATGAGCGGCACCGCGTGGCGGCTCGTGATGATGTGCGAGGTGACGGCCCGCTCGAGCAGGATCCTCCCGCTGGGCAGGGAGAGCTTCCAGAACGGCTGGCCGAACTCGGTGAGCTCGTCGCCGCCCCACACGTCGTTGACCAGGACGTCGAGCCTCCCTTGCTCCTGCCGGATCCGGGCGCAGAGCGCCTCGACCTGCTCCTCGACGGTGTGGTCGACCTGCGCGGCGACGCCGCGCCCTCCCGCCGCGGCCACGAGCTCGGCGGTCTCCTCGATGGTCTCGGGGCGCTGGCCCGTGGCGGGCCGGCCGCGGACGCTGCGCCCTGTGCAATAGACCGTGGCGCCGGCCTCGCCGAGCGAGCGTGCGATGGCGCGCCCCGCGCCGCGCGTGGCTCCGGCGACGAGGGCGACCTGTCCTTCGAGTGGTCTCATACGATGTCTCCTCCTTGGCGACCGGCGTCGTCGCGGACGCGCGCGGGCTCCTGCGGCGCGCGCGCCCTTGCGTTCCGGCCTGTTCCGGTCGTCCTGCGACGCTACGGGAGAATTCCTGACGTCTCCTGTCATGAATTGCGCGTAGCCTCTCGGGTGGGTCATTTCGGGGTCGGGAGCCACGGACGGTCATGCGCGCGGATCGGCTGCTCAGCTTGATGTTGCTCTTGCAGCGGGCGAAGAGCCGGCAGCTGACGGCCGAGGACCTGGCGCGTCGCCTGGAGGTCTCGGCGCGGACGATCTACCGGGACCTCGACGCGCTGTCGTCCGCGGGCGTGCCCGTCTATGCGCAGCGCGGCCCGAGCGGCGGGATCGCGCTGGCGGAGGGGTGGCAGACGACGCTGACCGGGCTGACGCAGCCCGAGGTGCAGGCGCTCGCCGCGGTCGCCGCGCCCGGAGCGCTGGCCGACATCGGGCTCTCGGCGGCGCTGGAGAGCGGGCTGATCAAGCTGTCGGCGGCGCTGCCGGCCGTGCACAGGTCGCTGGCCGAGCACGCGCGGCAGCGGCTCCACGTGGACGCGTCGGGGTGGTTCCAGGGCAGGGAGGTGGTGCCGCACCTCGACGTCCTGCGGGAGGGGGTCTGGCAGGATCGCAAGGTGTGGCTCGCGTACCGGGACTTCGACGGGGAGGCGAGCGAGCGGGTGGTGGAGCCGTACGGGCTCGTGATCAAGGCCGACCGCTGGTACCTCGTCGCCGGCACCGAGCGGGGGCCGAGCATCTTCCGGGGAGCGCGGGTGGCGGGGGCGCGGCTCCTCGAAGCCGCGTTTGCGCGGCCGGAGGGGTTCGACCTGGCGGCGTGCTGGAAGGCCTTGAGCGGGCGGTTCGCGGAGCGCAGGGCGAGCTACGTGGTGAGTTTGCGCGTGACCGGGGACGGGGAAGAGGCGCTCCGGCGGGTCCGGCCCGGCGGCGAGCACGAGCGGTGGGGGCGGGGAACGTGCGGGCGTGACGGGAAGAGCGTTGTGACGGTCGACTTCGAGCGGGAGTCGATAGCGATCTCGCAGATCGTCGCGCTGGGCAGGGGCGTCGAGGTGGTCGAGCCGGCGGCGCTGCGGGCGCGGCTCCGGGAGATAGCGGAGGATCTACGAGCGGTTTACGGCGCGCGCGGCGCGGCGGCGCCTCGACGCGCGGGCAGGAAGAGGTGATCCGACGCCGGAGGGATCGCGAACGTGCCCAGGCTCATTCCGCGCCGGGACACGAATACCCGATCTCCCAGTCACATGCATGTCAAGTCGTGAAGAAGACGATTCGGCGGTGCGGACATAGGATGCCGACACCTGGCAGCTCGTTCATCGTCGAATTGTTTTCAATTGTTTGCATGAGCACGACGGGAAGGGCGTGATCTGGCACCGCGAGGCGAACGGCTATCGGCTCCCCCCGGAGGCAGAGTGGGAGTACGCCGCGCGGGGCGTCGATGGACGCCTCTATCCCTGGGGTGATGAGCCGCCGCTCGACCGGCTCGTGCCGCCGGGGCGGTGACGGGCGGCGAGGCGCCCGCGGGGGCGCATCGGGCCGGTTGCCGTCCGCGCCGATGGGCCGCACCGGCGAGGAGCTGTGCGAGGGCGATCGAGCGAGCGGGAGAGAGACTGCAGAGTCCCGGGGGTAGTACTTAAGACCCCTCGACCAGATCTCGAAGCTGAGTCAGCTCCCGATCCACCCATTCTCTCTGCTCGTCGAAAGCCGCCTCGGAGCACCCCGGCGGCCGCTGGATGGTGAAGAGGAGCAGGCTCCCGGGGCCGTGCCGCACGATGCGCATGGGCATCCGCAGCTCCCCGCTGCCTGGATCCACGCAGTGCCAGACCACGCCCGCGGACGGGTCTGCCTCGTAGCGGAAGCGCACGTCGCCCTGGGGGGAGCTCACGATCCAGCGCTCCCCCTCCTGTCGCAATCCCTGGCAGAAGCGCGTGCCCCAGCGGGGCAGGAGGCGGATGTCCGCGGCCAGACGGAACGCCGTGTCCAGGGGAGCGCGCGTCAGGGCGAGGGCTGTATATCGCGTGTCCCCGGGCTCGTGTCCCGGATAGTAGCTCACCTCCAGGCGCTCCAGCAGCGCACGCATGCGCGGAAACAAGGCGGCTCCGTGGGGCGAGCCGCAGTGGGCCGCCAGCGCCTCTCCGTCTTGATAGCGGTCCAGGACCACATAGCGCCCGGGCGCGCCGTCCCTGAACAGGTCGTAGCTGAGCTGCCCGGCTCCTGGGCCCGGACCGCAGCCGCGTGGGTCCTGAAGATCGCCTCGAACTCCGCCTCGGAACCCGCCTTGGCCTGCGCGCGCTTGATACCACCGATCATGAGCCCTCCTTCCGACCTCGCGGAAGTTACGCACCGGCAGGCCGGCCGACTTGGAGGATCTTGCGATCGGTCGGTGGCCGTCCTCGGAGGCGCCGGACGGCCAACGGATTGCCCCCGATCTCCCGGTGAAATCCATCGGTGAAATGGCTGCCCAAAAGAACCAAGGACCGCCGAGGTGGCAGCCAGCCCACTCACGGTCGGCCACCGCGGCCCAGGGCCGGCCGAGCAGGCCCTGGGCGATGGTCGGGCGGGGCGCGCCGCTTCCGGCGCAGCGCGCGTCGTGCCTGGGGAATTCAACCCGGAGGCTGTCGATAGCCTCCGGGGAGAGAAAAAACTCAACCGGAGGCTGTCGACAGCCTCCGGGGAGAGAAAAAACTCAATCCGGAGGCTGTCGACAGCCTCCGGGGAGAGAAAAAACTCAACCCGGAGGCTGTCGACAGCCTCCGGGGAGAGAAAAAACTCAATCCGGAGGCTGTCGACAGCCTCCGGCGGACCGCTCACTCCGGGAAGAACGTCTCGATCGTCAGCGCCGGCGTCCCATCCGCGTGGATCCCGCCGAGCACCGCGAGCGTCCCGTTCGGCGCGGGCACCACGGCCGCGCCGCGCCGCGGCTCCCTCAGCGGCAGCTCCTCGACCTGCGCCGCCGCGACGTCGACGATGAAGCTCCGCGTCAGCCCGTCCTCGCCCGCCTCGGACCCCACCGCGAGGATGCGCCCGCCGGGCAGCGCGAACGCGGCGACGCCCCCGAGGGCCGCGGTCAGCGCTGCCCCCTCGACCTCCACCGCCGCGCAGGTCACGGCGCACCCCGGCGCGAGCCGCCGGGTCGGCGCCGCGGCGCCGCCCTGGACCCCGCCGACGAGCGCGATCTCCCCGGGACCGGTCACCGCGGCGCCCGCCCCCTCGGAGGGGTCCGGCGGAAACGGCCTCGGCGAGAACGCGGTGGCGCCGTCGCCGAGCACCTCCAGCCCCGCGCCGTCCGCGCTCCCGCCGGCGACGACCAGGCCCAGCCCCTCCACCCACACGGCCGCGGCGCCGGCCCGCGCATGACGGAGCTTCGCCACCGAGAGCGCCCCGTCCGCGCCGACGACGAGCACCTTGTCCGAGGGCTCGCCCGGCGCCCCCGCGGCCGCGCCCGAGCGCGTCGCGCCGACGACGAACGAGCGCCCGTCCGAGGCCTCGATCGTCCGGCCGCCCGCCACCTCCGCGAACGAGCCGAGCCCCTCGGGCAGCGACGCCTCGGCGCTCTGCCCCGCCGCGAGGTCGGTCCAGGTCGCGCCCTCGTCGTCCAGCGTGAGCAGCAGGTCTCCCCGGACCACGAGCGACCGCGCCGCCCGCGGGAGCGCGCCGCTGGAGGCGCTCCCGCCCCACGTCGCGAGGTCGTACGCGTCGAGCCGCGCCGGGTCCACGTCGCCCGCCGCGGCGCCCCCGGCCGCGGCCCCGCCGGTGAGGACCAGGTAACGCTCTGCCAGCGCCGCCCCGGGCGCGCCGACGCGCGACGCCGCGAGCTCGCCCGGCGGCCGCGCCCACCGGCCGGTCCGCTGGGCGAAGAGCGGCAGCACGTCGCCCGTCAGCGCGGCGAGGTAGATGCCCGCCGCGGAGCGGCCTCGCACCACCGTCGCGCCGCCCGCGTCGAGGCCGCGCACCTCGAACGTGTACGCCCGCTGCGCCGGGATCTCGCCGAAATCGAGCTCGCCGCCCGGTGCCGCCGCCGCCGATACGGTGACGTCCCCCTCGGCCGCCGTCGCGGTCACCTCGATCCGGGCGACGGGCGGATCTTCCTGGAAGGCGGTCGCCTCGTGCCCCGGCATGACCTCGATCGTGAGCGTCCACGGCTCGGACGCGCAGCCCAGGAGCGACAGGCCGAGCGCGGGCAGGACACGGCCCAGGGGCGGGATCTTCATGAGGGCCGAGTCATAGCGCCTCGGGCGCGCGAAAGCCCAGCGGAGGTGGGCCGATCGCGCCGCGCGCCGATCTCCACCACCCGCTACAGGTCGACCTGCACGCCGATCTCCACGACCCGCTCCGGCGGAAGCCTGAAGTAGTCGGGCACGGCGCCGGCGTTCCGCGCCATCACCGCGAAGATCGTCTCCGTGATCCTGCCCATCCGGCCCCTGTCGGTGGCGAGGATCGTCTCGCGGCCGAGGTAATACGCCACGTCCGCGAAATCGATGGGGAGTCCGTGCGTGGCCGCGGCGCGCCGCAAGAGCGCCGGCACGTCGGTCGACTGCATGAAGCCCGAGCGGACGACGACCTGGTGAACCCCCTTGTCGAGGCTCGTCACGTCGAGACGCTCCCTGTCGGCGACCCGCGGGACGTGCTCCGTCACCACCGTCAAGATCACCACCGTCTCGTGGAGCACCTTGTTGTGCCTGAGGTGGTGCGTCAGCGCATACGGCGTCTTGCCTGCGCGCGAGCTCAGGAACACCGCCGTGCCGGGGACCCGCGCGCGGCACTTCGCGTCGAGCTCGCGCACGAAGGCAGAGACCGAGGGGGCCGCCCGCGTGAAGCGCTCGGCGAGGATCGCGCGGCCTCGCTTCCAGATCACCATCATGATGAACAGGACAGCGGCGATGACCGCCGGCACGTACCCGCCGTCGAGGAACTTGATCAGGTTGGCCCCGAAGAACGGCAGATCGAACGAGAGGAACAGGATCAGCAGCGGCAGGGCCTTCGCGAGCGGGGCTCGCCACGTGTGGCGCATGACGATGAAGAAGACGATCGACGTGATCCCCATCGTGCCGGTCACCGCGATGCCGTACGCCGCGGCCAGCCGGCTCGACTGCTGGAAGATCAGCACGAGCGCGAGGCACCCGGCCGCGAGGGCCCAGTTCGTCAGGGGGATGTAGATCTGCCCCGCGGCCTCGCTCGAGGTGTGGCGCACCTGGGTCCTCGGCAGGTACCCGAGCTGGATCGCCTGGTGCGTGAGCGAGTAGGCGCCCGAGATCAGCGCCTGCGACGCGATCACGGTGGCCATGGCGGCGAGCGCGACCAGCGCGTAGGTGAGGGGGCCCTTCGGCACCATCGCGAAGAACGGGTTCGCGGCGGCCTCGGGCGTTTGCAGCAGGAGCGCCCCTTGGCCGAAGTAGTTGAGCACGAGCGCCGGCAGCGCGATCGCGTACCAGGCGAGCCGGATCGGGCCGCGCCCGAAGTGCCCCATGTCCGCGTAGAGCGCCTCGCCCCCCGTGATGACGAGCACGACCGACCCGAGGATCGCGACCCCGTGGAGGCCGTGGGCGGCGAAGAAGCGCGCCGCGTGCACGGGGCTCAGCGCGGCGAGCACCGCCGGGTTCCTGGCGATGAACACGAGCCCGAGCGCGGCGAGCGCGGTGAACCAGAGGACCATGATGGGGCCGAAGACCTTGCCGACGCGCGCCGTCCCCCAGCGCTGCACGCTGAAGAGCCCGACGAGGATCGCGCAGGTGAGCGGCACGACGAACGGCTTGAGCGCGGTCGTCGCCACCTCGAGGCCCTCCATGGCGCTCAGCACCGAGATGGCGGGCGTGATCACGCCGTCGCCGTAGAGGAGCGCGGCGCCGAGCACCACGAGCCCGGCGAGCCAGCCGACGCCCTGCGTCCCGCTGGCGCGCAGCCGCTCCGGCACCAGCGCGAGCAGGGCGAGGATGCCGCCCTCGCCGTCGTTGTCGGCCCGGGTGATGAAGGTGACGTACTTGACCGTGACGACCATCATCAGCGACCAGAAGAGGAGCGAGAGCAGCCCGAGGACGTTGTCGGGCGTCGGCGGGACGCCGTGCGTGCCGCTCACGCACTCCTTGAGCGCGTAGAGCGGGCTCGTGCCGATGTCGCCGAAGACGACCCCCAGCGCGGCCAGGGCGAGCGCTGCCTTGCCGCCGTGGTGGCCGTGCGGCGCGGTAGCGTCGGCGTCACGGCGAGCAGCGCCGTGCTGCGTGGGACCATCGTCCGCGCGGGTCACCGCCCGCTGCGTCGCTCCAGGAGGGGCCGGCAGAGCGCCGGGGGGAGGCTCGGCAGAGGCCCGGTCGTTCATGGGGCGGAGTCATAGCGCTCGTCGTCGTGAAAGCCCACCGCCGCGCGCGTGCTCGGCCCCGATGCTGGGAATCCTGGCCTGGCACCCGCTGCGGCTTGGTGAGAACTTGGATCGGGACCTCCTGCAGCGCCTGGTCGACCAGCTCCGCGCGATGCATTGAGGTGAAGCGCTCGTCGCGAGACGGAGCCGGTCATCTTGGCTCAAGCTGCGATCGTGGTTGAAGCTGCCACCGCGCTCGACGTTCTTCGTCCGGGCGCGGTGACATCGCGCGGCGCACGAAGACCAGGAACTGTTGAATCCACCGGCGCCGGACCGGGAGAGGCCCCCTCCAGGACGGTCGCGCTCCGCGCGGGTCAGGCGGTGGGCTCAGCCAGAGGGCAAGCGATGGCCGGCGCGTAGAGCGCGCCGCTTTCGGAGCACGCCGAGGGCCAGCGGTGCGAGCAGCCAGAGGGAGGTCGATGCGCTCGACCTCGTCGTTCCGATGTGAGCGCACGAGCATCCTCCATCGTCCGACGGGTCCGCGTCGGCTGAGCCAGAGCCGCTCGAATCGGGGGGCGCGCCGCCTGTAGAAGCTCCGCCACCACCAGCCGAGCTGTTCGACCCATCCGTTGTGGCGCCGCCGCTCGTCGAGGCGCCTTCCGCAGACGTTCCAGCGCCACCCGTGCTCGAAGCGCCGCTGCCCGCGCTTCCGCCCCCGCTGCTCGCGCCACCGGCGCCGCCGCTGGTCACCGCGCCTGCCGTGGCGCTTGTGCTGGCGCCCCCAGCGCCGTTCTCACCGCCTGCGCCTGCGCTGGTCACCGCGCCTGCCGTGGCGCTCGTGCTCGTGCTGCTGGCGCCCCCAGCGCCGTTCTCACCGCCTGCGCCTGCGCTGCTGGTCACCACGCCTGCCGTGGCGCTTGTGCTGGCGCCCCCAGCGCCGTTCTCACCGCCTGCGCCCGCGCTGGTCACCGCGCCTGCCGTGGCGCTCGTGCTGGCGCCCCCAGCGCCGTTCTCACCGCCTGCGCCTGCGCTGGTCACCGCGCCTGCCGTGGCGCTCGTGCTCGTGCTGCTGGCGCCCCCGGCGCCGTTCTCTCCGCCGGCGCCGCCGGTGTTCGCACCTCCGGTGCCGGCGGCGCCCGCACCGCTCTCTCCGCCGCTGCCGCCGCTGCCGCCGCTGCCGCCGCTGCTCGCGGCCCCTGCCGTGACGCTCGTGCCGCCGCTGCCGGCTGCACCTCCGGTGCTCGTGACGCCCGTCCCTGCGACGTCACACGAGCCCTCGATACAGATACCGCTTGCGCCGCAGCTGTTGCCGTTCGTGGAACCACAGATCCCGTCGACGGCAGCGCCCGCCGCCACGCTGCACGCGGAGCAGTCATCGGTCGCCGCGCTACAAGTCGTTCGGCAACAGACGCCATCGACGCAGTGCCCGCTCTTGCACTGGATGTCGAGCTCGCACTCCTGTCCTTGCGACGCGGCGTCCATCTGATTGGCATTGACACGATAGTTCTGAACGCCAGTCGTCTGGTCACCGAAGACGTACGTGACGAGCGAGCTGCGTCCGTCCCCGACCGCTGCCACGGTCGGGGAGTGGTACGCCCCGGTCGACGACGACAGGAGCGTCGTGCCGAGGACCACATCGCCCGCCGGTGAGAGCCACGCCCCGTGGATCTTCTTCTCTGTGATGCCTCCGGGCCACACGATGAGCGTGTCGACGCCGTCGAAGGCGAGCTCCGGTCCCTGCCGGTACCACGCGCCGGAGTACCCTGCGATGCTCGTCGCGGAGAGCTGAATCCAGCTCGGATCCAGGACGTTGCCCGTGCCCGGCGACACGCGGGTCGCCCACATCCGGTACGTCGACGAGCTGACGCTGCTGCTGGCGACCCGGCGAGCCGCGACCACGAAGGACGTGCCGTCGTAGGCGACCGCGGGGAACATGCCCGTACCCAGGCTGAGACCTGGGCTCGGATCGAGGCGCGTGCCGTCGGGCAGGACGCGCGCGCCTCGCGTCCCGCTCGGCAGGAGGCTCGTTCCAGGCGTGTGCCAGACGATGAAATATTGACCTGCCCCATGGGCCACCGTGACGTGGCTCGCGCCCGTCCGCTGCGCCACGAGTAGCGGCGGGTCGTCGAGCACCGCGCCGTCCGCGCCGATACGCGACGCTTCGAGCTTGTCGTTGTCACCGCCAGCCGTATCTTGCCAGGCGACGAGGTACCCAGAGCCATCCGAGGAGACCGCCGGAGTCTGATCGGAGCCGCCCACCGAGATCGCGATGCCGTCCGGATCGAGCACCTGTCCGCCCGGCGTCACGCGCGCTCCAACCACGTCGCGGCGGGTGTAGTTGCTGCCGCTCCTGCGTCCGTCGATCCACACCACGAAATAGCCGCTCTCGCTCGCCGCGAGGCGAGGCTCGAGCTGATCGTACGGCGCGCTGTTGATCAGGATTCCGGCTGGATCCAGGACGGTGCCCGCCTCGCTGACGCGCGCGCCATAGAGGTCGGTGCGCGTCCCCTCGCGGTAGTCCTGCCAAACCACGAAATAGTTTCCATCCCTGTAGGCGATGGCGGGCATCGACTGCTCGCTCGCTGCCCGGCTCAGGTGCAGGCCTCCGGCGTCGAGGGCGGCGCCGTCCGCGATGCGGGTGCCAAAGACCTCCCCGTCGTCGTCGCCAGCAAAGCTTCCATTGCCAAAGCGCCCATCCTCCCACGCGGCGAGACACCCGGCCGCGCCGCAGAAGACGGTGGGTAGCGCCTTTCTCCCGCTGGCCGTGACGAGCGCGCTCCCGGCGCCGCCCAGGACCGCGCCGTCGGGGCTCACCCGGTTCACGAACACGTCCTGAGCGCTGCCGGCGCTCCAGACGACGACGAAGCTCGTCCCGTCGAACGCCACCGAGGGGGCGCCGGGCCCAGCAGAGAGCTTCTGGCTCACCGCGTCCTCCACCACGCCGGCCTGGCTCACGCGCACGGATTCGACTTGCGGGCGATCGGTCCCGTTCTGGTAGGCGACCAGGTAGCGCGTGCCGTCGAAGGCGACGGACGGCTTGATCTGATCGTAGGCGCCGGCCGCGATCGCGATGTGGTTCGGCTCGAGGACCACGCCCGCAGGCGAGATGTGCGCGCCGTAGATGTCGAAGCCGACGCCGCCCCGACGATCCGACCAGGTCGCGAAGTAGTTCGTGCCATCGAAGAGGAGGCGCGGCTCGAGCTGAGCCTGAGCCTGGGTGGCGACGTCGAAGGAGGCGCCCACGAAGGTGCCGCTGGCGCTCACCAGCCGCGCCTTGATGTTCGAGCTCGAGTCCGTGTGCGTCGGCCACGCCACGAGGTAGTTCTTGCCGTCGAAGGCGACCGCGACGTCCCGCCCGAGGGCCTTCTCGATCGCCACCCCGCCCTGGCCGTGGAGCGGTACGCCCGCCGGCGTGACGCGGTTGAATCGGACCCAGCCGCTGATGTCGACGAACGCCACGAGGTAGTTGGTGCCGTCGAAGGCGATGGCGGGAGGGTGCTCCGCCGTGCCGTTCTCGAGCACGGGGATGCCCCCCGGATCGAGGACCTCTCCGGCCGGCGTGACGCGCGTGGCAAAGAGCTTGCGGTAGTTCTCGTCGATGGCCCGGTGGTCGTTCCAGATCACCAGGTAGTTGGAGCCGTCGAAGCCGATCGCCGGCATCGACTGATCGAGGCGCGCAAAGCCGAGCACCGGCTCGTTCAGCGGGATGCGCAAGGTGAGGAGCGGATCGATCTCGGCGGGGAAGATGGAGCTCGCCAGGACCTCCTCCGGCACCACGATGCGCAGCGCGCCCTCGCCCAGGTGCTCGACGGCCAGCGAGGCGACGTTGTCCGTCGCGTCGCGCCATGTCGCGTCGCCGTAGCTCACCACGCGACCGTCCTCGGTCACGAACGAATGCCCCGAGCCCGCGGAGTACCCGCGGTACGTGGCCCCCGTCACGCGGAGCCGCACCTCGATCGCCCCCGCGCACGGCGCCTCCGCGAAGGAGAAGCTCTGATGAAGGCCTTCTTCCGTGTTCGCGAGGTGCTCGACGGCCCAACCGCGATCGAGCGCGAGGTGACCGTCGGCGACCACCTCCGCGCCGCGCCGCTCGGGCGACGCGAGCTCGCCTCCGCCGCACGAGAAGCCAGACGTCTCGAACGCGACCGGGACCGACGGGGCCGCGCCTCGAGCGGCTTTGCCGGCAAGGCCCAGCTCTACGCGCTCCTCGGAGACACGCGCCCGGTAGGCGCCGAAGCCGCCGCTGAAGGTGCCTCCGGGCGTCCGGCGAAAGGCGAGGCGCGCTCGACGCATCGTCTTCTCGAGGTCGAAAGGCACGGCATGAGGCGACCTGGCGCCGCTCTGGACAGCCTTCGAGGCCTTCGCCTCGGCTCCCGGCTGCGGCGCGGAAGAATCGGAGCAGGCCGCCCCGCCGAGCGCCGCCAAGGTCGTCAGCAGCAGCGCGCTGGTCACCCAGCGGCTCGCGCCGAGCCCGGGGTGCGAAGGCCTGGTCGCAGGGGGCGAGGTGCGAGCGCAAGAAGGCATGTGCCCGCAATTTCTCACGCTCGAGCTCGCTCGCCCATGGAAAGCCGCCGACCATCCCGGAGAAAGTCGCCGCGTCTGGCGTTGGGACGCCCCGAGCGTGCTCTTCACTCGGGGATCGTTGGAGGCCGGCTTGTGAGAAAAATCACGCCAGTGGGCCAGCGCATCCAATGCGCCATGGAGACGACGCCCGGAAGAAACGATAACGAGCGGGCTCTCCCCGACGGGGCCGGGTTCGTCGACCTCGGCCTTCAGTCACATTCGTACTTCCACATGCAGACGCCCTGTTCGTCCGTGAGGCCAGGCCCGTGGTACTGGTGCCAGCACTCCATCCCACGCGGACACGTGGTGTTCTCGTCGCAGGGCAACCAGCAGACCGTGTTGCACATGGGCGTGGCGGTTCCGCTCGGCGGCCGCGGGCAGTCCTCCGCCGTTTCGCACGCGTAGTTGCAGAGCGCCGCCACGTCGCACCACATCGATCCATCCTCTTGCCGCTCGGCCACGTACGACACCATGCACGTGCGCTCTTCCCCGTTCGCCTCGGGATCCGGACAGACATGGGGGAGGGAGAAGTCGCCCTCATCCCCGGGCGGGGCCACGCAGGCAGCCCACGGCCCTTCGGTGGCGCCCTCGACGGAGGTGGCCAGGTGGACTTCGACGATCGAATCGATATGGCGGTCGCCGCACGCCGCCTGCGCGGACGCGAAGGCCGCCGACAGGCCAAGGGCCCAGAGCTTCGTAGCCGTGATCTTCATTCGGTCCTCCACGCCGAGCGCCGAGGCGCCCGGCGTCCAGATGGTCTGCGCTGAGGTCACGGAAGCTGCCCAATTCGGCTCATGGCAGCACGAGCTCCACCCCGAGAGATGCGCCAAGGAACGGGCGACCCCACGTGTCGGTCGCGCGGCCTGCGGCGTCGATCACGATGCGCGGCGCCGCGATCCCGGCGAGCAGGTGCTCGCTGATCCGCAGGTGTGGAGTCGGCGCGAACGAGAGCCCCGCGCGCAGGTACGGCGCGACCGCGTACGCGTCCTTCGACCTGCCGACGTACCCCGGCGAGCGGCCTTCGCCCTCGACGTGCAGCCAGGCGGCGGCGAGCCCCGCGCCGATCGAAGGCTGCCACGCGGCGTCGGTGGGGCCGAGCGGGACGCGCACCCCCAGGGAGGCGAGGGCCACCCACACGCGCCGCGTGCCCTCTTTGCCCTCGCGGCTCGCGGTGGCGAGCGGGATCTGGGCGAAGGTGGAGAGCCCCAGTCGAGGCCGGATCATCGCGTACCCCGACACGTCCAGCATCGGGGTGGCGGGCACGCCGCCGGGGCTCCACAGGACCGCCGGCGCCGCCCCGACGCCGAACGTCGCCGGTGCGCTCGCGGTCGCGCCTGGCCTGGATGGCGGAGGAGGGCGCGCCTGGGAGGCGCCGTCGGCTCGCGGGAGGGGGGCGGCGACGGGCGCGGGCCTGGCCGGCGGCGGCTCTCGCGCGTCGACGACGGCGGGGGCCGCCGGATCGGCTTCAACCTCGCCCCGCGAGGGCGGGGGAGAGCGCACCTCCAGGAGGCTCGCGCGCAGGAGCTCCACCGCGCGGATCGCGACCGTGGCGGGATCGTCGGCCATCACGGTGCGCTGGACCGACTTGCCCGTCGCACCCTGGTCGATCGAGACCTCGACGCCGCCCGGCACCTCCGCCACGCGGAGCGCCACCGCCGCTCCGGCCTCGCGCGCGCTCGTCTCGATGGGTCCGTGGGAGGGCGCATCGGCGCCTCGCACCCTCACGACCTCCACCGTGAAGCCGAGCGTCGCGAGCTCGGCGTAGACGCGCGCCATGATGGGGTCCGAGCGGCGATCGGCGATCAGGACGACCTTCGGGCGCGGCGGCTTCGGCGGCGGCTCTGGCGGCGCTGCGCGCGCTTCGGGGGCGACGAGGAGGCAGAGCCCGAGCGCCCAGGCTCGGCCGTGCGCCGCGCGAGCCGGCCTTCGAGACCGCACTCACTCTCCCTCGAGGAGATCCCTGGCGTGCGCGGCGTGCGGCCCCGCCGGATACCGCGCCAGGTAGCGGCGCGCGGCCTCGCGGGCCTCGCCGGCCGAGCCCATCGACTCCCGGCATTCGATGACCCTCCCGAGCGCCTCCTGCGCAAAGGAGCCGCCCGGCTGCTCCTCGAGGTACACGAGGAACCAGCGCTCGGCCTCGGCGTACGATCGCCGCTGGTCGAACGCCATCCGGCCGAGGTGGAAGGCGGCCTTCGCCGCCTCGCCCGAGCCCGCGAACCGGCTCCGCGCCGCGGTGAGCGCCGCCGCGGCGCGATCCGGCTTCCCGGAGAAGCGCGCGACGTCCGCGAGCATCAGCAGATCCGCCGCGCTCGCGCGGGCGACGAGCCCGTCGAAGCCCTCGGCCTCGGCCGCGGTCATGGCCTCTCGGTACCTGTCGCCGGCCACGAGATCGCGCCAGCTCGGCGGGCGCGGGGAGGCGTCCGCGGCCTTCGCGGTCCTCGCTCGTTCGCTGGTGCCGGTCGCCGCGGGGGCCGGCTCGGAGGCTGCCTGATCGACGCGCGTGGAAGGCGGCGGAGGTGGGGCGGCGGCGGGCAGCTCCCCGCGCGTGAGCTCGAAGCGCTGCTCCTTGCAGAAGACATCGAGCGTCTCGCCCGCAGCGACGGTGCGTCGCCCCCCAACGAGCGGCCCCGACACGGCGACCGAGCCCTCCCGCAGCACCAGCTTGAGCTCCTCGCTCACCGGGGACCAGCTCAGCTCGAAGCGCGTGCCGGTGACCAGCACGTCGAACGGGCCGACGTCGAAGTTCCATGCGCTCGTCGCGGTGTGGGTCACCGTCGCCGTGAGCCGGCCGCCTTCCAGCAGCACGCGCGCGCCACGCGCGTCGGCGGCCACCACGCGCGCCCGGGCGTTCGCGTCCAGCGCCAGGGACGTGCCGTCCGAGAAGGCGACCGCCAGAGGAGCGTCCGCGCCGGCGGCGATCCACGCCCCGACCTGACCTTGCGCCGAGCCGACCGCGAACGAGAGCGACCGCGACGACGGGAGCAGGACGAGGAGCAGCGCGGCGCAAGCTCCTGCCAGCGCCACGAGGGCCGCGGGCGCGATCCACCGAGCACGCGCGGGGCCGAGGCGGGCAGCCCCGGGACGGGACGAGCCGCCGGCCGCCACCTCCAGGAACCGCTGGCGCGCACCATCGAGATCCTGCGCCGCGAGCTCCTCATCCTGGGCCCGGCGGAGCTCACGAAGACGATCGAGCGACGGAGGATCGCTCATGGCGCGCCTCCCTTCAGCCACTCCTCGAGGGCGGGTTGGTCCCGCGCCGCCTCGAGGAAATGGACCTCGGCGCGGGCCAGCCTCCGCTTGATGGTCGCGAGCGAGACGCCGCACGCGTCGGCGACCTCCTGGAGGTTCATCCCCTCGATGCGCCGCAGCGCGAACGCGATGCGCTCGTCGGCCGGGAGCCGCTCCAGCGCGCGATAGGTAGCGCGCAGCGCCTCGTGGGCCTCACCTTGGTACGGGGGCTCCACGAGGGGTGGGAGCTCGTCGGGGGCGAAGAAGAGGAGCCATTTTCGGCGCGCGCGCCGCTGGATGCAGGTCCGCGCCGTGAACACGGCGACCGAGGTGATCCACGCCTTCAACGCTGCCGGATCGCGCAAGGTGTCGAGGGAGGACAGCGCGCGGACGAAGGCGTCGTGATGAGCGTCGGAGAGGTCGCGGCTGCCGCCGAGCAGCCGGCCGAGGACGCGGAGCACGTGCCCGGAGAAGCGCTCGTGGAAGGCGGAGAGCGCGGCGGGATGCCTCGCGCGGAGGCCCTCCACGAGCGCCTCGTCGCTCGCGTAGGCGACCACGCCGAGCCGTCGCGGGGGGGCGAGCGCGCCGGCGCGCATCACCATGGTCGTGGGGCTCCGCTGAGAATGACCGAACGCCTCCTGCCGCCTCGTGATCCGATCGGCCCCCTTGAGTCACGGCAGCGTCGCGGGACGGCTCACCGCGGACGAAGCCCGGGGGAACAGGGCGGGCAGCGCGCGCCCGGCGCCGGCCGAGAACTTTCCTCGCGCGCGCCGCGCATGCGAGGCTGCCCGGCCCCGCCGAAGCGCGCGCTCGCCCGAGAGCGCTCGCAGAGACCGGACCCGTCCGGGGGATGTAGGATAAAGTAGCACACGAAAGTTGTTGGTCGGCGGCGGGGCAGGGTAGACGGGGCGAGGAGGACGCATGAGGCGCAGCAAGGGCGAGAGCATGGACACCGGGGCGGTGCGGAACCTCGAGGAGATCCAGGAAGAGGATCCCGGGGCTCGCCCGTCGCGCGCGGGCGCGCTGGTGCTGGCCTCGCTCGGCGGGGCGTGCATCGTCTTCGCGGCGGTGGCGCTCCTGCGCGCCCCGCACCGCGAGCGGCCGGTCAACGCCGATCCGCTCGGCGATCTGGTCGCGCGCGCCCACCCGGCCGGCGTGAAGCCGGCCCCGCGCCCCGCCACGATCGGGGAGGACGTGACGTTCCCCGCGGTCCTCTCGGACGCGGAGCACCCGACGACAGCGCTCGAGGCCGTGCGCGATCCGCGGGCGGCCAAGGCGGCCGCCTCCGCCGAGGCGCCCGCTGCCGCGCCCGCCCCGCCGCTTGCCGCGGACCGGCTGCCCGTGGTCCCGCTGCCGGCGCAGCACGTGCTCGGGCCCTCCGGGGGCGAGGTCGCCCCGAACGACACGCTCACGGCGATGGCCCGCCACGTGTCGCGCGAGGAGGGGCCCGAGACCGAGCGGGGAGGGCCTGGCAGCTACCAGCTCCAGGTGAGCTCGTTCAAGGACCCCACCGACGCCGAGAACTTCGCGGCGGCCCTGCGCCGGCGCGGGCACAAGGCGTACGTCGAGCCGGCGTACGTGAAGGGCCGCGGCCTCTGGCACCGGGTGCGCGTCGGCCCCTTCAAGTACAAGCGCTCGGCCGTGATCTACCGGCAGGAGTTCGAGGCCAAGGAGCGCCTCGTGACGTTCATCGTCGACCCGCCCAAGACCACGGTGAAGGTGGCTGAAAGCCCCGGCGACGACGCGTAAATCAGCGGCTCCAGGTCCATCGCGGTCGACGACGGCGACGTCTGCTGCGCGAACCAGGGGGCCGGTACGGTGGTGGAGCTGCGCAAGTGACGGCCTTCGCCCCGCCGCGTCGGCCCTGCTGCCGGCCGCCGGCCCCTGTTACCGGCGCGCCGCCCCCGGCAGCGCCGCGGCCGGCGTGAGCGCGCAGGACAGCACCCCCTTGGCCCCGGCGAGCTGCCCGGCGAGCTCGGACAGCTCCTGCCCGCGGCCCTTCAGCACCATCACCTGGAGCAGCCGGTCCGCGTCGAGGCGGACCAGCAGGCTGGAGACCACCAGACCCGCGCGCCGCTCCTCCAGCTCGGAGATCCGCAGCACGAGCTCGCGCACCTCGGGCTCGTAGACGAGCGTCAGCGTGGCCGCCACCTCGGCCCCCTCGTCCAGGGCGGCGCGCGTCAGGTCGGCGCGGACCAGATCCCGCAGCGCCTCCGAGCGGTTCTCGTAGCCCTGCGCGGTGATGCGCCGATCGAAGTCGGCCAGCAGCGCGCGATCCATCGCCACGCCGAAGCGGACCAGGTCGCTCATCGCTCGTCCCCCGTTCAGCTCTTGCGCCGCTCGAGGTGCCGCCTCGCGGCGTCCTTCACCGGCGACGTCACGTTCTTGCTCTTCGCGATGCCCCGGAGATCGGACTCGCGCAGGTGCTGGACCAGCCGGGTCGCGACGAGCACCGGCGTCCTCGGGTTCTCCACGAGGTTCCGCTTCACCGTGTAGCTCTTCAGCCACTCGGGCGTCGTCGAGATGATCCGCAGCACCTCGTCCGAGATGTTCCGGTTGCGGCTGATGAGGACGACCTCCTCCTCCTGCATCTGCGGGCTGCGCACGGCGGCGCTGGCCACGAGGCGGTTCGAGTCGCGCACGAGCAGCATGCGCTCCTCGCGCGAGCCGAGCATCGCCCGCCGGATCCGCTGCGACATGGTCATGTCGGCGAGCCGCTTGTAGAGCGGGACGTACTGCTCCTTGATCTCCTCCTTGCCCTCCTCGTCCTCGACGTGGGTGTCGACCGGCTCGTCCGCCGCGAGGGCCTCCGCGAGCGCCTGCGTCTCGCTGAACAGCACGTCGTCCGGCGTGGGCTCGGGCGACGGCTCCGCGATGAGCTCGTCCTTGATCGCGACGCTGACCTCGCGCCACGCCGGGATGCCCGTGAGCTCGACCCCGTTGCGGGAGGCGAGATCGACGAGGCGGTCTGCGGTCGACATCCGCGTGTTCTTGTTGAGGTAGAGCTTCTCGATGACGCGCGGGTTCTTGAGCAGCCGCTCCTCGTTGACGGCGATGAGCTCCGTCACCGCCTCGCCCCCGGTCCGCGCGAGCTCCTCGAGCGTCTCCGCGGCGATGCCCGGCATCGCGCAGAGCCTCTCGACGACCGGGAGGCGGTCCGCGTACGCGCGGGCCAGCCGATCGATGACCGGCGGCTGCAGATCCGCGCCGAGCGCGCCCTGGAGCAGCGGCTCGGGGAGCGCCGCCAGCGTCTTCTCCGCGGCCTCGCGGGCCGGCTCCTCCTCGCGCGAGGCGAGCAGCACGAGCACCGTCACGACCTCGCCCGGCTTGAGCCCGGGGGCGATGCCGCGCGCCGCCATCTCCCTGAGCTTCTGCGGCGCGCTCGGCTGCGCCAGCTTCTGCGCGGGCGCCGAGAGGGCGCCGACGTCGATCGGCGCGGTCATCGAGGCGCCCTCGCCGGCGCGGCCCCATGTGGCCCCAGCGGCTCGAGCAGAGCAAGCAGAGCTGGCAGAGCAAGCGGAGCAACGGGCATACGGTCCTCCCGGCGGGCATTGCTGCCCTGCGATCTGCGGATTATCCTGAGGCCGCTGTGTGCCTGAAAGGCGCGGCGATCGTCAACGGAGAATGAACGGCGCGGGCCCTGCGCGCCGCCTGCCGGAATGAAGCCCGAGGTCCCGGGGGGCAGGGGACCGGCAGGTCCGTTACACCCAGCACACCGAGCACACCGAAGAGGAGCGCGACATGGGGATTTTCGATTTCGTGAAGAGCGGCGTCCGCGAGATGATGATCGCGCGCCCGGACGCGGCGAAGCATCTCATCGTCTACAAGCACCCGGATCAGAACGTCCCCTTCTGGTCGCAGCTGACGGTCGACAGCGATGAGTGTGCCCTCTTCTTCAAGGACGGCAGGTACATGGGTTACCTGCCCACAGGGCGCCACACCCTCCAGACCCAGAACATCCCGTTCCTGAACAACCTCGTCAACAAGTTCACGGGCGGGGACGTCTTCATCGCCGAGATCTTCTTCGTCAAGACGCAGCCGGTCCGCGGCGTGCCGTTCGGCGGGCCGCTGGAGTCGATGGAGGACCCCGTCCTCTTCGAGTTCGTGACGCCGCGCATCTTCGGTGAGTTCTCGCTGGTCGTGGTCGATCCGGTGCGGTTCGTCGTCGGGTACCACGGGCAGTGCGGCGGCAGCGGCGACAACGATGTCGTCCTGAGCTGGATCAAGGGCAAGTTCTTCATGAGCGTGAAGACCGTGATCGGCCAGGTCTGCGCGCAGCAGCAGAAGAGCCTGCTCAACCTCGGCGGCATGAGCCTGGAGCTCGGCGCCCGCATCGTGCAGTCCGCGCCGAACCTCGAGGAGATCGGCTGCAAGATCCTCGAGATCGGCAACTTCAACATCAACTTCTCGGCCGAAGAGCAGAAGCTCCTCCGCGAGGCGAACAAGGCGCGCGGCGATGCGCGCCGCGGCGTCGGCGTCGCGCAGGACACCGCCCGCGCGAAGCAGTTCGAGCTCGACCAGCGGTTCCAGCAGGACGCTCGGTACGTGCAGCAGCTGGCGGGCAACTGGCAGAACTACGCCGCCGGCCAGGCCATGATGGGCGCCGGCCAGGGCATGGCGCAGGGCGGCGACGGCAGCGGCGTCGCCGGGCTGGGCGCCCAGGTGGCGATCGGCGCCGGCCTGGCGCAGGCGATGAACCCCGCGCTCGCGGCGCAGGGCCAGCCTCAGTTCGTGCCGCCGCACATGCAGCAGCCGGGTGCGCCGCAGGGTTACCCGGGCGCGCCGCAGGGCTATCCGGGCGCGCCGCAGGGCTATCCGGGCGCGCCGCAGGGCTATCCGGGCGCGCCGCAGGCTGCCCCCGCCGCAGCGCCGTCGATCGAGCAGCGCCTGGAGCGCCTCGGGGAGCTCAAGAGCAAGGGCCTCATCACCGACGAGGAGTTCCAGGCCCGCAAGGCGAAGATTCTGGAAGAGATCTGAGTCCTTCCAGGCGCGCTGTCCGCCGCGCGCGGCGACCCTCGGGGGGGCGCTCCACGGCGGTCGCCAAACTGGCGCCATCTGATCCGAACCACTGAGCGCGCTTTCGGCTAGACTCGATGGGGTGCCAGTGACGCTCCGCATGGCCGGGGATGCTCAGCCCGAGATGACCGCCGGCGAGTCCGAGGCTGCCGAGCTGTTCCATCGGGAAGACATCCCGCGGCTGCACGGAGACGAGCCATTTGCCGAGGCTCCGGCGCGCAGCGATGTGCCGCCAGCCCGAAGCGATTTGCCTCCGGCGCGCAGCGATGTGCCGCCAGCCCGAAGCGACGCGCCGCTGCGCAGCGATGTGCCGCCCCGCAGCGAGGTGCCGTTCCGCAGCGATGTGCCGCCGCGCGGCGACGTGCCGCCGCGCAGCGATGCGCCGTTCCGCAGCGAGGTGCCGTTCCGCAGCGATGTGCCGCCGCGCGGCGACGTGCCGCCGCGCAGCGATGTGCCGTTCCGCAGCGATGCGGCGTTCCGCAGCGACGTGCCGCCGCGCAGCGATGCGGCGTTCCGCAGCGACGTGCCGCCGCGCGCGGATACGCTGCGAGCGCCCGTCGACGCGCGCCCGGCGATCCCGCCGCTGCCGGCGCGCTTCGACGGGCCGGCGCGCCGGGGGAGGGCGAAGCAGACCCCGCGCGCGCGGCGCTGCCCGACCTGCAAGCAGACCTTCTCCGGCGATTCCCGCTTCTGCCCGTTCGACGGCGACCCGCTCGCCGACGCGCCCGACTGGAACCCGTCGGCCGATCCGATGCTCGGGCGCACCATCGACGGCCGCTACGAGGTGCAGGCGGTCGTGGGTGAAGGGGGGATGGGGACGGTGTACGAGGTGCGCCACAAGTCGCTCGGCCGCCTCTTCGCCCTCAAGGTGCTCCGGCACGACATCGCGCAGGACGCCGAGCTCGTCGCCCGCTTCATCCAGGAGGCCAAGGCGGCCGCGGCGATCGGCCACCCCAACATCGTCGCCGTGAGCGACTTCGGCGCGATCGAGGTCGAGACGGGGCAGGCAGAGCTGCCGTTCTTCGTCATGGAGTTCCTCTCCGGGACCTCCCTCGCGTCGCTGCTGCGCACCGAGAAGACGCTGCCGGCCGACAGGGTCGGGCAGATCATGCTCCAGTGCGCCGCGGCGCTCGGGGCTGCGCACGCCGCGGGCGTCATCCACCGCGACCTGAAGCCCGACAACGTGTACCTCGTCCGCAACGGCGATCAGGAGTTCGTCAAGCTGCTCGATTTCGGCGTGGCGAAGGTGACCGGCGGCAAGCGGCTCACGCGCATCGGCATGGTGTTCGGGACGCCGCACTACATGAGCCCGGAGCAGGCGGAGGGGAAGCGCATCGACGCCCGCGCCGACATCTATGCGCTCGGGGTCCTCATGTACGAGTGCTTCGCGGGGCGCGTCCCCTTCGAGGCGGACACGTACATGGGCGTGCTGACCAAGCACATGTACATGTCGCCCGAGCCGCTCGAGCAGGTGATGCCCGACGCCACCACGCTCGGCGCGTTCGGCCCGATCGTCATGCGCTGCCTCGCCAAGAACCCCGAGGAGCGCTTCTCCTCGATGGCCGACCTCGTCGAGGCCATCGAGCTCGCCCTCGATCCGCCGGGCCGCGGGGTCTCCGTCGCGCCCCCGGGCGAGCTGCCTCGCCACGAGTCGATCCGGCCGCGCGCGCACGAGTCGATCCGGCCGCGAGCGCACGAGTCGATACGGCCGCGCGCGCACGAGGAGATGCTCGCCCCGGTCCAGGCGCCCGCGGAGCCGTCCGAGCCGCTCTCGATGGCCGCGCGCGTGGCGATCGCGCTCGCGGCGGTCCTCGTGCCCATCGTCATCGCCCTCGGCGTCCGCGCCTTGCGCGCCTCGGCGCCCGAGGCGGCGGCCGAGGAGCCGCCCGAGGCTGCCTCCGCCGGCGCTCCCGGCGCCCTCCCGGCGGAGACAGCGCCTGCCAGGGCGATCGACGAGCCGCCCGCGGTCGCGACCGCGGCCGCGACGGCTGCGCCCGCGCCGCTCGCGCAGGAGCCGCCCCGCACCCAGGGCACAGCCGTCCCGATCCCGGCGAAGCCGACCGCGGCGACGGGCCGTCCGGCGGCGACCACGGCGCCCACGGCCTCCATGGTAAGGCCGCAAGCAACCGGCGATATCGTCGATCCCTGGAAGCGCTGATCGCCCGATCGGCGCGCGACGAAACCTGGCCTTCCCCGCCGTCCTGTGTGCACGATGGACGACGTCGAGCGCCGGGCCCGCGGCCGCGGGACAAGCGATCGACGGCAGCGGCGACGCTCAGGGCGGAGCGCTTGACAGCGTCCGTTCTGGCTCGCCATCCTTCGCGAGGCGGAAACCTCTAGTGGCCAAGCAACAGCTCCTCCTGGTCGACGCGGATCCGCGCAGCGTTCGGGTCCTCGAGGTCAGCCTGAAAAAGGCCGGTTACAGCGTGACCACCGCGAAGGACGGAGCGGACGCTCTCGCGAAGCTCGAGGTCTCCACGCCGGACCTCGTCCTCAGCGACACGCGCCTCCCCAACGTGGACGGATATGCCCTCGTCCGCAAGATGAAGGAGCACGCCGACTGGGCCTCGATCCCTGTCGTCTTCCTCACGAGCCAGCGGTCCATCGAGGACAAGATCCGCGGGCTGGAGCTCGGCGTCGAGGACTACCTCACCAAGCCGATCTTCGTGCGCGAGCTCATCGCGCGCGTGACGCTGCTCCTCGCGCGGCGGACGCGCGAGGGGATCACGACGCGCCACTTCTCGACGACGGGGCGGACGAGGTTCTCCGGGTCGATCCTCGACATGAACGTCGTGGATCTGCTGCAGACGTTCGAGGTGAGCCGGAAGAGCGGGATCGTCCACCTGTCGCACGCGGACAACGAGGCGCAGGTCTATTTCCGCGAGGGCAAGGTCGTCGACGCGACGCTCGGCCGGCTCTGCGGCGAGGAGGCCGTCTACCGCGCGCTGCTGTGGAACGAGGGGACGTTCGAGGTCGAGTTCTGCAAGGTCGACAACCCCGACGGGATCGAGACGTCGACGCAGGGCCTCCTCATGGAGGGGATGCGCCGCGTCGACGAGTGGGGCCGCCTCCTCGAGGCGCTGCCGTCGCTCGCGACCGTCTTCGAGGTCGACAGCGAAGAGCTCCTGGAGCGGCTGAACGAGATCCCCGACGAGTTGAACGGGATCCTGCGCCTGTTCGACGGCAAGCGCACGCTGATGCAGGTGGTCGACGCGTCCCCGTTCGAGGATCTCTCGACGCTCTCGACCATCTCGAAGCTCTATTTCGAGGGGCTGCTGGTGCCCGCGGCGGCGCTCCCGCCCGACGACGTGGTGCCGAGCGAGCCGGAGACGGCGTTCCACGACGAGTTCTCGCCGCTCTCGTCGCCGTCGAGCGCGCGGCGCTCCAACTACCCCGACGGGAGCCCGGGGAACGCCGGCTCGGACGACCTCGAGGACGCCGCCGTGGTCCCGGCGCCGCTCTCGACCCGGGTCTCCCCCGCGGTGCTCCCGCGCTCCCGGCCCGGTCACGAGCTGCACTCGCCGGCGGGGGACCCGGACGCGGAGGCCCCCGGGCGCCCCGTGACGACCCGCAGCGCGGTGCACGGGCCAGGGGCGGTCGGCCGAGCGGCCAGCGCGAGCGCCGCCGTGGCGCGGTCCGCGCCGGAGGGGGCGCGTGCGCCGTCGGAGCCGCCGCGGAGCGCCGTGTCGGCCGCGACGGCGCGCTCCGGCGCGGCGGGTGGCCGCGCGCCGTCGGAGCCGCCGCGGAGCACCGTGTCGGCCGCGGCGGCGCGCGCCGGTGCGACAGCGGGCCGCGCGCCGTCGGAGCCGCCGCGGAACGCCGTGGCGCGCCCCGGCGCGGCGGGTGGCCGCGCGCCGTCGGAGCCGCCGCAGAACGCTGTGGTGCGTCCCGGTGCGGCGGGTGGCCGAGCGCCGTCGGAGCCGCCGCGGAACGCCGTGGCGCACCCCGGTGCGGCGGGTGGCCGAGCGCCGTCGGAGCCGCCGCGGAACGCCGCATCGGGTGCCGAGGCCGCGCGGGTTACGCGGTCGCGCGCGGAGATCGATCTCGAGAAGGACACCACGCTCGCGAGCAGCGATGAGGCCCCGCTCACGCGACCGCTCGTGACGCCGCGCAGCTTCGCGCAGAAGCAGCGCTCCACGAGGAGCGACAGGCCCGTTGCCGCGGCCGCTCCCGCCGAGCAGCGCGTTCGCTCTATGCCCCCCGCGGCGCCTGCAGCGGCGCCCGAGGCGCCTGCAGCGGCGCAGCCCGAGCCCGCGGCGCCGACTGCGCTTGCGTCGGCGCCGTCCGCGCCAGCGGCGGCGACAGGCGTTGCGCCGCCCGCCGGCGAGGAGCGCGCCGCGGCGGCCTCGACGAGCCCCACGCTGCGCCCCCGCCCGCCGAGCGATGCGCCGCCGCCCGTCGCCGTCCCGCGCGGGGCGGAGCGGGCGCAGGCGCCGCCGCCCGTCGAAGCGAAAGCCGCGGAGGCGCGCCCGATCGCAGTGCCTCCGCCGCTGCCGAACGCCGCGCCGGCCGGCGCCGCCCCGGCGGCGAGCCTCGCGGCGGCGCAGGACGACGCGCCCCCGGGCGATCCCGGGCCGATCAGCGAGAGCGAGCGCTTCTTCCTCGGCAGCGGGGCCGTCGCGCCGGAGGGGATGGCGGCGCAGGACCATCGCTCGGGCGAGGACGCCGATACGACCGCCGGCGCCGTCGAGGCCACGCTCTTCGGGCCCCACCACGAAGAGCGCCGGGCCCGCATCGCGCGGATCGCCGCCGGCCTGGTCACGGCGCTCGCGCTCGGGGCCGCCGGCGTGTGGCTGGTCGGCCAGACGGGGCGCCCCGTGCCAGCGGCGCCGGTCCATGCGCCCTCGCCCGAGGAGGTGCTGGTCGGGCAGCGCTCCGCGGCCGCGACCGCGGCGGCTCCGGCCGCGCCGGAGCCGGAGGGAGAGCCGGCCGCCGCTTCGGCGGCGGGGCTCTCCACGACGACCCCTGCCGACATTCCGGCGGGCCAGCCGGCCGCGCCAGCCTCGGCGAGCGCACGGGCGAAACCCATCGCGCCGGTCGGAGCGCCTTCCGAGCACGCGCCGGCCGCCCACGCGGCGCCGCCGAGCGCGGCGGCGACCGCGAGCCAGGCCGCCGCACCGGCGCGGGAGCCGGAGCGCACGGCTGCCCCGCCCGCGTCCGCGTCGGCCGCGCCCGCGCCAGCCGCGCCGGACGAGGAAGGCGGGCCGCTCTCGGCGCGCGTGATGCGCGCCCTGGAGTCGGGGCAGACCGGCAGGGCGGTGCAGCTCGCGCAGCAGCTCACGGCCGCCTCCCCGGGGAGCGCCGCGGCGTGGCACCTGCGCGGCGCTGCAGAGCAGGCAGCCGGGCGCGGTGGGCGGGCCTCGTTCCGCAAGTGCGCCGAGCTCTCCTCGCCCGAGTCCTCGCTCGGCGCCGAGTGCCGCGCGCTCGCCGGCATGCAGTGAGCGTGCGGCCCGCGCTCAGCGCGACCGCGACCTGAGCCGGGGATCGAGCGCCAGGGCCGCGAGATCGAGCGCGACGGTGGCGAGCACGATCGTGGCCGCGGAGAAGAGCACCGTCCCCACGATCAGCGGGCCGTCCCGGTTCTGGAGCGCCTCGACCGCCATGCTCCCGACGCCGGGCCAGCGGAAGAGCTTCTCCGTGACGATCGCGCCGCCCGCCAGCGCCCCGAGATCGAGCGCGGCGAGCGTGGCGAGCGGCAAGAGCGCGTTGCGCAGCGCATGGACGACGAGCGCGCGCAGGCGAGAGGCGCCCTTGGCCCGCGCGGTGCGGATGAAGTCCTGGCGGAGCAGCGTCCGGAGCTCCTCGCGGACGATGCGCGCGTAGAGGGCGCTGCCGAACACGCCGAGGGTCAGCGCCGGCAGGACGAGGGAGCGCAGGTGATCGGCCGCCGTGGCGCCGTACCCGTCGTAGGGCAAGAGCCGGAGCTTGTAGGCGAGCACGTACTGGAGGGCGGGGCCCAGCACGAAGGTCGGCGCGCTGGCGCCGAGCAGCGTGGCGCCGAGCGCCGTGTCCTCCCAGGCCGTCCCGCGGCGGGCCGCCGCGACGATCCCGAGCGAGAGGCCGAGCAGGAGCTGCACCAGCAGGGCGGCCAGCGCGAGCTCGACGGATCGCGGCACCTTCGCCTCGAGCAGATCCACGACCGGCTTGCGGTAGTGGAAGCTGTACCCGAGGTCGACGTGCAGGCCGAGCGGACCCGCCGCGCAGCTGCGGTGCTCCGGATCGGCGCGCGCGCCCGCGTCGGGGCCAGCGCCGCTGCCGTCGCCGCCCCGCGCGGGGCCTAGGTGGACGAGCCGCCGTACGAACCGCGCGAACTGCACGGGGACCGGGCGATCCAGCCCGTGGATGGCCCGCGCGCGCTCGAGGTCCGCCGCCGAGGCCTGCGGCCCGACGAGCATCCGCGCGGCGTCTCCCGGCAGGAGGTACGCTATCCCGAACGAGACGGCGGTGACCCCGGCGATGACGATCGCGGCCCAGCCGAGGCGCCGGAGCAGGCGCGCGAGCGCGGAGCCCACCGCGGAGGCGCGGCCCGGGCGGGGCGTGGAGGCACGGCGCGCGCGCGTGGTGCTCATCGGGGGAGGGCCGCGCGCGCGAGCAGCGCGCGGAGCGGCGTCGCGGTTCGTGGCGCGGCGGCGCGCGGCCCTCCGCCGGCCGGGGGCCGCGCGGACGGGTCGAGCCAGACCTCGTGGAGGCGGGACGTGAGCGCGGCGGCGCCCTCGTGGCCGCGCACGTAGGGGTGCCAGAGCTCGAGCTGCCGCGCCGTGTACGTGGGCACCCACGGCGCGCGGTCGCGGACGATGCGCTCGGCGCGGTCGTAGAGCGCGAGGCGCCGCGCGCGATCCTGCTCGGCGTGGGCGGCGTCGAGCGTGCGATCGAGCTCCTCGTCGCTGAAGAAGGCGTAGTTCTGCGAGCCCTCGTCGCGGATGGCGCGCGTGGAGAGCGTCGGCTCGAAGACGCTCGCCGGGTCGGGGAAATCGGCCTGCCACCCGACCCAGCCCATGGGGACGGCGCGGCGCCGCGAGGCCTCGGCGAGGTAGGTCGCCCAGCTGACGAGCCGCAGGCGGACGCGGAGGCCGATCCTGGCGAGCTGCTGCTGGACGATCTCGCCGATCGCCTGCTCCAGCGTGTCCGGGACCGCGATGTAGTCGATGACGCCCGGGTAGCCGCCCCTCCCGGTCGCCGGATCGAACGGGTAGCCGGCCGCGGCCATCTGCTCGAGCGCGCGCGAGAGGTCGTGCTGCCGCATCGGCGCGTCGCGCGGGGGGCCCGGGATCGACGGCGGCAGCACCCGGTCGAGCGCGAGCAGATCGGGGCGCACCTTCTCCAGCACGGTGGGGTCGAGGGCGAACGCGACCGCGCGCCGGACGGCGAGCTGGTCGAACGGCGCGAGCTCGGTGTTGAGGAAGACCGCGTTGGTCCTGTTCCGCGTCAGCCAGCGCCTGTGCCCCTCCCACCCGGGCGCGGCGCGGTAGGCCGCCGCGTCGATCGCGGTCAGATCGCGCAGGGTGTCGAGCTCGCCCTCCTCGAACTTGTAGCGCTGGGTCGTCGCGCGCACGCCCGTCTGCCACTCGATGGCGTCGAGGTACGGCAGGCCCGGGCGGAAGTACCCCTCGTGGCGGGCGAGCCCGATGCTGCCGTCCTGGTCCCACCGCGCGACGCGGAACGGGCCGGCGCCGCACGGCGGCGGCGGGCTCGCCGCGTCGACCGCGGCCCCGGACGAGGGGCACACCGGCGCCATGAACGCGAGCGTCATGAGGGGCAGGAACGTCGCGTCCGGCGCGCGCAGATCGATCGCGACGGCGTGGTCGCCGAGCACCCGCACGCCGGCGAGGTGCGGCGCCGCGCCCGCGCGGTACTCGGCGAAGCCCTCGATCATGTCGTACTGGCTCGCGCCCGGGCTCGGCGTCCTCGGGTGGAGGGTCCGCTCGATCGAGCGCTTCACGTCGGCGGCGCGGAGCTCCGCGCCGTCGTGGAACCGCACGCCCTCGCGCAGCGTGAAGACGTACGTCCGCCCCCCGCGCTCCACCTCGATCGCGCGCGCGAGATCGGGCGTGATGCGGCCGCCCTGGTCCCACGCGACGAGGCGGGCGAAGACGAGCTCCGCGACGGTGCTCGAGAGCTCGTCGTAGGCGATCGCCGGATCGAGCGCGCGCGCGTTGACCGTGGTCGCGAGGCGCAGCGTCCCGCCGCGCACGGGCGCGCGGGACGCCGGCTCGCCGCCGAGGGGAGCGCGGACGCCGCCCGCCGAGCCGCCCGAGAGCAGGAGCAGCGCCGCGCCCGCGACGAGCAGATCGACAGGCAGGCGACGGCCGCGCGGGAGCGCCGCGCCGGCCGGATCGAGCGCGTCGCGGAGCCCCTCGCTCGCGCGGTGGAAGCCGAGCACGGCGAGCACGATGGCGAAGCCCGGCGCGGCCACAAGGAGCGGCCTTACCCCGAGGTACGGCTCGGCCTCGTGCAGCATGCGGCCCCAGGTCGCGGTTGGCGGCTGCGCGCCGACGCCCAGGTAGCCGAGGGCGGCCTCCGCGAGGATCATCTGCCCGGCGCTGATCGTCGCGAGCGCGAGCAGCGTCCCGCCGACGTTCGGCAGGACGTGCCGCCGGACGATGTGCAGCGGCCCCGCGCCGAGCGCGCGCGCGGAGGCCACGAAATCGCGCTGCGCGAGCTCTGCCGTCTTGGCCCGGACCACCCGCGCCGCGCCGGTCCACCCCGTGAGGCCGAGCACGAGCAGGATCGTCCCCACGTCCGCGCGCCCCACGGCGACGCCGATCGCGGTCACGAACAGGAGGTACGGCAGGGCGAGGATCACGTCGACGAGCCGCATGAGCGCGCCGTCGAGCGCGTCCGCCCGCGTGCCGGCGGCCATGCCGGCCGTGACGCCGACGAGCGCCCCGAGCCCCGTGGCGAGGGCGGTCGACGAGAGCGCGATGGCGAGGGAGAGCCGCGCGCCGTGCGCGAGGCGCGCGAGCAGGTCGCGGAAGAGCGGGTCCGTCCCGAGCCAGTGGGCGGCCGACGGCCCGGGCGGCGCTCCGGAGGCGTCGCGGGCCAGGGTGAAGTCGCTCGCGTTCGGGTCGTGGGCGATGACGGCCGGCCCCACCGCGGCGAACAGCGAGAGCAGCGCGACGATCCCGAGGCCGAGCAGCGCCGAGCGGTCCCCGAGGAACCGCCGCGCCGCGTCCTCGCCGAGGACGGCGCGCCCGGCGCGCTCGGCCGCTCGCGCCGCGCCGCGCGAAAGCCGAGCCCAGCGCGCCGCCGCCGTCACCGCTTCCCTTCGAGGAACTGCGTCACGAGCGCGACGAACTCCCCCGGGCGCTCCTCGTGGGGCGAGTGTCCGGCGTCCATGATCTCGAGCATCGCGCCGGAGATCTCGCGGGCGAGCCGCTGCGCGCTCGCCGCCGGGAAGATGCGGTCGTCGCGCCCCCACACGACGAGGGTCGGCGCCGTGATCCGGGTGAGGCGCGCGACGACGGGGCGCGCGTCGAGCACCGAGCGCATCACCGCGTGGGCGCTCTCGCGCGCCGAGGGGGCGTTGAAGAGGTCGTAGTGCCGGTCGACGCGCGACAGCGGCACGGCCGCGTCCGCCCGGAACACATCGTCGCGGAAGTACGACCGGAACGTGCCGCGGCCGTGGAGCTGCTTGAAGACGATGCCGCCGACGATCGGCAGGAGCGGGAGCTTCATCTTGAAGCTCATCGGGAACGGGTAACAGAGCGCGTCCTCCAGGACGAGCCGCTGCACGAGCTCCGGGTGGTTGGCGGCCAGCGTGATCGCGACGGCGGCGCCCATCGCGTGGCCGACGAGGTGCGCGCGGCCGACGCCGAAGGCGGCGATGAGGTCGGCCACGGCCTCGGCGAACGTCTCGATGCCGTAAGCGTACCGCGCCGGGCTCGGCTTCTCGCTCTCGCCGAAGCCCGGGAGGTCCGGGGCGATGACGTGGAACCGCTGGGCCAGCGTGTCGATCACGTCATCGAACTCCAGGTGGCTGACGAGGAAGCTGTGGATCAGGAGCAGCGCCGGGCCGTTGCCCGCGCCGGCGACCAGGACCCGCATCCTGACACCCCGGGCGGTGACATCCCTGATGACGCGTTCGACGGGTCGGGGGGCGGCGGGCGAGGCCGAGCTCCGACCCTCGCTGGCGAGGGTCTTGGCCATGGTGGCGGCGAGACTATCAGCCCTTTTGTCTGAAAGGACCGATGTGTGTCAGGGTGCGGGGCATGCCGCTGCACGAGCCCCGCTGGGTGTCGGGCGCCCCCTTGCTCGCACCCATTGCACCGAGCGTCGCTTTTTTCCCACCCCGGCCCCCGACCTGCGCCGTGCCGGGCGGGCCGACGCGTCGTTCCGACGGACGAAAAATGTCCGAGGCATGTCAAGAACCCCGGCAAAGCACCGCGTCTCGCGACAGCCACACAATAATCGTAGTCGCGTCAATTGACTGTATTCCATTCAGTGGAATAGAGTCGCCCGCGTCGGTTGGGTAGGGCCTCCGGCAATCGATGGGAGGACCGGTGCAGAGGATCCCCGAGGAGGTGCTTGAACGCATCGAGCGGGAGCACGCCCAGGGGATCACTTCGAGCGATATCCTCGAGCTGTTCGCGGCTCATGGCATCAAGTTCAGCGAGGCGACGCTCCGGAAGTATGTGCAGCTCGGCTTGCTCCCGCGCAGCGTGCGGGTGGGGCGCAAGGGCAAGCACCAGGGCTCGCAGGGGATGTATCCGGCCACGGTAGTCCGCCAGGTTCAGCGCATCAAAGAGATGATGGCCCAGGACTACACCATCGAAGAAATCCAGCGTGAATTCCTGTTCGTGAGAGGTGATATCGAGGAGCTCGAGCGCACGATGGCCAAGGTCTTCAATGCGCTCAGGGATGCCGCCAAAGAGAGGCGGAGCGAGACGAGCGGCAGGGCGATAGCCCAGGACCTCGCGAGCGCGGAGTCGCTCGCGCGGGAGCTCGTCGCCAAGCTGGCGTTGATAGAAGAGCGCTTGATGGCGCAGGCGCGGCTCACGAAACAGGCGGCTTCCTCTTGAGGGGCCGAGTCGCGGGGTTTTCGTCGTCGTGAAGTAGATGGGGCCGCGGGCGCGGCCCCGCCTGGGTTTGATGCGATCGACGGGACGGGCATCGGCTCGTTTCGTCGCAATTTTTTAGGGACGGCATCCGGCTTTACGTCGGGCTTAAGGAGCGGATCCCTCTGCGTTCGAGCTGGGACTCGGACGTACGGGGAGAGACGCGCGCGCTTGAGAGCGGAGACGCTACCAAACGGAGGCAGCGCATGGCGACGGTGTCTGACAGCGAGCTCGAGATCTTCAGCCTGGACGGTGCGGATGCGGCGGAGGGCGATCGCGACCCCGGGGGCTCGACGGAGCCCGTCGTGGAGGGCGCGCTCGCGCTCCAGGCGGACCCCGCGGAGTCGGGGAACGCCATCACGCGCGAGCAGCGCAGGTCGCGGCGGAAGCGCGAGATCCGGGCGCGGACGATCAGCGTCAAGCGCATGACCAAGCGCGAGCTCGAGATCGGCCGGATGCTCTACCCCGAGACCGATTACTACAAGCCGCGGGCCCGCGCCGAGTGCGTCGACGGTCCGAGGCCGTGCCCGTACGTCTCGTGCCAGCACCACCTCTATCTCGACGTCTCCGCCAGGACGGGCGCCATCAAGCTGAACTTCCCCGATCTCGAGGTCTGGGACATGAACGAGACGTGCGCGCTCGACGTCGCGGATCGCGGCGGCACGACGCTCGAGGACGTGGGGGCGATCATGAACCTGACCCGCGAGCGGATCCGCCAGGTCGAGGTCAAGGCGCTCGCGAAGCTAGAGGCGCTGAAGGACATGTCGGCGCTGCGCGATTACGTCGACGAGGGTCCTGTCGGCAAGCGCCGGCTCCCCGTGCTGGCCCAGCCGGATGAGGACGAGGACGAGGACGAGGACGAGGACGAGGCCACGAGCGCGGACGGCGAGGACGAGGACGAGGGCCTCGAGGCGACCCGCGCCGGGCGTACGGCCGAGCTCGAGGACGCCGGCGACTTCGACGGCGGGGAGTGATCAGTCGGGCCGGGCCTCGACGGTCACGATCGCGTCCGCGCCGAGCGCGCCCGCCAGGAAGGCGCGCCACGCGGCCAGCGTGATTTTCGCGGCGGCCGCGCGGGAGGGGCGGCCGTTGAACAGCTGGATGAGCCTGCGCCTGGGCTCCGCGAGCGCGTCGCGCTCCCGCCGGGCGAGGAGGGCGTCGGCGCGGCCGAGATCGGCGTCGGTCACCCGCTGCGCGAGGCCGGCCAGGAGCTCCTTCACGCGGGCCGAGGCCTCGCTCAGCTCGCCGGCCTCTGCCCTGATCTCGACGGCGAGCGCCGCGGCGCGTGTCCCGCCGAGGACGCGCGCGCTCGCGCGGGCCGCGAGCGGCCGCTTCGCCGGCGCCGCGCTGGCTGGAGCCGGGGACGCCGTGCTCGCCGCAGGAGAGAGCGCAGCCGCGAGCAGGCCGCCTTCGCCGTTGAGGGCGGAGACCGTGAGCTCGGCGAGCTCGCGCGCCGTGGGAGCGGCCTCGCGCGCCGCAGGGAGCCGCGCGCCGACGACGGCCTGCGAGAGGGACGCCCCGGCCGGCAGGCGGGCGTCGTGGTGACCGAGCCGGGGCACCACAGCGCCGTCCGGTGAGCCGCACCCGCGCGCGGTGAGCCGCGGCGAGAGCCAGCGCTCGGCGGCCTCCGCCGCGGCGGCCGCCTGGGAAGCGTCGGCGTTCGCGAGGACCGCGAGCCGGAGCGGGCCGGTCGCGAGCGCCTGCCAGCGGAGCTGCACGGTCTCGAGCGCGCCGCTCGCCACCCGGTCCCAGACGCCGAACGGCTCGATCCAGGACGGGTGGTCCGGCGCGATCGCGGAGGCGAAGGCCTCGAGCGCCGCGGCGCGCCCTCCGGAGAGGTGCTCCAGGTGCTGGAGCGCCGCGGCGCGCGCCAGCGTGAGCGCCTCCGGGCCCAGCGTGGTCGCCGCGACCGTGCGCGCGGCGGCGTTCGCCACGCGCCGCCCGAGCTCGGCCGGGGTCTCGCGCTCGTCGCGGAACGGCGCGTGCGCGATCACGCCGACGGCATCCGCCGTGACCCACGGCTCGATCGTGACGTCGAGCTCGCGCCGCCGGGTCTGCACGGCGGCGAGCGCGGCGAGCGCCGTCGCGCCGGCGTCGTACAGCCCTTCCTCGGCGACGCCGCACGGGCTCCCGAGCAGGACCCAGACCTCGCCTTGCCCGCGCTCGACCAGCGCCCGCCGCTCCAGGGCGGGCTGGGCTCCCGGCGCGAGCGCGCGCGAGAGCTCGGCCTCGAAGCGCCGCGCGCCGGCCTCGCCCGGCGCCGCGGGCTTCGGCGGGTCGGCGCTCGGAGGGAGGCCGAGCGCCGTCGCCCACCGCTCCGGCGGCGCGCCCGGGGCGCTCCCGGAGAGCGCCCACCACGAGGCGCGCGCGCCGGCGTCGCGGGGGTCCTGCGCGGTGAGGATCTGCCGCGTTGCGACGGCGGGGCTCGGCGGCGCCGAGAGGCCGCGGCGGATCTCCTGCCGCGCCACCGCCGCCGCGAGCGCCGCCGAGGCCTCGACGGCCGGGGCCGTGGGCAGATCGGCGGCCTCGATGGTCACGCTCACGCAGCCGCCGCGCGGGCGGGCGACCCCGAGCACCTCGACGGCGCGAAACGGGGACGGGAGCGCCGAGAGGCGCGCGCGGAGCGGGGACCCAGGCGCGCCGAGCCGCTCCGCCGCGGCGACGGCCGCCTGGGGGCTCGCGACACGCGCGGCCACGGTGACGCGGGCGGCCCGCCGCCCGAGCTGGTTCGTCGTGTACACGCCGACCGTGTCCGCCGCCGGCCAGGGGTCCGCGGGCGGGCTGCCCGCCGGCCAGGCGTCGATGCCCTCCGCCGCGCGCGCCGCCTCCTCGCAGAACGCGGCGGGGCCGACGGCGGCGATCGAGGTGCGCCCGGCGTGCAGCGCCGCGGCGCGCCACCCTTCGAGCTCCCGCGCGCCTGCGGGCGTCGCCGGGTCGACCACGGGCTCCGCGCCCGCGAGGCCCAGCTGGCCGGTGCACGCCGCGATCGGCGAGAGCTCCGGCGCGTCGAGCGGGCTCGATCGGAGCGCCTGCGTCCGCTCCGCCGCCCGGGCGACCTCCGGGCTGCCGGCCGCGATGGGCTGCGCGAACGCCGCCGACAGCGCGCGCAGGAACGGCGCTACGCGCGCCGCGTCCCTGACGAGCAGGCGCACGCGGAAGGCGCTGCGGTCGATGCGCGCGTCCACGTCGAAGCCGGCCGCGAGCAGGCGCGCCTCGACCACGCTGGCGAGCGCCGTGGTCGCGACCGAGCCGAGATCGGTCGCGACCGAGACGACGAGCGCGGGCGCGGGATCGCCGTCGCGCGAGACGAGCGTGAGCCGTGGCCGGGCGTCGAGGTTGCGCACCTCGATGCGCCCGACGCTTCCCTCGGGCGTCGAGGCGAGCGCGTGCGCCGGCGGGCCGCCGGGCGCCGCGCCGCCGCAGGCCGCGAGCAGGACGAGCGGCGAGAGGAGCGCGGGCCTCAGGGAGCGCATGCGTCGTCGGAAGGCAGCGGCGCGCCCTCCAGCTGGAAATCGGCCGGGCAACGCGGGGCGATCTTGAAGCCGTAGAAGTAGGTGAGCACGCCAGTGACGGACCGGAAGGAGGCGCCGTCCGCGAGGGGCGGCCCCTCGCGCTCGAGGTCGTAGAGCTCGTTCGAGAGGCGCGGGACGTCGGCGGGGGGCACGCCGGCCCCGACGTCGATCGACGCCGCGTAGCGGCCGTCGCGGCTCGATGGGTCGCCGGCGATGCTGACGCCCTCGACCCGCACGAGCATGCCGATGTACGGGCGCGCCGACGCGTAGCCTCTCAGGTGGGCGAGCGGCACGTGGATCGGGACGGCGGGGTGGTCCTCGAAGCGGAAGCTCAAGGTCCCGCCGATCTCGGGCAGGGTGCGGCAGCCGCCGAAGCGGCCGGCGGAGGGGCCGAGGAACTCGGTGAGCTCGCCGAGCACGTCGATGACGTCGCCGGGGATGAGCCGCAGGTCCGGGGGGCTGAACGCGGGCTGGAAGACCGTCATCCCCGAGTAGGGGACCGGCTCGTCGGCGCTGTCTTGCACGTAGTAGTTGCCGCGCGCGCCCTCGCCGGTCTCGTCGAAGCGGTCGATGGCGACGATCGTGGCGCCGGTGACGTGCGCGCGGCGAGCGGGCGGCACGGCGCAGCGCCGGCTCTCGTCGTCCTCCGGGGCGAGCCACCCGGCGTCACCGACGATCTCGGCGATGCGAGCGCCGCCGCCGCGCTCGTCGGCGAGGGGGATCGCGGTGGCGTCTCCGTCGCCGCCGCCGCACGCGCCGAGCAGCGGGGCGGCGGCCGCGATGAGCGGGAGCGCGGAGCAGGTGCGGGGCGGTCGAGCCATCCACTCCGGCTCATACCACAGGGCCGACGGCCGCCGAGCCCCCTTCGGGGGATGGAAACGTCACGCCGCGAGGCTGACGCTGGACAGCATCGCCTCCAGGCGGCTCTGGATCTTGTGGCGCTTCGAGTACACCGTCTTCACGCTGATCCCCATCCGCTCCGCGATCTGCTCCGGGGGCAGGCCCTCGGCGAAGTAGAGCGCGACGAACTCGCGGTCCTTGTTGGAGAAGGCGTGGAGCACCCGCCCCACGAGCGCGGCGCGCTCGCGGCGCTCGGCCTGCTCCTGCGGCGAGGGGCGCTCGCAGGGGAGCTCGACCGCCGCGTCGTCGAGCGGGGCACAGCGCGGCGCGCGCCTCCTCGAGCGCAGATGGTCGTACGCGCAGTGGACGGCGAGCGTGCCGATCCAGGAGCTCAGCCGCGTTCCGCGGCCCGCGTCGAAGCTCCTCAGCTTGCGCATGTCGTTCGAGAGCAGCTGCACGAGCAGCGTAGCGTGGATGTCGCGGATGTCGTCCTGCGCGACTACAGCAGAGAAGCGGGCGATCACGCCGCTGATGCAGCGGTGGACGAGCCGATCGTAGCGGGCGTGGAAGGCGCGCCAGGCGCGCTCGTCCCCCGCGATCATCGCCTCCACCAGCGCACCTTCGGCGAGCTCGCCGAGGTTTTCCGAGCGTCCGTTGTCGCAGAGAAGCAAGTCGTTGGGCATGCCTGGCGCCTGTGCACCCGACGTGCCAGCGAGGACCGACGCGCGGAGGGGTCGCGTCGCTGCGCGGCGTCCTCGCCCGGCGGCGGCCGCCGTCGCGCGATCTGCCGCGGAGCGCCGGCGCGGCCCGCGATCTCGGGCGCCGCGGAGATCGGGCGACGAGCGCGCGCCGCAGGCGTCATCGCAGCGGCGGCGGGTCGTCGCGGACCTGCGTGTGCCCGAGGCGCTGTTAACGCGGGTTCACGTGCCCGGCGCGGTTCTTGAGACCCCGCGCGCATCGGCTCGGCGCGCGGGCCTGTTTCGGGTTATGGACGGATCGTGCTCTCCGGTCGTGCCCTGGCTCTCGCGGTCCTCGCGTGGTCGCTCCTCAAGGTCGCGGTGCGCCGTCTCTTCGACGACGGTCCGAGCGGGCTTGCGCTCTTCCGCGAGAACTACGACGCCGATGGCCTGCCGCCGCTCTCGCCCGCCGAGCGCGCGGCCCTGCCCCGCTTCTCCCGCTGCATCGCGTGCGGGCGCTGCGATCTCGGGGAGGCCGAGCGCATCGCGGCCTCCAAGGGGGCCTACCGCGGCCTCATGACCGTGGTGCTCGCGTCGTCGCGGAGCATGCCGGACTTCGACGCCGCGGCGCTCGCGCTCGCGCACGTGCCGGAGGAGGTGCTCGCCGAGAAGGAGAGGATCTGCCCGACCGGCGTGCCGTTCCGCGAGCTGGCCGGGTTCGTGCGGGCCAAGGCCAGGGCCCAGGCGGCGCCGTCCGCGGACGGGGCAGGGAGCGGCGAGCCCTCGGCCCTGGCCCTTGTCGCCGCGGTGACCTCGCCCGCGGCCGACCTCGACCCCTCGTCGGCCGAGCGCGCCGCGTCCGAGGCGACGTGACGACGCCCGGTGGACGCCGCGGCGTGGCGAGGACGCTCGCCTTCCTCTTCCTCTTTTTCACCCCCGCCTGCTCCGCTCACCAGCCGGCAGCGCCCCGCACGGGAGCCGACGCGCCGATGGCGCTCGGCGTCGCGCCGAGCACCCCGCCGGCGCGCCCGCGCCACCAGGCCGAGGGCGACGAGCCGGACGACGGCGACGGCATCTCCACGCCGACCGCGCCCGCGAGCGCGCGGAGCGCGGCGAAAGGGACGCCGATCCAGCGCGGGCGGGCCACCTACTACGCCGACAAGTTCAAAGGCCGCCGCACCGCGAGCGGCGAGCGCTACAACCCGCGCGCGCTCACGGCCGCGCACCGGACGCTGCCCTTCGGCGCCGTGGTCGACGTGGTCCGCCGGGACGGCCGCCGCGTGCGCGTGCGGATCAACGACCGCGGCCCGTTCAAGCGCGGCAGGATCATCGACCTATCGCGCAAGGCCGCCGAGCGGATCGGGCTCATCGAGGACGGCGTCACCCAGGTGACGCTCGAGCTCATCTGGAAGCCGGCCCGGGGGCCGCGCTGACGCGCGCCGCGGCCCCTACTGCGCGCGCCGCGGCGCCTACTGGACGAGGCTGAGCCGCGGGGCCGCGGCGAAGGCCGCGAGGTGGCCGCTCTCCTCGGCCACGTAGACGTCGCACCGCTCGTCCACCCGCAGGAGATCCGGGATGAGGTCCGTCGGCACCTTGCCGAGCAGCGCGCCGTCCCGCGGCCGGACGACGTGCACCTCGCTCTGCGGCACGAACAGCGCGCCCGAGCGGAGCACCGGCTCGAGGCGCCGCGGCCTGTCGCCCTCGACGCCGCCCGCGATGACGTGCCGGTACCGGACCGCGCCGTCGTGCGCGCCGACCCCGACGATCTCGCCTGCCTCGCTGTTCACGACGACCACATCGTCCACCATGAGGCACGAGGCTGTCGCCGCGCACGCGGTCAGGTCGAAGCGCGTCGCCCCGGTGCGGCGATCGATCCCCACGAGACCCGTGCCGCGCCGCCCGTGGGTCACCACGCACACCGTCTCGGGCCCGAGCAGCGGCGCGCCGACCGGCGCCACGTGCTTCGGCAGATCGACCGTCCACCGCGCCTCGCCGGACCACGGGTCGAGGTGGTGCAGCCGCGCCCCGCCGCGGCCGACGAAGGCGCCGTCGCCGGCCAGGGCGAAGAGCGCGTCGTGATCGACCGCCACCGGCGACGCGAACGGAAGCCGGTCGCAGAAGCGCCACACGACCTCGCCGCTCAGCACGTCGAGCGCCGCGAGGGCCGGCTCGCCGCTGCCCACGAGGACGAGCTTGCCCGCGCGGCGGAGCCGGAAGTTCTCGCCGCGCCGCGCGGCGTAGCGCCAGCGCACCTCGCCGGAGTAGAGGTCCACGGCCGCGAGGTGGCGCGTCCCCTCGCTCACGATGAGCATCCGCGGCAGCCCGGGGGCGCTCACCACCGCGCCCGAGGCGTTCGCGCCGACACGCGGCGAGAGCCGCGTCGACCAGGCGACCTCGCCGCTCGCCAGATCGTGCAGCTGCAGCGTGCCGTCGGGCAGGAGCCTCCCGAGGCCGACCGGCGTCATCACCGAGACCGCGCGGGGCGCAGGCTTGCGCCACAGGCACTCGCCGGTGCGCCGATCGATGCACGTCAGCTCGCGCGTCGAGCCCACCACGAGCACGTCGCCGCACAGGAAGGTGGCGCGGAGGTCGAGCGACGGGATCGCCGCGATCCACCGGGCCGTGAAGCGCAGGCGTGTCCGCCCGAACGTGTCCTCGGCCGCGGCCTGCGGGCGCGCCGCCGCCGCGAAGGCTCGGTACGTCTCCGGGGCCACGTTGATCTTCGCGTCGTTGCGCGTGAGCTCGCGGAGCCGCTCGGCGAGCTCGCGGACGCGCGCCCGGAACTCGAACAGGCGCAGGTTCGACGTCTGCCCGCGATCGCGGCGCACCAGGCTGCGCGCGAGCGCCCGCCCGAACGCGACCACGCCCTGGGCGAGCGCCGCCACGTCGACGGCCGGGAAGGTCCAGGTCTGCGCCCGCTCCTCGGCGGCCGCGAACGAGGGTACGCGGCCAGGGCCGGGCGCGCGGGGATCGGCGGAGGGGACGCGGCCCACGCGGGGCACGCCGAGCGTGAGCGACAGCGCCCCCTCGCTGTGCAGCCGGACGCCGAGGATCGCGCCGCCGACGGTCAGCCGCCGGTGGTAAGGCTGGCGCCGCGCCCACGCGTCGAGCGACTCGAGCGACAGCGACGCGAGCTGCTCGGCGAACGGGAAGACGAAGACGTCGGGCAGCTCCCGCGCCTCCTCGCCCACGAGCACGCGGATCTTGCCCCGAAAGAGGAGCGAGAACAGGTCGGCCCGGAGCACGGCCGGCTGCGTGAGCGCAGCGCCCTGCGACGTGCGCAGGAGCGCCTCGGCCGCGATGGCGATCGGGATCTCGCCGGTCGGCTCGACGCCCACGATCGCCGGCTCTCCTCCCGCCTCGTCGGGCGAGAACGGCAGGGAGGTGGCGAGGCACCGCCGGGCGGCCGAGAGCCGTTGCTCGCCGAGCCCGCCGAGCCCGCCGAGTTCCGCGTCGTTGTCGGCGAAGGCGGCGTCGCGGCGCGCGCCGGGGCCCCTGTGCGAGGCGAACCGGTCGATGGTCGCGAGGAGGCGCGCGCAGAGCGCTTCGCCGTCGAAGCGCCGCTCGTGCAGGGCGACCTCGGGCACGTCTCCGCCCTGGAAGACGGTGACGAGGAGGTCGCGGCCCACGCGCTCCAGCCCGAGCTCCCAGGGGTCGGGCTCGAGGCACAGGCGCACGACCGCGCGCGCGCGGCGTCCGGAGGCGAGCTCCCCCGCGGCCTCGGCGAGCTCGCAGAGCAGCGGCAGCGCCTCGGCCTCGGCGCGTAGCGGCAGCGCCGCTCCATCGAGCGGAGGAGACGCGTTGCGCGCCCCCTCCAGGACGAAGTCGAGCACATCGTGCAGCGACGTGCGCTCGGGCTCCGCTGAGCATCGGGTGTTGTCGGCGACAAGTGACAGTCCGGGCATCCGCCGACGGATGCTAGGCAGCGCGCGGCCTGGTCCTAAGTTTTGTGCGCGGATCGCCGCGGAGTGGACAAGCACGTGCCACCTGGCTAGACGGCGCCAGCGCCGGGCGCGCCGCGGCCCGAGGCGCCCTGCCACGAGAGGATGGGGCGATGGGTCGATGACGGCCCGATGACGGCGACGCGCGCCGCGCAGGTTGTTTGGCAATCGAACCGGACGTGCGAAACTGCGCGCCCCGAGCGCCATGCCTCCCGATAAACCGCCCCATTTCTCGATGCTCCGATCGTTCGTGCTCGCCGACTTCGTCACGCTGGCGAACGCGGCGAGCGGCACGCTGAGCATCCTGCTTTGCCTGAACTACGTGGCCGAGCGCGAGCGCATCTACATCTGGGTGGCCTTCGGGCTCCTGCCGTTCGCGCTGGCGTGCGACGTCCTCGACGGCACGATCGCGCGCTGGCGTCGCAAGCACTCGCCGCTCGGGGCCGATCTCGACTCGCTCGCCGACGTGGTCTCGTTCGGCGTCGCGCCGGCGGTGCTCGGCTTCGCGCTCGGCCTGCGCGGGCTGTGGGACGCCGCCGCCCTCGTGTACTTCGTCGCCTGCGGGATCAGCCGCCTCGCGCGGTACAACGTGACGGCCGCCGAGCTGTCGGACGAGCGGGGAAAGGTGCGTTACTACGAGGGGACGCCGATCCCCACGAGCTTGCTCATCGTGCTGCTCTTCGGGGTGCTCTTCGCCAAGGAGCGCGTGCACGAGCAGCTCTGGCTCGGGTCCATCGCGATCGGCCCCTGGGTGTTCCACCCGCTCAGCCTGGTCTATGCCGTGAGCGGCAGCGCCATGGTCAGCGGCACGTTGAGGATACCGAAGCCGTAGCGGGGAGGGGCGGGCGCGCGCCGACGCGCGCCGGCCTCGCTCGGGTTTGTGGCGCCACACGACTTGCCTCTCCCTGGGCGCCCAGGCAGGCTCCGGTCATGGGCCAGCCCGCGGAGAAACAGCCCCGCGCCACGTACGCCGACCTCGAAGCCGTCCCGTCGAACAAGGTGGCGGAGCTCGTCCGCGGCACCCTGCACGTGTTCCCCCGGCCGGCGCCGCGACATGCGCGAGCCGCGTCCAGGCTTGGGGGGAAGCTGTCCGGCCCCTTCGACCTGGGCGAAGGCGGGCCCGGCGGCTGGACCATCCTGGTCGAGCCTGAGCTGCACTTCCCCGACCCGCACACGGCTGGTGAGTTCGACGCGCTCGTGCCCGACCTCGCCGGCTGGCGGATCGAGCGCATGCCCGAGCTGCCCGAGACGGCCTTCTTCCCGCTCGCTCCCGACTGGATCTGCGAGGTCCTGAGCCCGTCGACCGAGGACGTCGATCGCACGGAGAAGATGCCCCTCTATGCGCGCGAAGGCGTGCTCCATGCGTGGCTCGTCGATCCAATCCGGCGCACCCTCGAGGTCTTTTCGCTCGCGGCGGGCCGGGGCTGGGAGCCCGGCCCCGTCCACCGAGACGCGGCGCGGGTCCGGGCCGTGCCCTTCGAGGCCCTCGAGATCGATCTCTCGGTGCTCTGGGCGAAGTAGCAGAGGCAAGTCCCCGGTCCGGCGGGCCGCGCACGGTCGCTCTCGATCACGGGCACCCGGCGGCGATAGACTGCCCGGATGCGGCCCTGCAGGAGCTGTGGTGCCTCGCTGGAGGCAAGTCATGATGGGATCGCATGCCCGCGCTGCGGCGCTGATGCCCCCGGCGTCGCAGGCGCGGCTGCACCGCAGGGCGCGCCCGCGCCGGGGCCGTCCCGTGCGACGAAGGTGCTCCTCGCCGTGGCGATGGCTGCGGTCGGGATCGGCTTCGCGGTGATGTTCTTCGCGCGCGTCGAGCCGCCGCAGGAGCCCGCGCCGCGCGCGCGCCCGCTCTCCACGCAGCTCGACGCCCTCTGCTTCGTGGACGCGAACGGCGACGACGCGCCCGACCCGGTGCTGTGGCAGGACGGCAAGACCCGCGGGCGCGTGGTGGCCATCGACGGGCGCAGCGGGCAGGGGATCTGGGCCTCGCGGGAGATCGAGGAGCCGGACGCGCTCGCCTGCCCGGACCCGAACATGGTGCTCGCGGGCGGGGGCGACGCCGCGCTGCGCGCGCTCGACGCCCGCACCGGCAAGGAGCGGTGGGTGGCGAACCTCCCCGGGGTCCCCGACGAGATCGCAGGGGGCAACGGCTGCGCGACCGTGGTGATGAAGGACGGCACGGCCACCGGGATCAAGCTCGAAGGGGGCGCGGCGGCCGACTGCCCGACGGCGCCGCAACCGTCGGCGATCACGGGGCAGTTCTGGGAGCGCAAGAAGAACCCCCAGGTGGTCCAGGCCGGCGGCGTGGAGGTCGTGCTCACCGTGCCGACCGAGGGCCCGCCGCGGCTCACGGCCGAGGGGCGGCGCGGCAGCGAGTCGCTCTGGAAGAAGGAGCTCGCCGCCCGCGCGCCGCTCTCCGGCGGGCGGCCCGACCTGTTCCTCGTCTCGAGCGGCGGCGCCGCCGTCGTCGTCGGCGTCGACGTGGTGAACGGCACCGAGCCGCGGATCATCGCCCTCGATCCGGTGTCCGGGGCCGTGCGGTACGAGCGCGCCGCAGCCTACCTCGGCGACCGGCTCACGGCGGCGAAGGCGTCGGGCCCCTACGTCTACGTCGTCAGCGGCGCCGCGGTGAGCGGCGCTGCGCTGCGCGCGATCGACCCGGCGACCGGCGAGACCGCGTGGCGCGCGACCACGCCGCCGTCGCCGTGAGCCGGTCGTCGAGCCGGTCGTCGAGCCGGTCGTCGAGCCGGTCGTCGACGTGGCCCGCGGCGCGCCCTCAGCAGAGGCAGCCCACGAACGTGCCCGAGAACAGCGGTCGCTCCATCACGGCGGCGCCGCACGTCGGGCACGTCTCGCCGAGCTTGAGCTCCCGGGGCTGCGGCGCCGGCTTCGCCGGCTGCGCGGAAGGGGACGTCCCCGCGACGGCGAGCGGCTGGAACTCCACGATCGACACCCGCGAGAACCCCTGCCTCGGCGTGGCGCTGCGCTGCGGCGACGCCAGGAGATCCTGCTTGTTGCGGACCGGCAGGATGGGCCGCGACATGTTGATGTAGGCGAGCTCGATCGTGTAGAGCGCCGGATCGAGCATGCGCGGGTCCTCTGGCTGCACGATCCCGTGCTGGAAGGCCTCGATCAGCATGTCGACGTCCGTCCTCGCGTTGCGGTTGCGCGCGGCGTCGACCAGGAAGAGGCCATTGCCGTAGTAGGCGGCGTTGAGCCAGAAGCCGGTGCCCGCGGTGTGATAGCCGCCGGTCGCCCACTTGTACCCCCGCAGCGAGCGCACGTGTGTCGTCAGCGCGTTCGCGAGCGCGTACGACGTCATGCCGAGGGGCAAGAGGCTCACGAGCGCCGCCGGGTGGAAGTTCAGGCAATCGCTGCAACAGACAGGCACCGTCGGCGCGAGCGCCTGCGCCGGATCGATGCAGACCTGGACTTCCGATTCGCTGCGATAGCAGCCGGTAAAACACGAATGCCGCTCGACGGCGGCCAGGAGCGCGGCAGGAAGTGCCATGCGGGGAACTATACCGTCCACGAGGGCGCATGGCTGCCACCAGGCGCAGCGGCGCTGCCGCTGTCCGAGGCGTGCGCCCCGCGGCGAGCCCAGGTGTTCGCGACGTTCGCGCACGTGCCCGCGCGTCCGCGTGGTCGCATCTCGCATCTCGCCTGCTCGCATGATTGCGAGCAGGCGAGCGCAATTGCGTCCTTCGTGCGCCTGTCACAGGATCGCTGCGTGCTGATGGCCGTCCACCCTGAGCGCTTGCTCCGCTGTCGGTGCGTCCTCGATGGAGATCGCGCGGAGCGGCGCGGGCTGCTGTCCAGCGCGGGCGCCTCCGCCTCGTGTCCATCGGAGTGCCGCGCGGACGCACAGGCGGCGTGACGCGGCGGGAGCGTTCGCTGCTCATTGCGCTCGCCGGCGCGCTCTCGGCGCTGCTCCCGGCGCTCGCGCTCTCGGGGTTCACGGTCGACGATGCCCTGATCACGGCGCGTTATGCGCACCACCTCGCTCGGGGGCTGGGCTACCGCTTCAACGCGGCCGGGCCGGTGACCGACGGCGTGACGCCGCTCGGGTGGGCGTTCGTGCTGGCGCCGTTCGCGGCCGGCGGGCCGCTCGCCGCGCTCGCGGCCGCGAAGGCGCTCGGCGCCCTCGCGTGGACGCTCGCCGCCGGCGTCCTGGCGCTCGCGGTCGATCGGGCGTCCGCCCGGCCCGCGCGGTTCGCGGCGCTTGCGCTCGTGCCAGCGTCGGCGCCGCTCGCCGCCTGGAGCGTGGCCGGCATGGAGACGGGCGTCGTCGCGGCGCTCGGGGCGCTCGCCGTCGCGCTGCCAGCGCTCGGCGGCGCGCTCGCCGGCGCGGCCTGCGCCGGGGCCGCGGCGGCCCTCCGGCCGGAGCTCCTGCCGTTCGCGCTCATCGTCGCGCTCTCGGCCCAGGCGGCGCCGCGCCGCGACGCCGCAGGGAACGCGCCGCCGCGGCCCGCGTGGGCCCGAGCGCTCGCCGCGCTCGCGCTCGCGGGCCTCCCTTTCGTCGCCGTGGCGGCGGCGCGCCTCTCCATCTTCGGGCGGGCCGCGCCGCTCTCTGCGCTGGCGAAGGCGCCGGACGCGGCGCTCGGGGCCCGGTACGCGCTCGCGTGCTTCCTCCTGACCGGGCCGGTGGCGCTGATCGCGCCGGCCGCGTGGCGCGCGCTCCCCGCGTGGCCGCGCGGGCTGCTCGCGGCGGTCGCGGTGCACTTCCTCGCGGTCGCGGCGGCGGGCGGCGACTGGATGCCGCTCTCGCGGCTCGTCGTCCCGGCGCTGCCCGCCGTGGTGCTCGCGGCGGCCCACGTCGCCTCGGTGGCCGACGCGCGCGCCACGGCGCTCCGGCTCGCGCTCGCGCTCGCGGGGGAGCTCTTCGTGATGGTCCGGGTCGGGCCGACCGCCGCGCGGGTGGGCAGCGACCGGCTGCGCGTCGTCGAGGAGCTCCGCGGCGCGCTCGCCGGGGCGGAGGTCGTCGCGGCCCTCGACATCGGCTGGCTCGGGGCGGCGACGGGCGCGACCCTCGTCGATCTCGCGGGGGTCACGGATCCGGCGATCGCGGCGCTGCCCGGCGGGCACACCACGAAGCGGATCCCCGGGGCGCTGCTGGACGCGCGCCGGGTGGACGCGCTGGTGCTGCTGCTCGCCGAGGGCGAGGCGCCCGCGTCGCCGTGGACCGCATCGCGGTTCGCGCGCGGCGTGGAGCAGCGCGTCGCGCGCCTGCCCGGCGCTGGCGACGCGTTCGCTCCGGTGGCGGTGAGCGGCGTCCCGCACCTCCGCTACGTGGTGCTGCGGCGGCGCGCAGGCGACGCGGATGCAGGCGAAGCGCCCCCTGACACGGGCGCGCAGCGCGACAGGTAGGTGAGGCGGCGAGGCGCGCCGGTGCGCCAGCGTGTGCGCCGCGCCGACGCGAGCGCCTGCGCCGCGACATGCGTCCCCGCGCGGTGATCGGCCGCGGTGAGCCGGCACGCACGCCGCGCGACGTCGAGCGAGGTGACAGTGGACGGACGGCGCGCGCCGCTGGCACGCTGTGCAATAGCGGCAGAGCGCCCGCCAGGAGCGCGTCAGCTCGATGCAGGCAGGAGAGGTCGTCGACGACCGGTTCGAGATCGAGGAGCACGCCGCCTCGGGCGCGACGGCGCGCGTGTACCGCGCGCGCGACCTCCGGTCTGGCGAGCTCGTCGCGCTCAAGCTCCTCCAGACAGCTGCCACGGCGTCGCTGAGCGCCCTCGCGCGCGAGCATCTCGCCCTCGCGACGCTCGCGATCCCCGGCGTCGCCCGTTACGTCGCGCACGGAGCGACGGGCGGGGGCCGGCTCTACCTCGCGATGGAGTGGCTCGACGGCGAGACCCTCTCGGAGCGGCTCGATCGCGGCCCGCTCACGCTCGCCGAGGCCTCCACGCTCGCCGCGCGCATCGCCGAGACGCTCGCCGCCGTCCACCAGCTGGGGTTCGTGCACTGCGACGTGAAGCCGGAGAACCTCATCCTCGAGGGCGGCGACCTCCAGCGCGTCCGCCTCATCGATTTCGGCGTCTCGCGCTTCTCCGGGGATGAAGAGGAGTTCCCGACGCTCGGCGACATCCGCGGCACGCCCCAGTACATGGCCCCGGAGCAGGCCCGCGGCGAGCCGCAGATCGACGCGCGCGCCGACGTGTTCGCGCTCGGCAGCGTGCTCTTCGAGTGCGTCACCGGGCGCGCCGCGTTCGACGGCAGCGACCCGCTCTCGGTGCTCATGAAGGTCCTCCTCGAGGAGCCGCCGCGGCTCAGGGAGCTCCGCGACGACGTCCCGGCCTGGCTCGACCGGCTCGTCGCGCGGATGCTGTCGAAGGCGCGGGAGTCCCGGCCGCGCGACGCGGGCGTCGTCGCGGCGGCGCTCGCCGCGGAGGCGCTGGATCCCCGCCTCGACGCGGGCCCGCCGTCGCTGCAGCCCCCGTCGTCCCACCCGCCGGCGCAGCGCGGCCGCGAGATCACGACCAGCGAGCGGAAGGTCATGTGCCTCCTCCTCGCCCGGGAGGGCCAGGCCGACGCGGCGGCGACGCTCTCCGACGTCGAGGACGAGGCGAGGGCGCGGGCGATCCGCGAGATCGTCGAGCGCCACCGCGGCCGGATCGAGCTCCTGGAGGCGCGGTGGCTGCTCGTGACGCTCTCGGGCTCGGCCGCGCCCACGGACCTCGCGGCGCAGGCGGCCCGCTGCGCCCTCTCGCTCAGGGAGCTGCTCGGCGGCGCCCGCCTCTCGCTCGTCACCGGCCGCGCCGAGGTCGCGGCGCGGCTGCCGGTCGGCGCGGTGATCGATCGCCTCGTGCAGCTCGTCCAGGGCAGCCGCGAGCCCCTCCATCCGGCGGCGATCCGCATCGACGACACGACGGCGGGCCTGCTCGGCGCGCGGTTCGACGCCACCCGGGACGCGTCGGGGTGCTGGCTCCACGGCGCGCGCGAGGAGCCCGAGACGCAGCCCTCGCTCCTCGGCCGACCGGCGCCCTACGTCGGGCGCGAGCGCGAGCTCGGGCTGATCGAGGCCGAGATCGACGCCTGCGTCCGCGGGGCGGCGCCGGGCGCGGTGCTGGTGACGGGCGCGGTGGGGTCGGGCAAATCGCGCCTTTGTTACGAGCTCGTCCGCGCGCTCGGGTCGCGCGCCGAGCCCCTCGCGGTGTGGCTCGGCCAGGCGGACCCGATGAGCGCGGGCTCCGCCTTCGGCCTGCTCCAGCGCGCGCTCCGCCGCGGGCTCGGCCTGCGCGACGGAGAGCCGATCGAGTCGAAGCGGCGCAAGATCCGCGCGCGCGTCGAGCGCCGCTGCGGCGCCGCGGCGGCCGCGCGCATCGCGCCCTTCCTCGGTGAGCTCGCGGGCGCGCCGTTCCCGGACGACGACGACGTGCAGCTCAGGGCGGCGCGGCGGCGACCGCTCCTGATGAGCGACCAGCTGCGCCTCGCGTGGGAGGATTTCCTCGACGCCGAGTGCGCCGCGCAGCCGGTGCTCCTCGTGCTCGACGACCTGCACTGGGGCGATCTGCCGACCGTGACGCTGGTCGAGGCCGCGCTGCGCAACCTCAAGGGCAGGCGGTTCGCGGTGCTCGCGCTGGCGCGGCCCGGCGTGCACGAGCTCTTCCCGGGGCTCTGGGGGCCTCACCTCGCCCGGGAGGTCCGCCTCTCGCCGCTCGCGCCCTCGGGCGGCGAGCGGCTCGTGCGGGAGGCGCTCGGCGCCAGGGCGAGCGCGGAGCTCGTGAGGACGCTCGTCGAGCGCGCCGACGGCAACGTGTTCTACCTGGAGGAGCAGATCCGCGCCGCCGCCCGCGGCCGGACCGCGGCGCCGCCGGAGACGGTGCTCGCGATGGTGCAGGCCGGGCTCGACGCGCTCGACCCGGAGGCGCGCCGCGTGCTGCGCGCCGCGAGCGTCTTCGGCGAGGCGTTCTCCGAGGCGGGGGTCGCCGCGCTCGTGGGCCGGGCGGAGGTCGCGCGCGAGCTCGACGAGCTCGTGCGGCACGAGGCGATCGTGCGGATCGGGCCGCGGAGCGCGGCCGGCGACGCCGCGCTCCGGTTCCGCCACGCGCTCATCCGCGAGGCCGCCTATAGCATGCTGACCGAGGGCGACCGGCGGCTCGGCCACGCGCTCGCCGGCGGCTTCCTCGCGCAGCGCGGCGAGGCCGATCCCATGGCGCTCGCCGAGCACTTCGAGCGCGGCGGCGAGCCCGCGCGCGCGGCCACGGCGTACCTCGCGGCCGCGCGGCAGGCGCTCCGGGGCAACGACCTCGGCGCGGTGCTGGCGCGCGCCGCGCGCGGCATCGCGTGTGATCCGGCGCCCGCCACCGTGGGCGAGCTCCGCCTGCTCGAGAGCCAGGCGCACTTCTGGCGCGGCGATCTCGCGCTCGCCGAGGAGCGCGCCGCGGTCTCTGCGGAGCACCTCGCGGAGGGCTCCGCCGCCTGGTTCGCCGCGCTGACCCGGATCATCATCGCCGCGGGCGCCACGGGCAGCCTCGAGCGCGTCGAGCGCTGGGCCGCCGTCGCGCGCGAGACGCCCGCGCCCCTCGAGGACGGGAGCTCCGCGAAGAGCGTGTGCCTGAGCTCCGCCGCGCTCATGCTGATCTTCGGCGGCCGCTATGCGCTGGCCGACGCGCTGATCGGGGGCGCGGAGCGCGCGATCGAGGGCGCCCCGGCGCCGGATCTCGAGGCCGTGGCGAACCTCCACGAGGCGCGCGCCATCCGCGCGCACGCGGGCGGCGACCCCGGCGCGAGCCTCGCGGGCATCGAGGCGGCGCTCGCCGCGTTCGAGCAGGCCGGCGACGTGCGGCGGGCGTGCATGGCACGGATGAACCTCGGCTACTCCTACGGCCAGGTGGGTCAGCTCGAGGAGGCCGAGGCGGCGCTGCGGCTGGCGCTCGCCGAGTCGGAGCGGATGGAGCTGCGCGGCACCACGGCGTACGTCCTCCAGAACCTCGGCCTGGTGCTCGCCTACCGAGGCCGGCTCGACGAGGCGAGGTCGGTCGAGGAGACAGCGTGCGCGATGCTGGAGCGCCACGGCGACGTGCGCATGGAGGGCTGCGCGCGCGTCTACCTCGCGAGCATCCTGCTCCTCGCGGGCGATCCCGAGGCGGCGGCGCGCGAGGCGCGGGCCGCGGACGCGATCCTCGAGCGGGCCCCGCCGATGCGCGCCTACGCCGTCGCGGTGCTCGGGCGCGCGCTGCTCCACCTCGGCAGCCCCGGCGACGCGCTCGCCGCCGCCGAGCGCGCGCGCGCGCTGCTCGACGAGGTGGGCGTGGAGGAGGGCGAGTCGGTGGTGCGCCTGGTCTATGCCGAGGCGCTGTCGGTCTGCGGGCGTGGGGCCGAGGCCGCGCGCGCGATCGCCGAGGCGCGCGATCGCCTGCTCGCGCGCGCCGGGAAGATCAGCGACCGCGCGTTCCGGGCGCACTTCCTGGAGCGGGCGGCGGACAACGCGCGCACGCTCGAGCTCGCGCGGGCGTGGCTGGGCGAGGCGGCGGAGTAGCCGAGCGCGCTCGTCGCTCATCGCTCGTGACGAGGCGCGCTGCGCAGGCGGCGCGCCCGCCGCTGCGCCGCCGGGGTGGTCCGCGCCGGTGTTATTCCGGTCGACCGCGAGATCGGATCCGGTAGCTTCCTCCTCGCCTGCGCCGGGGGGCGACAGGCCTGTCATCGCGGGCGTGCGCTGCGACGGGCGAGCAAGCCGACGGGCACGAACGAGAGGGGGAAGTCATGATGTCGCATCAGGATGCGGGGCCGTCTCCCGCGCTGTTGATGGATGCGTTGGGCGCCCACGTGCGTACGGCGGCGCTGAAGGGGGCCATCGAGCTCGACCTGTTCACCGCGATCGCAGCGGGCAACGAGACCGTCGCGGAGCTGGCCGGCGCCTGCGGTGCTTCCGAGCGCGGCATCCGCATTCTCTGCGATTACCTGGTCATCCTCGGGTTCCTGACCAAGGACGAGCGGCGGCATTACCGCCTGACGGCCGACTCGGCTGCGTTCCTCGACCGGCGCTCGCCCCTGTACCTGGGCGGGGTCACCGAGTTCGTCCTCTCGCCGATGGTGATGGAGGCTCACCGGGATATCGCCGCTGCCGTGCGCAAGGGCGGGACGGTGCTGCCCGACGAGGGGACGATCGCGCCCGAGCACCCGGTGTGGGTGAGGTTCGCGCGCGGCATGGCCCCGCTGATGAGGCTGTCGGCGCAGCTCATGGCGAACATCGTCGAGGTGCCGGGCGGCAGGCCGGTGCGCGTGCTCGACGTGGCGGCGGGCCACGGCGTCTTCGGGATCACGCTGGCCCAGCGCCATCCGAGCGTCGAGGTCGTGGCGCTCGACTGGCCCGCTGTGCTGGAGGTGGCGCGGGAGAACGCCGAGGCTGCCGGCGTGGCCGAGCGGTGGCGGCCGCTCCGCGGCAGCGCGTTCGATGAGCCGTTCGGCGAGGGGTACGACATGGTGCTGCTGACGAACTTCCTGCACCACTTCGACGTGCCGACGTGCGAAGCGCTCCTGCGCAAGGCGCGCGCCGCGCTGTCCGAGGGCGGCCGGGCGATCACGGTGGAGATGGTCCCGAACGAGGACCGCGTCTCGCCCCCGGGCGCGGCGTCGTTCGCCATGACGATGCTCGTCCAGACATCGCGAGGCGACGCGTACACGGAAGCGGAGCTCGGCGCGATGTTCGGCCGCGCAGGGTTCTCGCGGACGGAGTTTCACCCGCTGCCGTCCACGAGGCAGGAGCTGGCCATTTCCTACCGCTAGCGAGCGGGCGGCGCGACCTCCCGACAGCGAACGAGCGGGCGGTGCGACGCCCCGCCGGAGGGCTGTCGGCCAGGTCGTTTACACTGGGAGGCGGCGATGAGGAGCCGCCCTTTCATCACGCTGCGCCTCCCCAGGGTCGTGCATCCGGGCGAGATGTTCGACGTCGGGCTCTCGCTGGAAAGCGCTGCGGAGACGCCCATCAAGTTCGTGCGTGTGGCCCTGCGGCACACGCACGAGCAGCTGGTTCCGGGCGAGGGGACCTTCGAGGTCCGCGACCTGCTCCTCCTCAGCGAGGAGGTGGCCGGGGAGGGGTGGCTCGGCGAGGGGATTCACCGCTACAGGGTCTCGTTCGCGCTGCCTGGTGATCTCCCGCCGACGTTCGCCGGCGCCTTCCAGGCGTGCCGGTGCGAGGTCCGCGCGCACGTCTCCATTCCGTGGTGGCTCGACGCCCGGGAGAGCCGGGAGGTCCTCGTCCGGCCCAGGTCTGCGCAGCGGCCGGAAGACGAGCCGTTCATCGACGCGAGCCACCGCGGGCGCGGCGCCTTCGTCGAGGTGTCGCTGCCGGGCCGGACCCTCACCCCGGGCGCGATCCTGACCGGGGCCGTCGCCTTCGGTGGTCTCCCGGGGCGCTACCCCTTCGGGCTCCGCGTCGCGCTGGTCGGCAACGGGGTGGAGCAGGTGAACGCGCGCAGCGGTTCGTACGAGAGCTGCCCGAACGTGTTCTTTCAAGATGTCACAGGCATCGCCGAGGGAACGGAGGTGCCTTTCCGCATCTCCTTGCCGAGCGATCTCGCGCCGTCCTTCAGCCTCCGCGAGGTCGCCCTGGAGTACGCGCTGGAGGTGACGATCGAGCACCTGGCGGGCGGGGAGCTGGTGCGACACCGCGTGCCGGTGATCGTCGGCTTGTTCGAGCCGCGGACCGGGCGCGATGGCAAGCGGCCCCGGGTCGGCGCGGATCGCTGGCGCGCGGTCTGGGCGCGCGCGGGGAAGCGGGTGGGGCTCTCGCTGGAGCGGGGGCTGCGGCTCCGCGGCGTGCGCGCGGGCTGCACCGTCGAGGTGACCTCTGCCGTGAAGGGATTGAGGCCCGGCCTTGGCGCGACGGTGCGGTTCGCGGAGCCCTGGGGGTTGCGCCTCGACGTCCAGTGGCGGCGCGTGCTGGAGCTCGATGGGCTGGAGACGGGGGAGGAGGGGTTCGATCGGCGCTTCCGGTTGGTCGGACGGGAGGAGGCGCAGGTGCTGGCCGCGCTCGGGCCTGCGCTCCGGCGCGCGCTGCGTGTTTTCCATCGGGCCGACGTGGACGACAGGGAGGCGTGGGTGTGGAGCGCCGCGGAGGCGTCGGACGAGCAGGCGCTCGACGCGTTCCTGGCGCAGGTCAACGCGCTCGCGCAGGCGCTCGCGGAGGCCGGCGCGGCGCTGCCGCCGCCGGCGGCGATGGCGGCGTGGCTGCCCGCGTGGCGCCGCTTCGCGGAGGAGAGCGACGGGGCGCTCCGGGTCGGTTCGATGCGGCTCTCGGGGACGCTCGAAGGGGCGCGTTTCGAGCTGGAGACGCTGTTCAAGGGGGCCGTTCCGGCGAGGACACGGGTCTCGTTGCGGCTGGATCCGCCGATCGAGGGCGCGGCCAGGCCGAGGAACGCTGCGGAGCAGGCGATCGCAGCGGCGATCCTGGAGCAGGCGGCGCGCGTCGGGGGCGTTGCGGAGGCGGAGGAGGGGGTCGCGGTGGCGCCGGGCGCGATCGCGGTGGTGATCGGGGCGCCGCTCGCGGATCCGGCGGCGGCGCGGGAGGTCCTGCGGCCCATGCTGGCGCTCGCGCGGCAGATGCGGGGGGAGGGGCGGGGCGGGCCGTACCGGTGAGGGGGAGCGAGGGCGGCGGGGGACGAGATATGGCCTAGGGCTGGTCGGCAGGGCGGGCGAGAATGTCGGGACATCGCCGGGGGCTGGCCAGCGGGGCATGCGGGCATGTCGCGATATGGGCGGCGGCTGGTCGGCGGGTAGTGCTCAATTTTGAGCAATGAGCCCCGGGTCGCCTTGACGGTCGATCCGGTGCATGAGCCACAGCCGAAGCGCCCGCTCGTTTGTTATATCCCACCTGTCCGGCTTTAGCCGGTCGATGTGCGCAAAGTGCGCCGCCGGGTCGATCGGCGGCGCGATGCGAGCTGCATCCTCGGCTAGCGATGCGGCGCCCCGTAGATGGCACAGGCTCCGGATTGCTCGTCGGGACGCCCGACGATATCGTCATGGGCCGATGGACTTTCCGTACGGGATATTCGGTGTCGTCGCCCTCTTAGCTTTCGGGTTCATCCTTGGGAAGGTGAAGCAACGCGCCGCGCTGCGTGCTGCGGAAGCTACACGCCGCGCAGAGCAAGAGGCTGCGATCGCCGAAGCGGCCCGTCGCGCAGCGGAAAAAGCTGCGATGGAGCAGCAGCGGTGGAACCATCTCTGTGGACGCTTTGGCCCTGACTTGGCTGCACGCATCCACCGTGGCGAGTTGTGGGTCGGCATGACCGCGGAAATGCTGACGCATTCGAAGGGGTCGCCGGAGGACATCGACGAGAAGGTCCTTAAGACCAAAACGAAGCACGTCTACAAGTACGGCCAGACGGGCATCAACCGGTACGCGCTCAGGGTCACACTCGACAACGGCGTTGTGACCGGGTGGGACGACAAGACGTAAGGCCCCGAGAAGCTCACCTAACGCCCCGTCTGCCACCACGACCCGCCGCCTTGACGCTCTGCCACCCATCCGCCGGGGGCGCGCGCCCGGCGAGACACGAAACGAAGACGCCATCCTGGCGCAGATGGCCGAGGATGGCGGCGGGGAAAGCGCCAGCGGCGGGGTGCCCGCCGCTGGCGCAGCGACTTGCCCGGCTAGTGCTCTGACACGATTCTGTTGAACCAGTCGGATCCGAAAATTCGCTCGGCGTCGCGGACGGTGAACTTCCAGTTGATCCTGCGGCGGCCTCGGTCCGCAGCTGCATTCCATTGCTGGACGCGAGCCCGGAGTTCCTTGAGCGTCGGGATGCGGTTACGGCCGAGGCACTCCCTGGACACGAGGCTGGCTTCGATCTCCGCGGCGTTCAGCCAGCTCGCGTGCTTCGGCGTGTGGTGAAACTCGAAACGCGAGGCAAGCGCGTGGCCCCGCTCGGCCCCGAAGGCCTTGATGAGCGATGCAGGGGTGTGAGTATTGAGGTTGTCGAGCACCAGGTGAATCCGACTCGCCCGCGGGTAGGCGCGGGCGATGCGCTCGGCGGCGAGCGCGAAGGAAGGACGCGTCCGATCCTCGGTCGCGTGGGTGAGATGGCGCCCGGTCTTCGGCTCCACGATGCAGAAGATGTTGGCCGTTCCCCGACGGACGTACTCGTAGTCGATGCGCCGTGGCTTCCCTCGGCGCATCGGCCTGTCGGGCCTTGCGCTGTCGTGCAGGACGACGGGGCGCTCATCGAGCGCTACGACCGGTTCGCTCGGGTCGTGGGGCCGGGCGTATAGCTCCAGCACGTCCTTCATCCGCTCGACGAACGGCGTGTCGATCTTCGGAACGCACCACATTTTTTTCCCGCCAGGGCTTGATGTCCTGGTCGGCGAGGGTTCTTCGTATGGTCTCCTGGCTGACCGAGCGAACGACCTTTCGCCGTGCGGCTTCATCGGCGATCAGGGCGATGGTCCATCGCGCACGCCCCTCGGGTGGCGGACCGCACACCATCGCGATGAGCGCGGCGGTCTGCGCGCTGTCGAGAAGCTTGGAGCGGCGCCGCCGGGGCTCCTCGCTCAGCGCATGCTCGACGCCGCCCTCCAGAAAACGGTTGGCTACACGCCGCACCTCGCGGCGGTAGGTTCCCGTCGCCTCCGCCGCCTGCGTGATCGTCCAGCCCTTGTCGAGCAAACGTAGGGCCTGAATCCGCCGCGCGACGAGCATGCCCAGGGGGCCCTCCCGCTCGCGTCGGCGCAGTACTCGCTGGTCTTCCTGGCTGAGCTGGAGCCCCCTGAACCGGGCCCGCGGCTGCTTTCGTTCTTCGCTCACGCCTGCCCAGACGCACGAGCCGGGCGAAACGGATCGTCAAAACTGCGGGGCGGCACTAGAAGATGCCGAAGCTGCCCGAGCCGTTGAACATGCTTCGCCCGCTTGGCGGAGCGTGAACAACGATCGCCCCTTTTCGGGCTCGGGGAGCCTCACGGGCTCGAACCCGTGCTCCGCAACGATGCGGTCGACGTCCTCTTGAGTCATCTGGAAGCCTGCCTTCTTGTGTTCCTGGCAGGCCTTCGGCCACACAGCCCGGGGTGCTGGAACACCCGCGGGCTGCACTTCTTTGCGCCGAACGCTATGGACCGAGATCGACGTTCGCCACGCGAATCAGGCTAATTTGAGCACTCGGGCTCAAAGTTGAGCATTACCGGTCGGCGGGCGGCTCACCATGTCAGGATATGGCCAGGGATGTGCCGCCGGGGACCTGGCCGGGGGAGTCACTCCGAGCGCCCTCGGAGCGCCTCGATTGCGCGCCGGATGCCGAGGGCCACGTCGTGCCACGCTTCATCGCGGTCCTGCCAGAGGGTGACCGGCCTGGTATCCTTCGGGAGCGCCTGGAGCTTGGCGAACGGCGCGCTGTGCCAGTCGGTCTTTCGGAGGAGGACCGGGATGACGCAGGCCTGGCCGGCGTCGTGGCGCTCCAGGGCGCGCGTCATCTCATGGTCGAAGCAGTAATCCGAGGCTATGAAGTCGGCGCTGACGAGGAGGAGAATCACCTCGGCCTCGTTGAGGTTCTTGTCGATCTGGCCAGCCCACTCCTCGCCGGCGCCGATGCGTCGGTCATGCCAGCTCTGGAGGAGGCCCTCGCGTTTGAGAAGGGCGAGATGGGTCTCCAGCTCGTCGCGGAGAGCCTCGTCCCTGTGGGAGTAGCTGAAGAAGAGGCGGATGGCTTTCTTCAGCGGGAAAACTTTCGCAAGCGGTGCCGGGGCCGTGAAATAGAGATGCCAGAGGTTGCCGTTTGCGTCGCCTGCGCAAAGAAACTGTTGTGATACAGCCATGCTGACGAACAAGCTGGTTCCGTACACTGTGTCCAGGCATTCCCCTGTCGACATCTCCCAGACCCTGAGCGTCTTGTCTCTAGAGGCGGAGACGATGCGCTGACCATCCGGGCTGATCGTGCAGGCCGTGACCGAAGCGGAGTGGCCTTCGAGGGTGGCGAGGAGCCGCCCGGTCGCCAGGCCCCAGACCTTGAGCGTCTTGTCGCTGGAGGCGGAGACGATGCGCTGGCCATCCGGGCTGATCACGCAGGCAGTGACCTCTTCGGAATGGCCTTCGAGGGTGAAGAAGAGCTGCCCGGTCGCCAGGTTCCAGACCTTGAGCGTCCCGTCGCTGGAGGCGGAGACGATGCGCTGGCCATCCGGGCTGATTGTGCAGGCATAGACCGAATCGGAGTGGCCTTCGATGGTGGCGAGGAGCTGCCCGGTCGCCAGGTCCCAGACCTGGGGCGTCCCGTCGCTGGAGGCGGAGACGATGCGCTGGCCATCCGGGCTGATTGTGCAGGCATAGACCGAATCGGAGTGGCCTTCGAGGGTGGAGAGGAGCTGCCCGGTCTCCAGGTCCCAGACCCTGAGCGTCTCGTCGTAGGAGGCGGAGACGATGCGCTGGCCATCCGGGCTGATCGCACAGGCAGTGACCGAAGCGGAGTGGCCTTCGAGGGTGGAGAGGAGCTGCCCGGTCGCCAGGTCCCAGACCCTGAGCGTCTCGTCGCTGGAGGCGGAGACGATGCGCTGGCCATCCGGGCTGATCGCGCAGGCAGTGACCTCTTCGGAGTGGCCTTCGAGGGTGGAGAGGAGCTGCCCGGTCGCCAGATCCCATACCTTGAGCGTCCTGTCGTCGGAGGCGGAGACGATGCGCTGGCCATCCGGGCTGATCGCGCAGGCAAGTACCGAAGCGGAGTGGCCTTCGAGGGTGGAGGGGAGCTGTCCGGTCGCCAGATCCCATACCTTGAGCGTTCTGTCGCCGGAGGCGGAGACGACTCGCTGGCCATCCGGGCTGATCGTGCAGGCATTGACCCAACTGGAGTGGCCTTCGAGGGTGGAGAGGAGCTGCCCGGTCTCCAGGTCCCATACCTTGATCGTTCTGTCGCCGGAGGCAGAGACGATGCGCTGACCATCCGGGCTGATTGTGCAGGCAGCGACCGAAGCGGAGTGGCCTTCGAGGTTGGATAGGAGCTGCCCGGTCTCCAGGTCCCATACCTTGAGCGTCCTGTCCTCGGAGGCGGAGACGATGCGCTGGCCATCCGGGCTGATTGTGCAGGCAGTGACCTCTTCGGAGTGGCCTTCGAGGGTGGAGAGGAGCTGCCCGGTCGCCAGGTCCCAGACCCTGAGCATCTTGTCGTAGGAGGCGGAGACGATGCGCTGGCTATCCGGGCTGATCGCGCAGGCAGTGACGTGCCAGGAGTGGCCTTCGAGGGTGGAGAGGAGCTGCCCGGTCGCCAGGTCCCAGATCTTGAGCGTCTTGTCGCTGGAGGCGGAGACGATGCGCTGGCCATCCGGGCTGATTGCGAAGGCCATGACCCCATCGGAGTGACCTTCGAGGGTGGAGAGGAGCTGCCCGGTCGCCAGGTCCCAGACCTTGAGCGTCTTGTCGTAGGAGCCGGAGACGATGCACTGGCCATCCGGGCTGATCGCGCAGGCCTTGACCCAACCGGAGTGGCCTTCCAGGGTGGAGAGGAGCTGCCCGGTCGCCAGGTCCCAGATCTTGAGCTTCTCGTCGCTGGAGGCGGAGACGATGCACTGGCCATCCGGGCTGATCGCGCAGGCAAGTACCGAAGCGGAGTGGCCTTCCAGGGTGGAGAGGAGCTGCCCGGTCGCCAGGTCCCAGACCCTGAGCGTCTTGTCGTTGGAGGCGGAGACGATGCGCTGGCCATCGGGGCTGATCGCGCAAGCATTGACCCCAGAGGAGTGGCGCTCCAACGTGCGATCCTCTCCAGTCCACATCCGTACCGGATGCCGCAGCCGAAGCCTCGGTAAGCCGTGCGGAAAACGCAGCGTGCGTGCGATTCGCTCCGCCTCCCACCCGGCCGACCGCAGCCGATTGTAGACCAGCGCCGGCAGCGCCTCCGGCGCCTCACGGAGCCAGTGCGACTCGACACGCACCGCCCGGTAGAGCAGGTCGATCTCACCGTCCCCAAGCTCCTGCGCGCCCATGCGCAGCGCATCCTCGAGCGCCGCAGGCCCATCCTCGCGGTACAGTGCCTTGAGGAGCTCGAGATCCCGGCATAGCCGCCGCACCTTCTCCCGCTCGCCCGCCGCGAGCGCATGCGCGATCGCGTGCCGCGCCGCATACCCGCTCCGGAATTCGCGCTCCCCCTCTGCCACAGGCCACCGGGCCGCCGTGTCCAGCAGCCGCCGGTGCAACTCGGCCATGCGCGTCGGCCCGAGCTTCTCTGTGACGAACGCGCGAAACGCCTCGTGGTAAGGCCGGTACGCCTGCGCGCCGCGCCACGCCTCCGGCTCCTCCAGGAGGAGCGCCCGCGCGGCGCGAAGGAAGTCCTCGCCGTCTCCCACGTCGTTCCACCCCCCCGCCACCTCGATCTCCTCGAGCGGCAGCGCCTCGCGCGCCGCGCAGATCAGCCCAAGCCCGTTCGCGACCAGCCTGAACTGCTCACGCGGCAAGCTCCGTAGCTGCTGCCATATCTGCTCCAGAAAACCGCTCAGCCCGCGAGGCAGGCGCTCCACGCGCCTCTGCTCGATCGGCTGTTCCTCCAGCCATTCCCGCAGCTTCACCGCATAGAGCAGGTTCCCCTCGGCCCGTACCACAGCCTCCTCGAGAAGCCTCGGGCCGAGCCGCGGCGTGAACCGCGGCGCCTGATCGCTCCAGAACGCGCGGCAGGCCTGTTCGTTCGAGCCCGCCCACGCGGGTGCGTCGAGGTCGATGCGGCGCACATTCCCGCGGCTCTCCAGCCAGCCGAGGTGCGGGTACTGCGGGCGCGACGCGCAGAGTACGTGCACACGCGGCGGCAGCGCGTATGGCAGGAAGCTCGGCAGCGGGTTCTGCCCGACGCCATCGTTTCGCGCCTCGTCGAGGCCGTCCACGACGAGCACCAGGCGCTCTCCAAGGGGGACGAGCTCGTGCTTGGAGACCTTCGCCAGGAGCTCGATCAGCCGGCTCTCCGGCCGCGCCTCGGGGTCCTTCTGCGCCGGGTAGAGCGCCTCGATCTGCGCCGAGAGGGAGCGGGCGACCGCCTCGGGTCGATCCCAGTCCATGACGTCGCGCCGGAGGAAGTGGTGCGGCGCCCTGCGACCGCGCTGCTCTTCCACGTCGAGCCACCGCGAGAGGAGCGCGCTCTTGCCCATGCCGGGCCCGCCGGTAACGAGCACCCAGCGGCCTGACGTCCCCGCGCCGTCGAGGTGGCGATCGATGGCTGCGAGCACGTCCTCTCGACCGAAGAAGTGCTCGTGGCGGCTGCGCTCGATGCCGAAGTCGATGAGCTCTCTCACCACGGCGCCAGTCTAACAGACGACCTCCTCGCTGCCGCCAGTCGGCAGAACGCCGCCGCGACCCCTCTCAATCCGGTGCAGCGCTGGCCCGAGTGCGCCGTAGATCGTTCCGCGCCACCTCGGGCCCGCTGCGGGGTTGCTCCGGCTCCGGTTTCGCCTCGATCGACCGATGCCGCGTCGCGTCGATCCATCCCGCTGCCGAGAGCGGTCGGGCAGACGAACCTACCCGAACCGCAAACCCAGCGCGCGAAGAAGCAACGGTAGCCGTCGCGCGGAGCCTGCTGCGTCACCTTCGGGTCGGCGTGCTAGAAAGATCGCCCCATCCGCTCGTTCCGGAGGCGCACCCTGGATGAACACGGTTCGCAAGCTGTACGAGAGCGACGAGCAAGGCACAGTGCATGTTGACCTGGAGGTCGGCGTCCCTCACCGTCGAGTCGAGGTCGTGCTCGTCTGGCAGGAGATCGATGGCGCCCAAACCCCGCCGGAGGCGCTGGAGAAGAAGCGGGCCGAGCTCGATGCGTTGGCCGGCGCTTTGTCGGATGATCCCATCGCGCGTCCCGCACAGCCGCTCCTCGAGACCCGGCTGCCGATCGAATGAAGTAACTCCTCGACAGCAACACCTGCATTCGGTTCCTCAACCAGCGGTCACAGGCGCTTATCGATCGTCTGACCGAGACACCCGATGAAGACATCTGCGTGTGCAGCGTCGTCAAGGCGGAGATGTTCTACGGGTCGGAGCGGAGCGCGCGACGCGAACGGAACCTCGCCGTTCAGCGGACCTTCTTTGCTCGCTACAAATCGCTGTCGTTCGACGACGTAGCCGCAGAGACGTACGCCGTGATTCGAGCTGATCTCGAGGGACGCAGACAGGCCATCGGAGCCAACGACCTGCTCATCGCCGCGATCGCGCTCGCAAACGATCTCACGTTGGTCACCCACAATGTCTCCGAGTTTTCACGGGTCACAAAGCTCCGTCTGGAGGACTGGGAAACGACCTGAGCTAACCCGTCACCCGGCTGGCGCGGTCGCATCGATCGGCAGCGCTTGGCGCGCCGCGCAGCGCACCCCGCGCTCGTTCACGCTTCGTCCGCTCCCCGCCACGAGCGCCGACCGCCGCGGCGACGAACACGATCTGCATCAGCGTCCGCGGCACGAGCGGCGTCACCGGGCTACCGCCCAGGCTGAGCCCCGCGCGCGCTGCATACACATTCGCAGGGAACATCGCCACGAGCAGCACCGTCAGCCCCGCGGCCGCCCACGGCGCGAGCCGCGGAACCAGGAGCGCCGCCGCGCCCGCGATCTCCAGGACACCCGTCGCAGCCACGAGGAGCTCCGGGTAGGGCAGCGCCGGCGGCACCATCGCCACGAGCTCGGCGCGCCGGCTCCCGAAGTGGGCCGATCCGGTCAGCAGGAACATCGCCGCGAGGGCGTACCGCAAGCAGGTCACCCAGCTCGCGAGGTGCCTGACGCCGAGGCGCCCGAGGACAACGAACAGCGCGAACGAGATCGAGAGGACGAGGAGAGGTGCCATGCCCTCAAGGTGGCGACCCGCCCCTCACCCGTCTTGAACGAGCTGGCTACGGCGTCTCAGATCGGAGGGGTTCACCCCGAACATCCGGCGGAAGGTCCGGGTCATGTGCGCCGCGTCCGCGAAGCCGGCCGCGCTGGCGGCCTCCGAGAGCGCCGCGCCGCCGGCGATCGCCGCCCCGGCGCGCTCCAGCTTGAGCCACAGGAGGTACGGGCGCAGCGGCACACCGACGCTCTCCGTGAAGGCGTGCATGAACCGCCCCGGCGAGAGCCGCGCGATGCCGGCCAGCGCTTCGAGCGACGTGTCCGCGTCTGCGGCGCTCGCCCGCAGGTGGCGCAGCACCCGCTGGACCCCGGGGTGCCTCGGCCTCGGCGAGGACGGCGGGACCGCGATCCCCAGCGCCTCGAACACGCCGGGCAGCGCCACCGAGAGCCCGGCCTCTCCACGCTCGGCGACGCGCGACCGCAGCCGATCCGCCCTCTCGCTGCCCATGACCTCGATGGGCGACGCCCCGAGCGCCTGGGCGAGTTCATCTCCGACGTCGCTCTCCGGCTCGATGAACACGATGAGCACACGGGCGCCCGACGCGTCGATCGCGTGCGCGGTGTCCGGGGCCGTGAGGACGGCGCTTCCACGCTGGAACGCGCCCCTGTCGGCCGTCTGGATCTGGAGTTCCCCGTCGAGCGCCAGCACGAGGTGCCAGCAATGGTGGGCGTGCAGCGTGCTCCGCTCTCCAGGGCCCCACGTCGCCAGCACGGAGGGCCACGGGCGCAGGACGCCCGCGGGCGCGGCGAGGCCTGTCGTTCTCGGCGGGAGGAGCATTGGTCGGAGGCTACCCGGACTGCTGCGAGAATCACCTTCGGGCCTCGACGGTCCGGGCCTCGCTGTGCCCGAACGACGGTAGCAGATCGTCGTCCTCCGCCTCCGCCGCCGCGTCGATCTCGACGATGAGCAGCGCGAACGCTCCGCCCCCGAGCTGTCGGTAGCCCGGCGATCTCCGCCGCGCGCTGACGAGCCACCCGTGACCACAGTGCTGGACAACCGGCGCCGCCTCGGATTCTCTCATCCCCGATGACAGCGTGCCGGTTCAAGCGCGGCAGTCCCGCGCGCGCCGTGGCCTACGTCCGCATCTCCACGGACGCCGCGTGCGCCTCGGCTCCAGAGCAGCGCCAGGCGATCGAGGCCTGGGCCAGCCGGGAAGGCGTCGAGATCGCCGCCTGGCACGAGGATCGCGGGGAGGACATCGGCGAGCGGCCCGGCCTCGTGGCGGCGCTCGAAGCGCTCACCCTCGCCGGCGCCGGCCTGTTCGCGGTCGCGAGCGAGGACCGCGCCAGCATCGCTGGGCTGAGCGGCCCGTACCGGTCCGCCGCGGGCGAGCGCGGCGCGCGCCTCGTGACCGCCGACGGGAGCGGGATGCCGGACGGGACGCACCGCTGCCCGATCTGCGGCGATCCCTTGGACCTGTGGCCACGCCACCCGCGCGCTGTGTGCGGGCTTTGCAAGCATGAGGCCACGGACGAGGCCGGGCGGCCTCTCGAGTTCTTCAACACGTCATTCGGCGGCGGCTTCGAGGCGCGCTACGCGGATACCGGCGAGCCTCGGGACAGCCACGCATGCGTCATCCGGGGCGTGCGGTGCCGCGCCGACGAGGCCCGATTCGGCGGGATCGTGATCGAGGCGATCGGCGGGACGGCGTAGGAGATCAATCGAGCCCTCAGCGCGTCTTGGCGACGCGGAGCGCCTCGACCGCGCGCCGGATGCCCTTGGCCACCTCGGTCCAGGCTTCGTCCTGGTTCTGCCAGGACGTGACCGGCTTGCCATCGGCCGGGAGCGCCTGGAGCCGGGCGAAGGGGGCGCCGTGCCAGTCGGTCTGCCGGAGGAGGACCGGAATGACGCGGGCCTGACCGGCGTCGTGCCGCTCGAGGGCGCGCTTCATCTCCCTGTCAAAGCAGTAATCGGAGGCGAGGAAATCGGCGCTCACGAGGAGCAGGATCACGTCCGCGTCTTCGAGGTGCCTGTCGATCTGGCCAGCCCAGTCATCGCCGGCCGCGATACGGCGGTCGTGCCAGCCCCGGACCAGGCCGTCGCGCTCGAGGAGGGCGAGGTGCTTCTCCAGGTCGTTGCGGAGCCCCTCGTCCTCGTGGGAATAGCTGAAGAAGAGGCGGACTCGGTTGGTCGTCGAGACGCTCTCCCTGGCCGTCGAGGCGTGGAGCGCAGGCGACACGGGGAGCAGCGGCTCGTCGTCCGGGATGCGCAGGCCAGGCACCAGCGCGTCGAGCTCGCCCGGCTCGAAGCGGCAGAGGTTCGCGGCGTGCCAGAAGCCTCCCGCGACGTTGCCGCCGAGCTTGTAGCGGCCGTCGGGGCGGAAGGCGACCCAGCCCTCGGGGAGCTTGAGGAGCACGGCGCGGCAAGCGCCGGTCAGCACGTCCCAGAAGCGGACGGTGCCGTCGGTGGAGCTGGAGAGCAGCGTCTCGCCATCCGGCATGAAGGCCATGTTCACGATCTCGCCGGTGTGCCCCTGGAGGACGCGCACCACTTCGCCGGCGGACACGCGCCAGAGGAGAACGCTGCCGTCGTCGGACCCCGATGCGAGCCAGGCACCGTCGGGGCCGAAAGCCAGGCTTATCACCGGGCCGGCGTGGCCGCGCAGCACGCGTGGTTCACCGCCCTCGGCGAGGGGCCAGAGCCGCACGGTCGTGTCGTCCGATGCCGAGGCCAGCGTCGATCCATCAGGGCTGAACGCCACGCTCTGCACGACGTGGCCATGACCTTCCAGCACGCGCACCGCTCCTTCGCCGTCCACCTTCCACAGCCGGATGGTTCGATCGACCGATCCTGAGGCCAGCGTCGATCCATCAGGGCTGAACGCCACGCTGCTGATTGCATCGTCGTGGCCTTCCAGCACGCGAAGCGGCTCCCCCGTCTCGGTGTGCCAGAGTCGCACTGTCCTGTCGAGCGAGCCTGACGCGATCACGGCACCGTCATGGCGGAAGGCGAACTCCGTGATGTCATGATAATGCCCGCTCAACACGCGCGCCGTGCGGCCTGCGCCGAGCCTCCGGAGCCAGACCGTGTGGTCGCGCTGTGCGAACGCCAGCGTCGTCCCGTCAGGGCTGAAGGCCAGCTTCGCGGAGGAGATGCCGCTATCCATGAGCGGCGGCAGCGCGGTCCACGTCGACATCCGCCAGAGATGAGCGCCAAAGTCCTCGGAGGCGAGCGCGAGCGTCGCGCCATCACTGCTCAACGCCATCGCCATGGACACGTTCGGCTGTCCTTTCAGCACGCGCAAGGCGCCCCCGGTCGACACGTGCCACAGCCGCACCGCGCTGTCCTTCGAGCCCGAGGCGAGCGTCGCGCCGTCAGGGCTGAACGCGACGCTCGTCACGCCACCCAAGTGGCCCTCGAGCGCGTGTAACGCGACGCCTGATCGATTCCACAGCTGCACGGTCCCGTCGCTCGAGCCAGAGGCGAGCGTCGCGCCGTCGGGGCTGAACGCGACGCTCCTCACATGTCGCGCGTGGCCCTTCAGCATGTGCAGCACCTCGGCCGTCGATACGCGCCAGAGGCCGATGTCGTAGTCCAGGGAGCCGGAGGCCAGCCTCTCGCCGTCGGGGCTGAACGCGACGCTGAGCACGCCAGCCCGGTGGCCGCTCAAGATGCGGAGCGTCTCGCCCGTCGCGACCTTCCAGAGCCGGATGATGGTGTCGTGAGCTCCGGAGGCCAGCGTCTCGCCGTCAGGGCTGAACTTGACGGCCATCACTCCATCCAGATGGCCGAGGAGCACGGCGATCTGCTGGAAGGTGGCCACCTGCCAGAGCCGGACGGTGCGGTCGGAAGAGCCGGAAGCCAGCGTCTCGCCATCAGGGCTGAACGCCACGCTGTTCACGTGTCGGGAGTGCCCCTTGAGCACGCAGAGCACGTTGCCAGTCGACACGTCCCACAGCCGGACGGTGCAATCGGCCGAGCTGGACGCGAGCGTATCCCCGTCAGGGCTGAAGGCGACGCTCGTGACCCTGTCGGTATGGCCGTCCAGCCTGCGCAGCGCGCTCCCGGTCGCCATGTCCCACACCACGATCCCGTGGGAGTGACCCGATGCGAGCAGGGTCCCATCGGGGCTGATCGCCACGGCGTTGCACCGGCTCCCTTGCACCCAGGCGGGCTCGAACCTCGCCGCCTCCGGCATCGCCGCGCCGAACGTGTCGCACCCGTCGAACCGCGCCCCCCGCGCCCCCACGAGCTTCGCCCCGCGTAGCCTCGTCGAGGCGAGCGTCGCCCCCGTCAGATCCGCGCCCACAAGGCGCCCCCGGATCGCCGTCGCCCCCGTCAGATCCGCCCCGGTGAGGTTCGCGCCGGTGAGGTCCGCGCCGTCGAGCAGCGCCCTCGCCATCAGCGCACCGCTTAGGTTCGCCCTTACGAGCTTGGCTTCCCGTAGATCTGCCCCCCGCAGGTCGCACCCGCTGAGATCCTTCCCCGAGAGGTCCTGCCCCCGCAGGTCCGCCCCCGCGAGGTTCATCCGCTCGCTCACCCCGAGCCCCATCCGCCCGTCGATCCGCAGCGCGTTCGCCGCCGCCACCGTCCCCCACGCCCCGCCGAGCGCCGCGCGGACCCATGACTCCGCCGCCTTCCGGCCCGCGAGCGCCCCGAAGAAATCGGCCATGAGGTCGCTCAGCTCGCGCTGCTCGAGCGCCGCCGCCTGCCCGGCGCGCTGCACCTCCTCGGCCGCCTCTCGCGCCACGAGCCACTCGAGCACCGACTGGTGGATGAACCGGAAGTTCTCCTGGTCGTCCCACACGAGCAGCGTCCCCGATCCGATCTGGTGCGCCGTCACCCCGACATCGAGCTCGTGCCGTCCGAGGGCCTGCAGCGCCGCGATGAGCTCCGCCGGCAGCTCGCGCACGTTCACGCTCTGCTCCGTCCGTTGCCACAGCCGCGTCGCGAGCTCCGTCACCGCCCGCCACCGCTGCGCCACCGACAGCCCCGGCTGCGCGCCCTTCGGGTGCGCGCGCTCGTACTCCCAGACGAGCCACCGATCCAGGAGCAGCCTGTAGAGCCCCGCCGAGGTGATCTCGCCGTCGCCCGACTTCGCCTGCCGCAGCTGCGCCTCCTCGATCTCGGCGATGAACCCCAGCATCCTCGGGTTCGCCGACAGGCCGAGCAGATCCTTCACGTCCGCGAGCAACCGCATGCGCGCGTCGGCCGCCTCCTCGCCGCCGAGCCGGTTGAGGAGGAACCTGCGGATCTGCGCCTCGGTGAACGGCAAGAGCCGCGCGAGCCGGTAGCCGGGCAAGAGCGCGGCCTTCTCCGCCAGCGCGGACCGCACCTGCTGCTCCGAGATGAAGTGCTGGCTCCGGCTCGTGACCACCACCTTCGCCGCCTTGCCCTGCGCCGCCTGGATCAGCGTGTCGAAGTGCTCGACCGCGCGGTCGTACGTCACGCGGAAGGCGAGCTCGTCGAAGCCGTCGAACAGGAGGGCGATCCGCCCCTCGGCCAGCATGTGCCGGAACGCGGGCAGATCGATCTTGCCGAGCCCCGCGAGCGCCAGGTGCTGCGCGATGAGCGCGTTCAGGTCGCGCGCCTTCTCCAGCGCGCGCATCTCGATGAGCACCGGCGTCAGCGGGCCGCCCGCCCTGCCCATTCGCCGCGCGAGCTCGTGCAGGAGGAACGTCTTGCCCGTGCCGAAGTCGCCGAGCACCAGCACGAACCGGCTGTGCTCCGAGTCGAGCAGCTCCGCGACGGCGTCGAGCGCGCGCTCGCGCGCCACCTCCTCCTGGCCCGTCGTGAGCGCGACGCGCTGGTCGACGTAGAGATCCGGCGGATACGTGGGGTCTCGCTCGAGGCTCGCGTTCTGCCACGCAAGGTAGCCGCGGAAGTCGATGAGCCCCTGGTACTCGAGGAACCGCACGAGGCGCACGCGCCGCGCGCTCGCGTAACGCACGAGCTCCTCCGGCGCGGGCTCGCCGCCGTAGACCAGCGTGGACACGAGGCCCGGATCTTCGCGCCGGTACGAGGCGTCGATGCTCTCGATGAACGCGGAGACCGCCTCGGTCGAGATGCCGCTCTCGAGCGCCGCGAGCGGCGCGATCCGGACGATGCCGCCCTCGTTGACCGAGACGCGAAGGTAGACGCCGAAGGGGAGGGGCGCGTCGAACCACTCGATCTTGACGCCCTCGGGCTCGCGCAGCCTGCACACCCGCTCGACCCGCGAGAGGAAATCGTCGCTGCGCCCTTCCCCCGGCAGGAGGATGTCGTCGCCGTGCGGATCCGCGTGGCCGCCCCGCGCCCGCGCCGGGAAGCGGCGCAGCCTCGGGCCTCGGCCGGCGTGCTCGGCGCGCGCAGGCGCGAGAAAGCGCCTCAGAAAGGCGACGAGGAACTCCGCCGAGGCGCGGCACGCGAACGCGCGGAAGCTGTCGTCCTTTTCGTGGTCGGCGTGATCCGAGACCGCCTTCGCGATGATCGACCGCCTCCCGAGGCGCTCCGCGACGTGGCCGATCGTCGCCGCCTCCATCTCGACGCCGAGCACCTTCCGCCCGATCGGCTTCAGGCGCTCGAACAGCCCCGCGTCCTCCTGCACGGCCTTGCCCGTGGCGATCGGGCCGATGTGCACGCGGAACGGCCGGGCCGGCGGCGGGCCGTCCGGGTGGAGCAGGCGATCCCGGCGGACCTGCGCCACGCCCGCCTCCGTGAGCTCGAGGCCGCCGTCGCCGATGCGGAGCACGCCCGCCGCCTCCAGCTCGCCGATGCGCTCGGTCCAGCCCGGGCACCGCGCTGCGCGCTCCGGCCGCGAGACGGGCGGCGGTCCCCCCTCCACCTGGCTCTCGTAGAGCGCGTGCCGGAGCCACCACGCCTGCGAGGGCTTCGACGGCGGGCGCTCGGCCGCGAACGCCGCCTGCCGCTCGAACTCGCGCGCGAAGAGCGCGGCATCCATGGTCCATGTGCGCTCGAGGTTGTACGTCTCGATGTCGTGGAAGAACGCGCCCTCGCCACCGCCGTGGGCGACGCGCTTGCCCTCGTCGCAGCTGTAGACCCGGTCGGCGACGATGACGTCGCCGAGCGACACCTCGCCGCGCTTGCCGGCGCAGATGCCGCACATCGCGAGGCACCCCGGATCGAGCTCCTCGATGAGCCCCTGCGCCCTCGCCGCCGCAGCGCTCTCGCCCATCCGCCCCGACCACGCCGCGGCGACGCGGAGCGGCTCGCCGCGGTCGTTCGGGAGGTCGCGGACGAAGTACGGGAACCCGCCCGGATCCCGCGCCTCCCGCCAGCCGTCTCGACCGCCCTCGCCGAGGGCGAGCACCGCCTCCAGCTCGTCCTGCAGCGCGGTGACGATCAGCGCGTCGACGCGCCCTGTAACGATGTCGGCCGGCACGGGCCCACTCTAACAACAAGCGCTCACGTTCCGGGCTCGGGCCAGGTCGAGACCTGGCCGAACGCTCGTCGCCAGACCCTGACTGGGTCCCGACCTGATCGAGCGCTGGTGGTCAGATCCTGAATGGGCCCAGACCTGGCGGTCTCCTCGTTTTCGAGGCGTGGTCCAGATCGAGGCCTGGCAAAACGCTCGTCGCCAGACGCTGAGCAGGGCCCAGACCTGGCGGTCCCCTCGTTTTCGAGGCCCCGCCCAGGTCGAGATCTGTCCGAGCGCTCGTCGCCAGACGGCTGACCTGGGCCGGACCTGGCGGTCCCCTCGTTTTCGAGGCCCCGCCCAGGTCGAGATCTCCAGCGAGGCTCCCCGGGGGAGCCGCCGGCCAGATCGGAGCCTGGCCGCCCGCCGCGCCGGCCTTCGTTTTTCCTTGGACGACCGCCCTCCCGGAAGGCTTTCATCCGGCCCATGGCGAGGCTCGTCGAGGCGCTGAACCGGTTCTTCGGGCGGGTCGAGATCCTCGCGCTCGGCCTCGAGAACGAGCGCAGCGCCGCCGAGGCCGCGCTCGCGAAGGGCATGCCTCTCGAGGCCCGCGAGCACGCCCGCACCATCCTGTCCGTGCTGCCCGACTCGGCCGTCGGGCTCGCGCTCTGGGCCGACGCCGCGGAGGACGCGTGGCTCGACCAGGAGGTCGTCGCCGCGCTCACGGATCTCGCGAAGCGCGTCCCCTGGCGCGCCGACGTGTGGCTCCGCCTCGGGCGCGCGGGGCAGCGCGTCGGCTGGGACGGCGCGCGCGACGCGATCGAGCGGGCCACGTCGGCGCCGGAGGAGCGCGACGCGGCGCGCCTCGCGCTGCTCGATCTCTCGGACCTCGACCTCGCCGCGGGCGACCCGGCCCGCGCGCAGCGCTGGCTCGACCGCATCCCGGCGCCGCTCACGACCGTGCCCGACCGCGACGTGGCCCTCCGCCGCGCGGAGTGCGCGCTCGCTTACGGCGATCTCGACGGCGCGCGCGCCGCCGCGGAGATCCTCGGCGAGCCCACCGCGATCGAGGGGCGCGCCGCCCTCGTGCTCGCCCGGCTCGCGCTGGCCGAGGCGAGCGCCGCGGCGGCCTCCTCCGCGGCGGGCTCCTCCGCGGCCCTGCCGCCCGCCGTGGTGGGGCGGGCGCTCGACCTCGGGCTGCGGGCGCTCGTGCTCGACGTCCCCGGCGCGGCGGAGCTCTGCGCCGCCCTGGTCGCCGCCTCCCGCGACGTGCTCGTCGTCGACCGCGTGCGCCGCGTCGTCCGCGCCGCCGGCGCGCTCGACGAGCCGACCTGGGCCGCCGCGTTCGCCTTCGCCGAGGGGCGGCGCGACGACGCGCGGCAGGCGCTCGCGCGCGGGCTCTCCGCGGGCGACAGCGCCGCCGCGGCGGCGCTGCTCCGCATGGCCGTCGAGACGCGCGACCTCGGCGCGCTCGACGCGCTCGTCGCGCGCGGCGAGGCCAAGGCCAAGGCCAAGGACGCCGGCGAGGAGCCGCGCGGCGCCGCCGCGCCCCCGCTCCCGCCCGACCTCGTCCGGCTCCGCGACGCCGCGGCGATGGCGTCCGCGGGGCAGGGGAGCGGCGCGCTCGACGCGCTCGACGCGGTGACCGGCGAGGGCGCGGCGTGGGCCGACGACATGCGCCGCGCGATCGCGCAGGCGTGGGTGCCCCCCGCGGACGGCCCCGCCGGGGCCCGCGCCGCCGCCGCGTGGAGCGACGTGCTGCGCGAGCTCGCGCGCACGGCCAAGCTCCTCGACCGGCTCGACCTGCTCGCGGCGATCGAGGCCCTCGCGGTGGAGCGGGAGCGGCCGCTCCGCGCGGCCGTGGTGGGCGAGTTCAACGCGGGCAAGAGCACGTTCCTGAACGCGCTGCTCGGCGAGGACGTGGCGCCGACCGGCGTCCTGCCGACGACCGCGACGCTCCACTGGGTCGCCTGGGCGCCCGATCCGTTCGCGCGCATCGTCGTGCGCGGCGGGCAGGACCGCGTCGTGCCGCACGCGGCGCTGAAGGACACGCTGCGCGCGCTCGCGGCGGCCGGGGACAAGGTCGCGCGGGTGTTCATCTACGCGCCCATCGAGCGGCTCAAGCGCGTCGAGATCCTCGACACGCCCGGCTTCAACGCGCCCGACCCCGATCACATCGCCGAGGCGCGGCGGGCGTTCGACGAGGCCCACGTCGCCATCTGGCTGCTCGACGCGCCCCAGGCGATGAAGGAGTCGGAGCGGCGGGTGCTCTCCGAGATCAGCGCGCTCGGCGTGCCCGTGCAGATCCTCGCGAACAAGGCCGACCGGCTCAAGCCCGACGCCCTGGAGACGGTGCTCGCGCACGTGCGCGACAGCCTCGCGGCGAGCTCCATCGCCTCGCTGACGCCGCCGATCGCGTTCTCTGCGCGGCTCTCGCTGAAGGGGCGCCTCGGCGACGAGGCGGCGCTCGCCGCGTCGGGGTGGGCCGAGGTCGAGGCGCTCTTCGCCGAGCAGATCGTCGACGCGAGCGACGCGCTCCGCGAGCGCGCGCTCCGCCGCAAGGCGGGCCGCATCGCGGCCGAGCTCGCCCAGACGGCGTCGGCCCGCGCGGCCGAGGATCGCGAGGCCGGGCGGAGGGCGCGCGCCGAGGCCGACCGGCTCCGCGCGAGCGCGGCGTACCTGCGCCGCGAGCGGCGCGCGCTCGCCGCGGCGATCGACAAGGCGCTCGAGCCGGCGCGCCGGGAGCTCGCGTCCGACCTGCGCCCGATCGCGGCGCTGCCCGAGGAGCGCAAGCGCACGGACGCGAGCGTCCGCGCCTACGTGCAGGAGCGGCTCGTAGCGCGGCTGAGCTGGCCGCTCTCCGCCGAGATCGCGAGGGCGGCGCGGGCCGGCGCGGAGCCGGCGGCGCGCGGCGCGCGGGGCGCGAGCGGCGCCGACGAAGGGGGCGCCGCGCCGTCGCCGCGGGCGGCGGCCCACGTGCGCGCCGTCCTGATGGGCATGGTGGCGGTGCACGACGCGCCCGACGAGCTCGCGGCGCGCCCGATCGAGGGCGTCGTCGAGGCCGCGATCGACGCGTTCGCGATGGCGCTGTCGGCCGAGGCGGAGGCGCCGGTCCCGCCGCCCGCGTCCGCGGCGGTCGAGCTGCGCGCGCAGGCGCTCCGGGCCGCCTTCGAGGCGCGCGTCACGACGGCCAGCGCCTGAGGCGCGAGGCGTCGGCGGCTCGGGAAGAACGGCCGCCTTCGAGGCGCCCGCCGTACCCGCCATCGCCGAGCGTGCGAGGCGTCAGCGGCTCAGGAAGAAGGCGAGCACCCCGAGCGCCAGCCCGATCACCAGCGCCAGCGGCACCACGAGCTTGACCATCCACAGGTCCGTCGGGCGCGCCGGCGGGCGGCGATCGCGCCGGATCGGCGCCGGCGCGATCTCGATGACGTTCTCCGCGGAGGACCGCGAGGGCGGCCGCGGCTGCGCGGCGGCGGCGGTCGCGCCGGCGCCTCGCGGCGCGTCCGGCCGGGGGGACGGCGCGCGGGCGCCCGCGGCGGGGAAGATCGGCCCGAAGTCCTTGCGATCGTGGATCACGACGTCGCTCGCCGGCGGATCGCTCGTCGGCGCGACGAGCCGCCGCACCGCCGGGAGCGTGCGCGAGAAGTCGTCCGACGTCGGTCCGGCCGGCGCTTCGCGCGGGAGGGCGAGGCCAGGGAGCGTCGCGGCGAGCGACAGGATCGCGCTCGACGGCGGCCCTTCCGTCAGCGGCGCCTCGCGGAACACGGACTTCGCCAGCGCCTCGCCCCGCTGCGCCGGCGGCGGCATGTCGCCCTCGCGCATCGGCGGCGCGGCCGTCATGGAGCTCCGGAGCGACGGCGGCATCGCCACCTCGAGGGTCGGAGCGTCCTCGGGCGCGCTCGTCCGGGCGGCCGGGAGCAGCGCGTCGGACAGGTGGGGGAGGAGCCGATCGAGCTCGTCGCGCAGCTCGGCCGCGCTCTGCTGGCGCTGGTTCGGCCACTTCGCGAGCGCGGTGAGGATGATCGCCTCGAGGGCAGGGTGGATCTGCGGCAGGAACTGGCTCGGCGCGGGCGGCGGCTTCCGGAGGTGATCCATCGCCACCTCCCACGCGACGGCCGTCGGCGGGAAGGGGAGCCGGCCCGTGACGAGCAGGAACAGGAGCACCCCGCATGCGTACACGTCGCTGCGCCCGTCGATGACGTCGCCGCGGCACTGCTCCGGGGACATGTACGCGGGCGTGCCGACGACCACGCCGACCGTGGTGACCGAGCCCCAGACGCTGATGGGCGCGCTGTTCGGCCCGTCGTCGCCGGACCGGCCGTTCCTCTCGACCATCTTCGCGATCCCGAAGTCGAGCACCTTCACGCGCTCGACCGACGGATCCGCCGGATCCCGCACGACCATCACGTTCTCGGGCTTGAGATCGCGGTGCACGATGCCGCGCGCGTGGGCCGCGGCGAGGGCGTCGGTGATGCCGATCAGGAACCGCGCGGCGCGGGCCTCGGAGAAGCGGCGCTCGGCGAGCAGGACCTCGAACAGGTCCTGCCCGGCGACGAGCTCCATCACGATGTACGGCAGGTGCCCTTCGACGCCGGAGTCGAGGATCTGCACGGTGTTCGGGTGGTGGAGGCGCGACGCCGCCTTCGCCTCCCGGTAGAAGCGGGTGACGAACGTCTCGTCGCCGAGCAGCTGCGGGTGCATGATCTTGATGGCGACGTCGCGCGGCTCCGCGTCCTGCTCGCCGCGGTAGACCGCCGCCATCGCGCCCTCGCCGATGAACCCGGTGACGCGGAAGCGCCCTGCGATCGTCTTGCCGATGAGTTGCGGGCCGGCGCTCATGGGCGAGACTTCACCATAAAGTCCACGGAAAGAGCTACCCCGGCCTTCGCGATCTACGGCTTCGCCGGCGCGGGGCGCGGCTCGCCCTTCGCCCCGAGGATCGCCTCCAGGACCGGCCGCGACCCCTGCACGGCGGTGCGCTGCGAGTAGAAATGGAGCCCGCGCAGGCCGCCGAGCTCCTCGCCGCCGCCGGCGCGGCCCGGGCCGCCGTGGATCGTCTGCGGGAGGACGGTGCCCGGGCCGGGCGCCTGATCGGCGATCTTCTCGCTGCCGAGCAGGACGCGGCCGTGGTACGGCGCGACGCCGAGCAGCACCTCCGCCGCGAAGGCGCGGTCGTCGCTGTAGACGGAGCAGACGAGGCTCCCGCGGCCCCGGCGCAGCAGCGCCACGGCGTGCGCCGCGCCGCCGTCGTAAGGGAAGAGCGTGGCGACGGGGCCGAAGACCTCGTGCTCGTGCGCGGCGGGCGCGCCGTCGGGGCCGCTCGCGACGAGCAGCGTCGGCGGCACGAAGTACCCCTTGCCCGGGGGCACCCCGATCGCCTCGAAGGGCCCCGTGCCGCCGAGCGCCACCGCGGCATCCGCGGCCAGGCGCTCGATGCCCGCGCGCACGCCGCGGAGCTGATCGGCCGTGGTCAGCGGACCGACCGTGACGCCGTCCTGCGTGGGATCGCCGACCCGCGCGTCGCGGAGGCGGTCGACGAGATCGTCGCGCACGGCGTCGACGACGGCCGCGGGCGCGAAGATGCGGCGGATCGCCGTGCACTTCTGGCCGGCCTTCTGGGTGATGTCGCGCGCGACGTCACGCAGGAACATCGCGTAGGTCTCGGAGCCGGGGGCGGCGTCGGGGCCGAGGACGGCGCCGTTCAGGCTGTCGGCCTCGACGTTCACGCGGACGCCCTCCCGCGCGAGGCACGGCATGAGCCGGAGCGCGGCGCCGGTGGCGCTCGATCCGGTGAAGGCGAGGACGTCCTCGCCGCCGAGGTGCGCGAGGAGATCGCCCGGCGGGCCGGCGACGAAGGAGAGCGCGCCGCGCGGCAGCGGGGCGCGCTCGGTGAAGATCTTCATCAGCCGGAGCGCGACGAGCGCGGTGCTTGTCGCGGGCTTCGTGATGACGGGCATGCCCGCGAGGAGCGCGCAGGCGGCCTTCTCCGCGAGCCCCCACGCGGGGAAGTTGAAGGCGTTGATGTGCACCGCGACGCCGGGGCGCGGGACGAGGATGTGCTGGCCGAAGAAGCGCGGCGAGCGCCCGAGCTGCACGCCGTCGCCGTCCGTGAGCAGCCGCGCGTCGCCGAGCTGGGCGCCGAGGTCGGCATAGTAGGCGAGCGTGCCGATCGCGCCGTCGACGTCGAACTTGGCGTCGCCGCGCGTGTTGCCGCCGTTGCGGATGGCGACGTCGATGAGCGCGTCGCGCTCGGCGTGCGCGGCGCGCGACATGGCGCGGAGCAGCTCGCCGCGCTCCGCGAACGTGAGCGCGCGGAGCGCGGGGCCGCCCTCGGCGCGCGCGAACACCGCCGCGGCCGCGAGGTCGAGGCCGTCCGTGCTCGTCTCGGCGAGCGGCTCCTCGGTCGCGGGGTTGACGAGCACGTGCGGCGCGCCCTGGCCGGCGCGCCACTGACCTTGGACGTAGCTCTCGAGCCGCTCCATCGGGCGCGTAGCCTACTCGCGCGGTCGCTCGGCACAACCCCCGCGCCGGGTCGCGGCCGCGCTCGGCGTTGCTGTCGCGCTCGGTGCGCGTCGCGTCGCGGCCGCGCTCGGCGCGCGCACGTCCTGCGCGCACCTCATCTGCACGAGGCGGACGAGAGCAGCGCCGTGATCTTCGCCTTCACCACCTCGAACTCCTTCACCGCGAGATCGAGCTCGGCCTCGCGCTGCCTGCGGCCGGACTCGACAAGATCGAAGCTCGTCGCGGTGCCGGCCTCGAACGCGACCTGCGTGAGGCGCGCGGTCTCGCGCGCGAGGTCGCGCGACTGCTCGGCGACCGCGCGCGCCTGCTCGGCGACGGCGACGCCCCGGACCGCCTGCGTCGTCTCGAGCCCCGCGGTGCGCTCCACCGCCCCGAGGCGAACCCGCTGCTGCTCGACCACGGCCCGGTTGATCTCGAGATCGCCGTAGCGCGCCCCGCCGTCCCAGAGGGGGACGGTGAGCACGGCGCCGATGGACCACCCCCAGGACCGCGTGCGGTGTGTGGACTCGTCCCCGAGCGAGGTCTGAGCGCTCAGCGTGCTCGATAGATCGACGTTCGGGGCGAACGCGAGCTTCGCGTCGGTGAGGTTGCGCTCCGCGATCTCGAGCTCGGCCCGGGCGGCGCGGACGTCGGCGCGCTGATCCGAGCGCGCCTCGGCGCACTGCGACTGCACCTCCGCCGCGATCGCGTTCAGCGAGAAGCCCTGCGGGACGCCGACCTCGCCGCGCTCGCCCAGCACGGCCCCGAGCGCCTCCCGCGCCTTGCGCAGCGCCTCGTCGCCGGACACGAGCGTCGCGCGGGCGAGCGCGACGTCCTGCTCCGCGCGGACGACATCGAGCTTCGTGCCGGTGCCGAGCCGCTCGCGCCGCCGGGTCAGCTCGAGCCGCTCGAGCGCGCTGCGCAGGCCGACCCGGTTGATCTCGCTGACCCGCTCGGCCGTGACGATCGAGACGACGGCGTCCGCCGCGGCGCCGACGGTGATGCGGCGTCGATCCTCCAGGCTCAGCCTGGCGACGTCCACCGAGCGCCTGGCGGTGCCGATGCCGTACCAGGCGCGCGGGGCGAGGACGGGCTGACGGAGCGTGAGCGACGCCGTGAGGGTCGTCGGAGCAATCTCGATATCCTGGCGCGCGTCCGACGGATCCTCGGGGGGGGGCACGAAGTCCGACGGGAGACGCTCGGCGCTGCCGCCCGCCAGCTTGTGATTCACATCACCGCGCGCGTCGAGGCTCGGGAGCGCCGCCGCGAGCGCCCGCCGCGCGACCCCCTCGGCGCGGGCGACCTCCTGCACGGCGATGGCGAAGTCGACCGACCGCTGCTCGATCATCGCGCGCGCGTCGTTCCAGCTCGCCAGCGTGCGCGCCGCCGGGGGGACCGGCGCGAGCGCTGGGTCGTTCACCTCGATGCGCTGCGGCGTCGCCGCCGGGGGCGCCGCCGTCATCGGAGGCGCTGCCGGGGCCGCCGCCGGTGCCTGCTGGCCCGGTCGCGCCTGAGCCTGCTGGCCCGGTCGGCCCTGGGGAGGCGCCGGCTGCGCGAGGGCGACGCCTTGGCACAGGGCGAGGACGGCGAGGTGGCTGACAGCGACCATGCGGAGCCGGCGATGGAGCATGCGCGACTCGATGCGCCGGACAGGGCGCGACGACAAGCCCGAAGCGGGCAGGGGCGCGCTCCCGCTCTGTGCGCGTGTGCGAAACCGTGGGCGCGGCGAGCCCCCGCCGTGGGTCACGGTCGTGGCGACGAAACCCGGATGCGCCACTATTCTGGACCACCGATGCCAAGCCGGTTGCCCCCGATCGACATCTGCCTCGGCTGCGGGACGCGGCGGCGATGCGGCCCCGCGGACCCCTGCGCTCGTTGCGGCGAGCCGCCTCACCGCGCCGTGTGGCGGCGGTCCGAGCCGCGGGGCGCGTCGCCGAAGATCGAGCTGTTCCTGAGCGCGATCACGAGCGGGCTGCTGCTCGCGTACACGGCGCTCTACGGGTTGCTCCTCTCGGGCCTGGCCGGGGCCGCGGACGACTCCCTGCCGGCCGCGGGGCTGTTCGCGGCGAGCGTCCTGCTCGGCGCGAGGCTCGCGCGGTGGATCGTGCGGTCGCTGTTCGATCTCTGGGGCACGACGTGGGCTTACTGCTCGGCCGACGGCGCCCGCCGGGGGACCGTGCGCACGCTCCTCGGGTGGTACGGCGCCGGCGAGGGCGTGAGCCTGACGGGGTTCCACCCGACGAGCGCGGGATCGACGCTCTTCTGTTCCTCGGACGCGATCGAGGCGGGGCTGCCCGTCGTCGCCGCGAACCTCTCGCGCATCGCCGGGGCCAAGGGCGGCAACGCGTTCTCGCCGTTCGAGGTGCTGATGCTCAGCGTCTTCACGGGCCTCGTCGCGCGCGGCGAGGCGACCATCAGCAGGGCCACGGCGGTGCGCTGGCGGAAGGGCTGGCTCGGCGCCCCGCGGCGCGGCGTGCCCATGCCGATGTTCACGATCGAGCGCTGCGGCGATCGCGAGGAGGGCAGCGCGATCGAGCGCGAGATCCTCTCGGCGCTGCAGGCGAAGGCGGACGGCCTCGCGCTCCTCGCGGAGCCCACGCCGCCGGGGGGCTACCGCGACGCCGCGTGGCGGCCGCCGCCCGCGCGGCTCTGCATCGAGGAGGTGCTGTGCCCCCGCGCGCTCGCGCTGGCGGCGAGGGCGCTCCGGAAGGAGCCCCGCGGCGGCGCTCCGGTCGCGGTCGCCGCGGCGCTCGACGAGTTCGGCAAGCGCGACCCCGCCCGGATGAGCCACCTCCGCGTGCTGCTCGCGGAGCAGCACCGCCGCACGTTGTCAGCGTGATCGGCGCGTGAGCGGCGGCGCGGCGCTCAGTGCCAGACGCCGATGCCGGCGCTCACGCTGTCGTAGCGAGGCGCGAAATCCATGGACGCCTGCAGCGTCAAGGCGGTGTCGGGGACCAGGCCCCAGAAGGTCGTCGACAGCACGCGGACGTCCGCGCCGAACGTGAAGTGCTGCCGGCCGACACGCCCGCCCCCCAGGCGCCCGAAGCGGTTCGGCTCGTAGTAGCTGCCGAACCGCGTGTGCACGCGGCCCGGGATCGGCTCCGTCTCGATCCCGAACCGCGGCGAGAAGCTCACGTGCGCGCCCGAGGTGCCCACCGCCGACGGGCCGTGCTCGCTCCCGGGCTGCTTCTGCGCCAGGAAGCGCTCCAGGCTCACCCCGTTCGACACAGGGCCCGTGACGAGGAGCTCCGCCGTGATGAGCAGGTGCTCGCGCGGCCAGTTCCAGTAGCGGGCGCGCCGCTCCGCCTCGAGGACGGCCGGCCCCGCGGCGAGCTCGCGCTCGTCGGCGGCGCGCTCGCGCGCCCGTTCCATCGCGAAGACGCGCTCGCGCCGCGCGCGCTCCTCCGGGTCGTGGATGGCGCCGAGCTCGCGCTCCCTCCGCTCCTCCCGCGCGGCCTGCCTGCGCGCGACCGCCTCGCGGAGCTCCCGCTCCTGCACGTGCGGATCGATCCACGCCGGGTTGAGCGGGCGCGGTCCGACCTGCACGGCGAGCCCGACCTCGAGCTCCCAGGGGAGGACGACCTCGTTCGGCAGGATCAGCCCGCCGGCGCGGCGGACCTTCCCGTCCATCACCACGCCCTCGCCGAGCAAGCCGCCGCCGTTCACCGGGAAGCGGAACGTGGCGCCGAGGCGGTAGGAGGCCCAGTCGGGGCGCACGAGCACCCCGAGCTCCGGGGAGATGCCCGCGATGGTCAGGTCGGTCTGCTCGGCGCCGAGGTTGAGCGTCACCGCGCGCGCGCCGGCGCCCAGCACGAGCGCGTCGCCGAGGAGGCGGACGCCGCCGAGGAAATGGTACTTGCCGATCACGACCGTGGTCTCGGCGCCGGCCTCGTCCGTCAGGGAGTACCGCTGCAGCTCGGCGTTGACCCCGACGCCGAAGTCGCCCGCCTGGAGCTGGCCGCCGAGGGTCAGGTACACGAAATTCGAGTAATCGAGATCGATGTCGCCGCTGTTGTCGAAGTCGTTGTTCTCGAAGAGCTCGATGGGCAGCGAGATCGACGCGGCCACGTCCCACTCGAACCAGCGCATGCTGAACGGCTCGCGGAGCGCGGGCGCCGCGGCGTTGGCGACCATGCCGGCGATCCCCTCGGCGTAGCCGGCGTAAGCGCCGGCGATCCCGGTCACGCGCAGCGGCGCCAGGATGGGCCCCTGGAAGAGGTCGATGGTGTAGGCGTTGTCCTGGAGCGGCTGAGCCAGCGCGGCCCCGGGAGGGCCCAGGAGGAGGGCCAGCGCGGAGAGCGCCGCAGCGGATCGGCGGGCGATGATGCGGAGCGCCGCGGTCATGTCGGTCACCTCGCGCTGCTCCCGTCCAACAGCATCTCGTCGCGCCCGCGGCGAGGTGATAGCACTGGCCCGCAAGGAAGGGACCGCAGAAGCGGAGCCCGACCGGCGGCGGCCGCGCACCCCAGCCCGCCCGAGGAATCGCAGCTCTCATGCCCGCTCAAGCTCCCGCGCCCATCGCTCCCGCCCCGGCCGTGCCAGGGACCGAGGCGCGAGCGCGCCCTCCTGGAGCGCGGCGCCGCCCTGGCGGGCCTCGCGCCCGTGGCCGGCGCATCGCCCTGGTCGCGTACTACAGCTTCGCCGCGCTCATCATCACCTCGTGCACCCTCCAGCTGATCCGGCAGGTCTTCTTTCTGCCGGCCGCGCCGTCGCCCTACGCGAGCTGCGAGGAGGGCCTCCTGGCGCTCGTCCGGGCCGTCGAGCGCGCCAGGGAGGCCGCCCCCGGGACCGACGGGGAGGACGCCGCCCTCGCCCGGTTCAGGAGCACGCTCGCTCCGGCGTGGACTTACCGGGACGGGGTGGCCGCCTCGTGCCGGGGCTCTGAGGACAACGAGCGCGCTCTCGACGCCATCGAGCGGCTCCGCTATGCGGAGGAGCACGCAGCGCGGCGCGAGGCAGGCGATCTGGCTCCGCTGCGGCGGCGGGTCCGGGCGATCGTCGATGGCCAGCTTGGGCCCGCGTCCCCGAGATAATACCCCGACGCGGCGATCACGCAGGACGATATGACCGACATGACCGTTCCTTCTCCCCCTGCCGCAGTGGCGGGTGAAGCGCAGACCGGCGACAAGCCCCAGCCGCCGCCTACCTTCGATGTGCTGCCCCTGTCGTCCGAGCTGCGCGAGACCCTCGCGGAGATTGGCTACGTCCACCCGACGCCGGTGCAGCTCGCCGTCTGGGAGCCGGTGACGCGCGGGCGCGACGCCGTCGTGCAGGCGCGCACCGGCACCGGCAAGACGGCGGCGTTCGGGCTCCCGATCGTCGATCACGCCGTGAAGCGCTCGCTCGCTCAGGCGCAGGTGCTCGCGCTGTGCCCGACGCGGGAGCTCGCGCTCCAGGTCTCGGCGGAGGTCGAGCGCCTCGGCAAGCGCAAGGGCATCAAGGTGGTCGCCGTGTACGGCGGCGCGCCGATGCAGCGGCAGATCGACGCGCTCGCCGCGGGCGCGCAGGTCATCGTCGGCACGCCGGGCCGCGTGCTCGACCACCTGCGCCGCGGGACCATCGTCGCCAAGCACATCCGGCTGCTCGTGCTCGACGAGTGCGACGAGATGCTCTCGATGGGCTTCGAGCGCGAGCTCACCGCGATCCTCGCCGAGCTGCCGCCGGAGCGGCAGACGCTCCTGTTCTCGGCGACGCTCCCGCCCGACATCGAGCGCATCGCGCGCAGCAAGCTGCGGTCGCCCGAGTTCATCACCCTCTCGGGCGACGCCGTCGGCGCGCTCCAGATCCAGCACTACGTCTACCTGATCACGGGCGACAAGCTGACCTCCCTCGTCCGCATCATCGAGGTCGAGAACCCCGAGAACGCGGTCGTCTTCTGCAACACCAAGGACGAGACCGAGGCGGTCGCCGGGGCGCTGAAGCGCCAGGGCTACGACGCCGACTGGCTGAACGGCGATCTGCCGCAGTCCGATCGCGAGAAGGTGATGAGCGCGACGCGCGAGGGGCGCCTGCGCTTCCTCGTCGCCACCGACGTGGCCGCGCGCGGCATCGACATCTCGCACCTCACGCACGTCATCAACTACGACTTCCCGCAGGACGCCGAGGCGTACGTGCACCGCACCGGCCGCACCGGCCGCGCGGGCCGCACCGGCACGGCGATCGCGCTGATCACGCCGCAGGACGTCGGGCCGCTCTACATCCTCCGGCTGACGTACAAGATCCGCCCGCTCGAGAAGCAGCTCCCCACCGAGGGGGAGCTCAAGACGCGCGCCGAGGCCGATCTCGTGGCGATGCTCGCCGAGGCGTTCCTGTCGAAGGGCACGCACCGCGACGATCTCTCGCTCGCGCGCCGGCTGCTCACGCACGACCAGGCCGAGGCGATCGTGGCGGGCCTCCTGCGCGATCACCTCGGCGCGCGGCCGACGGCGCAAGAGGAGGCGAGCGCCGCGCGGCGCGCCCAGCAGCCGCAGCGCGCGGCGGCGCGCGACAGCGAGGGGCGCGGCACGGATCCGTCGACCAAGCCCGAGCCGGCGGCGCGCGGGCGGGCAGCGCGGGACGCGACCCCCCGCGCGGCCGACTCGGCCGAGCCGCGCTCGCCCGAGCCGCGCTCGCCCGAGACGGAGCGCAGCGAGCTCGCGCGCGAGGGCGACCGTGACCGGGGGCGGGAGCGCGATCGGCGATCGCTGCGCCTCCGCCGGGACGAGGGGCGGCGAGGCCCTCGCGGCGCGGACGCGCCCGGGGGGGAAGAGCCCCGCCGGCCCGAGGGGGCGCGGGCGCGCGACGACGGCCCCGTCTCGGTCGAGCCGCTCACGCGGCCGGAGCCGCTGATGCGGATCGAGCCGCCGCGAGGCGAGGGCGGGCCGGGCCGCGGCCCGGAGCGCCTGCGCGAACGGCCCGCCGCGACGCTGCTGTCGGCGCGCCGCGGCGCTGGCGCCGCTGGCGCGACCGGCGCCGCTGGCGCCGCTGGCGCCGCGCCGGGCAAGCCTCACGGCGGCGCGGCGGGACAGCCGTTCTCGCGTCACGCCGACTTCACCATGTGGCAGCCGCCCGAAGAGGAGGGCGACGACGAGCCGATCCTCGGCGAGCCTCCGTCTCCGGCGCCCGGCTCGCCGGTGTCGCGCGGCGGCGATCGAGAGCGCGCGAGCGGCGCCGTGCCGTCGGCCCCCGGCGAGGCCGCGGTCGAGATCGAGAGCGGCGAGGCCGGCGAAGCGCCGCGCGCCGAGCCCGCGCGCGACGAGGCGGACGGAGAGTTCGTCGAGGTCTTCATCAACCTCGGCCGCCGCGACGGCGCGCGCGCGGCGGATTTCCAGCGCGCGCTCATCGAGCGGGGCGGGATGGCCAAGGGGGACATCCGGCGCATCCGGGTGCGCGAGCGCAACGCGTTCGTCAGCGTCCCGAAGGCCGAGCTCGCGCGGGTCGTGGCCACGCTGAACGGCGCGACGATCGCGGGCAAGGAGGCGCGCGCGGAGCAGGCTCGTGAGCGCACGTCAAGCGCCGAAGAGGTGGCGGAGGACGCCTGAGCGCGGGTCGCGCGGATCGTCGCAAAAGCGTCGATCCGCCGCCACATGGCGGCGGAGCGGGCTCCACCCGGCGTTTCACGCGGTTCCGCGCCGTGCAAGACACCGCCCGCCGGCGCACGTCGATGGTACGTCGGTGAGGGCTTGCGTGCGACGTCGTCCAGGCGTCGCCTCTCGGCGCGCAACGCGCTAGCCAAGCTCGCCCACTGGTCGTATCACGGAAGGGATGGGGCGCAGTGGAGCGGAGGACATCGACCGGCTTCGACGGGACATCGATCGAGCGCTTGCTGACAAGCTCGACGCGGACAGGGTTCTCCCGCTGCTCGCGCGCCTGGCCCGCGCGACGTCGCCCGGGAGCGAGCCGTGGCTCTACGCGCACCGCCACCTCGCGGAGATGGGCGTGGAGCACGATCCGTGGCGCGCCGCGCTCTTCGCGCGCCGCGTGCTGCAGTTCCACGAGGAGGACGACGGCGCCTGGGCGGTGCTCGGCCTGGCGCAGTCGCTGCTCGGCAACTACCGCTACGCCGCGCGCGCCTACGAGCGCGCGCTGGCCATCGTGCCCGAGAACCCGTGGTACGCGCACAACCTGGGGCACCTCTACGACGTCGCGCTGAACCGCCCGCACGACGCCTTGCCGCTCCTTGCGCAGGCCACCGAGGCGCAGACAGGCGAGGCCGACATCGCCGCGAGCTACGCGCACGCGCTCGCCCGATGCGGCAAGCTGGTGCTCGCCAAGAAGATCTTGAAGCGCGCCATCCGTCACGGAGCGACCGCGGACCAGATGGCGCTGTGGCGCTGGCTCGACGCGGGCGCTCCGACCACGGGCGAGAGCGGCCCAGACCCTCAGCGCCCGGCCGACTCGAAGCGCAAGGCCAAGCGACGGCGCGCTCGCGAGCGTCAGAGCCTCGGCGATTGAGTTCGATCGTCCCGCGCGTGGCTCCGGTCACGCGAGCCGCGCTGGTGAACAGCCCGCGTCGCGTGGGGGGAACCTCACGTGAGCTCCGGCCCTCTCCATCCGCACATCCGAGGAGCGGAAGCAGAAGGTGCGCGCCGACCGAGCTCGGCTGCGCTGCGGCGCGGCATAGGCTGCTGCTGGCGTGGTCGATCGTGACGCGGGGCACGGGCGCAGTTGTGCGGACACGGGCTACCTCGGCTGGGCGACGGTGGATGCCGTCGCCACAAGCGACACGCATGGCCGACGCGAAGCTTGACGGTGGGTTGCCCGGTTGGCGATAAGCTGTGTTTCTCGACTGGTGCTGGACACGGTCCCCGCTTGGGACAGGGCACCCTGCGAGGAGAAGAAATGAGCGTCACGAGCGTGCAAAGGACGGACAGGACGGCGAAGAGCCACGCGCTCTCCGCGGCCGTCTCGTTTGGCCCGCGCGGCTCATCCTCCCGGCGCGCGCATGCGGAGCGATCCTGCAAGGGGATCCGCCGCGCCGCGCGCCGGAGGGACGCGCTGCCTAGCGCCACGCACGGCGCGCGCGGGCTTACGACGGGGAGTTCGCGATGAGCGAAGAAGCTCTGCGGCAAGAGATTGCGAGGCTCACGGAGCGCATCGCGACGCTCGAGCAGCAGATCGAGGGGCACGAGCGCGCGGCGAAGGAGCAGGCCGCGCAGCTCGACCGGGCGACGCGCGAGGCGCGCGAGCGCGGCGAGCAGCTGGCCCGATCGGACGAGGAGCTGCGGCGACAGGCTGGCATCTTCAAGCTCGTGCTCGACAGCATGGCGGACGGCGTCGCCGTCGTTGACGACAGGGGCGAGCTCCTGATGCGCAACCCGGCCGCGGAGCACATGCTCGGCCGCGCGCCGCTCGACCTCAGCTCGGGGGACGACGCGGGGCCCGGCGACGCCACGCTGTTCTTCCCCGATCGCGCGACCCCCTGGCCGATGTCCGAGCACCCGCTGTCGCGCGCGCTGCGCGGCGAGACGGTCGATCAGGTCGAGCTCTTCGCGAGGAAGTCCGCCGACCAGGACGGGCGGGTCGCCCGCCGCTCCAACGGCGTGGCGGGCGGCGCGATGCCGACCCTCGCGCCCACCGCGGGGCCGCAGGGGGACGACGTCGAGCCGCGGTCGGTCCGCGTGCCTTCGCTGTTCACCGAGCCGCGCATCGAGCACGGACCGGTGTCCGGCCTGTTCCTGACGGTCAGCGCCAGCCCGATGCGGGGCAAGGACGGGTCGATCTCCGGGGCCGTCGCCGTGTTCCGCGACGCGACCGAGAAGAAGCGCCTCATCGAGGATCTCGAGGCGAAGAACCGCGATCTCGTGGAGAGCGAGAGCGCCAAGGGCGAGCTCGTCGAGCGGCTCCGCTACGCGATCGACGAGATCTCGACGCCCATCCTCGAGCTGTGGGACGACGTCCTCGCGCTGCCGATCATCGGCGTCGTCGACTCGCGCAGGAGCGCCCAGATCATGGAGCGGCTGCTCGACGAGATCGTCCGCCGCCAGTCGCGCTACGTCATCATCGACGTGACGGGCGTCGAGGTGATCGACACGCGGACGGCCGACCATTTCATGAAGCTGATGAAGGCGGTCGAGCTGCTCGGCGCGCGGTGTCGGATCACCGGCGTCAGGCCCGCCGTCGCGCAGACGATGGTGGAGCTCGGCATCAACCTCGGCACCGTGCGCGCCGCGCGCAACCTCAAGCATGCGCTGCGCGAGAGCATGGCGCTCGCCGGCCAGAAGCCGACGCCCGCGTCCCTCATGGGGGCCCGCCGCGGCGCGGCCAAAGACAACGAGAAGCAGACAGGACAGCCGTTCACCCCTGGCGGCCCACGGGCCGCCTTCGATCCGTCGGGCAGCGGTGCAATGACCACGACACAGCTGCAGCTCAGCGCGAGGAAGGAGACGTCCACTTGATGCAAGCGGGTAGGGTCCCCATCGTGGGCCTCTTCGGGAACTTAATCGTCTCGGTGCAGGGCGGGCTCACCGACGGCCAGGTGGAGCAGCTGCGCGACGACGTGACCGGGTCGATCGAAGCGCGATCGCCCCGCGGCCTCATCGTCGACCTCTCCGGTGTCGAGATTCTCGATAGCTATCTCACCCGCGCCATCCGTGACATCGCGCTCACGGCCCGGCTGATGGGCGTCCGGACGGCGGTGTGCGGCTTGCGCCCCGCGGTCGCGATCGCGCTCGTGGAGATGGATCTCGAGATCCCTGGCGTGGTGACGGCGCTCAACCTGGAGCGCGCCGTCGAGATGCTCGCGCCGTCCGCGGAGGACGACATGATGCCGCCGGAGCTCACGAACGAGGTGTCGCATGAAGATCCCTCCTCGTGACGGACCGCCCTCCAGCGGCGGCGCCACGGGGCCGCCGTCGAGCCGGTCCAGCGGACCGGTGTCGACGCGCATGCCGGGTACGCCGCAGTCGGCGCGCGGCCCCGTGCCGTCGTCTCCGCAGATCGTCGGCCGCTCGATCACCGATCAGATCGAGACGGTGCTGGCGCAGTTCCTCTCGCCTGCGGTGAGGAAGAGCGTCATCGACTGCGGGATCCGGCAGGCGAAGGTCGATCCGATGGTCGCGCGCGAGGGTGATCTCCGGCGCCTCCTCGTCGAGGTGAAGCGCGGGGTGAAGCTGTTCGTCCGCGACCAGGCGCAGCTCGATCGGTGCATCTCCGAGCTCGGTGAGCTCGACCACGCCGCCCCTGCGCCGCGTGAGATCACCATCGATGTGCGCAACGAGGAGGACGTGCTGCGCGCGCGGTCAGCCGGCCGCGAGCTCTGCATCGAGCACCTCGTCAGCGACGTCCTGCAGACGAAGATCGTCACGGCGATCTCCGAGCTCGGGCGCAACATCGTCAGGTACGCGGGCAGCGGGCAGGTCGTCGTCCGCTCGCTCACCTCGCCGATGCGTGCGATCGAGATCGTCGCGCAGGACAACGGGCCCGGGATCACGAACCTGCCGGAGATCCTGAGCGGCAAGTACCGCTCGCGTCACGGTATGGGCGCGGGCCTCCGCGGTACGAAGGCGCTGATGGATGCGTTCGACGTCAAGACGGCGCCCGGCGCGGGGACGACCGTGACAGTCAGGAAGTACCTCGGATGACGGTCGCTATCGGGACCGCGTGCTGCGTCGCCGCCGGCGAGGAGATCGCCGGCGACGAGGTGGTGGTGGTCCGACAGTCCCCCTGGGTGCTGATCGGCCTCGCCGACGGGCTCGGTCACGGTCCCCACGCCGCGCAGGCCGCCTCCGCGTTCTGCCGGTATGTGGAGGATCACGCGTCGATGCCGATCGAGGATCTCTTGACCGGGGCAGGGGAGCAGCTCGCGTCGACGCGCGGGGCCGCGGCTGCGCTCCTGCGCATCGACGAGAGCGTGGGCGAGCTCGAGTTCTCGGGCGTCGGCAACATCGCGATGAAGGCGATCACGCGGACGGCCATGCCGAGCTTCTGCTCGGCGGGGATCCTCGGGCGGCGCGTGCGGCGGCTCCGCAGCTTTCGCTTCCCCATCTCGCCCGGCGACGTCGTCCTGCTCCACTCCGACGGGATCTCCAGCGGCTTCGATCTCAGCGCGTTCCGCGACCTCGATCCCGAGGAGATGGCCCGCCGGATCGTCGACGTCCACAAGAAGTCGTTCGACGACGCGACGTGCGTCGTCGCCGTGGTCCGCGACAGGGGCGCGGCGTGACGCAGAGGTCCCCGCCCGCGTTCAGCATCCCCGTCACGCGCGAGGAGGATCGCTTCGCCTGCGCGGCCGAGGGCGCGCATATCGCGCGCTGGGCAGGGCTCTCGGAGCGCGCCCAGCACGAGCTCGCGATCGCGATCGCCGAGCTCGTGTCGAACGCGGTGCGCCACGGCGGCGGGGGGAGCATCAGCATCCGCGCGATCCGTGATGACACGCAGACGGGCGGCGGCCGGTGGGGCGTCGAGGTGATCGTGCGCGACTCCGGCCCAGGCCTGGACCCGAAGCTGGCGCTGCTCGAGGAGGTGGGGCCGAAGAGCGATCGCGGCCCGTCCTCGTCGAGCTCTGCGCGGCTGACGCCGAGGATGCCCGGTCAGGGGCTCGGCGTCGGGCTCGGCGCCGTGCATCGGCTGATGAGCTCCGTCATCATCCGCTCGTCACCCGGCATCAGCACCGAGATCCTCGCCGTCAAGTGGAAGTAAGCGGCGCCCCGCGCGCCCACGCGGCGCGGCGGTCGTGGCGAGGAGCGCCCTCGCCCGCTCAGTTGAGCTCTTTCTCGGTCCGCTCGTTCTGCTCGGCTTCGAGGAACGTCGCGGTGATCTCGCGCTCGAGCGCCAGGTTGATCTCGCGCTCCAGCGCCTCGATGCTGCCCGCGAGGCGGGCGACGTTGAGGGCGTAGACGAAGACCCGCGCGCACGGGTGGACATCGGCGCTGCCGCGGAGGCCCCGCTCCCGCTCGTCGGCGTTGAGGCCGTCCAGGAGGACCAGCGCGCGGGGATCGACGCCCTCGGCCACGAGCTCCATCCCGGGCACGTCGGAGATGTAGAGCTCCGCCCCCTCGACGTAGCGCCGGAGCACGGGGTTGAGCGCGGCGACCGTCTTCTGCGCCAGCGTCACGAAGCCGTCGCGGCTCGGCGCCCAGGGGGGCATGCCGAGCTCGACGTCGAGCTCGCGGGAGCGCAGGAAGGCCTGCGTCGCGCCGCGGACGTCGCCCCGCTCGTCGCGGATGAGGCCGAGGTAGTAGTGGGCCTCGGCGTGCCGCGGATCCTTGAGCGCCGCCTCCTCGATGAGCGCGGCGGCCTTGTCAGCCTGGCCGATCTCGTAGAACGCGCGGCCGACGAGGAAGGTGTGGTTCGGGTTGTCGTAGGGGCCCTCGGGGATCTTCGCCGCGACCTGGGCCGCCTCGTCGAGATCGCCCTTGCCGAGGAGCGCGTCGAACTTCAGGAGGAGCGCGTCGATGATCTCCTCGTCGACCTCGGCCAGATCCAGCGCCTGGTCGCACATCTCGATCGCCTGATCGAAATCGCCGAGCGGATGGATGTACACCTCGGCGGCGTTGAGCATCGCCTCCAGGTAGGTGTCATCGAGGGCGATCGCCTGGCGGTACGCCTCGATGGCCTCCTCGCCCTCGCCCTCGAGGGCCGCGACGAAGCCGAGCAGGTTGTGAGCCTCCGGCGAGTTCGGATCTAGCTCGAGCGCCCGTCGGGCCGACGCCTCTGCTCCGCGCGTGTCCCCGCGCTGGACGAGATCCCACCCGCGGTCGAGGTGCGCCGAGAACTGGTCCATGGCGGCTCCACAAGTGTGCGAAGGGGAGCCCCGAGTCAAGAGGGAGCCCTGTCAAAGCGACCGTTCAAGCTGTTCCGAGCACGACCCGCCCGGATTTCCAGCGACCGGCGGAGGCAGGGCGGCGGGCGGGCAGGCCCGCTGGCGGGCCCAGGCGAGGCGCGGCGCGGCTCCGACGCGCGCTCGTCCTCATGCGTCGCGGCGAGCCCGGTCCGGCCGGTCCACGCGCGCCCCGCTCGAGGGGGAGCGCACCGTGTTGCTGCGTCCTCGTCCGCGTGGCCGATCGGCGCGCGCGGCCCGCTCACCCGCTCACTCGTGGATGGACACGAGCGTGCCGCGGTTCTCCGGCGTGGCCCAGACGCCGTGCCAGCCGCGCGGGAGCCTGGGCTCGCTCCAGAAGAACACCTTCTTCGCGTCGAGCGGCGAGAGGTTCACGCAGCCGTGGCTCATCTCCCGGCCGAAGTTTCCGTGCCAGAAGGCGCCGTGGAGGGCGTACGAGCCGTCGTAATACGCGACGAACGGCACGTCCTCGATGCTGTAGGGCAGATCGCCCGCGACCGTGCCGTCGCCGTCCATCGTGGTCGCGATGTGCTTCTCGCGGATGCGGAACACCCCCGTGTGCGTGGGGTGATCCTTCTTCTTGTCCTTCGAGCGCCTCCCCGGCGAGATGAGCGCCGCGAAGACGGGCTTGTCGCCCTCGACCGCGACCAGCGTCTTGCGCGACAGGTTCACGTCGATCCACTTCTCGCCCGGCGCGAGATCCGGCGGCGGGGCGCCGAGATCGGTGTACGTCCCGTCGGCGCCCTTCATCCACCAGCCCTCGGTGGTCTTCCGGTAGACCGTCGACCTGTGGGTGTGGGACTCGCCCGTGAGCCCGAACGCCGCGAAGCGCTCGAGCGAGCCGGCCACGGTGACGGACTTCTTCTCGGCGTCGAACTGGTACTTGCTCGCCGACTTCGCGAGGATGAAGCCGACCGACTTCGCGCCCTCGGGGAAGTCGATGCCCTGCGAGGCCGGCGGCTTGATGATGTACATGCGGTCGCTCGGCGCGACGAGGCCCGCGGTCGTCTTGTACCAGCTGCGGCCGTTCCAGCCGAAGGTCTTGTCGACCGCGACGAAGAAGCCCTTGACCATCCGCTTCGCGACCGTCGAGTCGGCGTCCTTGTCGAGATCGGCGAGCGTGACGTTGCGCGGCCTGCCCTTGTCGTCGACGTTCTCCCACCAGGGCTTCTCGGGCTCCTCCTCGACGGGCGCCGGCGCGATGCCGAGCGACGCGGCCTCGGCGACGGCCGCCGCCTTGTCCTCGACTGCAGCCGGATCCGCCGCGACCGCGGCCACCGGCGCGGGGTTCGCGGCGGCCTCGGCGCGAGCGGCGGCCGCAGCGGCGACCTCCTTCTCGGTCTCCTCGTAGAGCGCCTCGGCGCGCTGCTTCTCCTCTTCCTTCCGCTTGCGCTTCGCGGAATCGAGGTACGGCTCGTAGCGCATCATCTCGTCTTTCGACGGGACGGAGCGGTAGAGGGGCGTGCCGTGCGTCGTGTTGAAGGCGTACTTGTACGGGAGGACGTCGTCGAGGTTCGGCGGCGTGATGCCGAGGCGGACCTGCGGGTTCGACAGGTCCGTCGTGGCCGACCTCCCGCAGACGTAGCCGCCGTCGAGGAGGCGGTACCATCCCTTGGCGCAGCTACCGCCCTTGATGGGCTTCGGATCGACCGGCACCTTGCCGCCGAGCCGGATGTAGCCGAGCCGCTGCTTGGAGAACTCCATCGTCGGATAGACCGCCGCCTGCGGCACGATCGAGCCGAGCAGCGGCCCCGTGTACGGCTTGTCGGGCGCGGGGGGCTCCGGGGCCTCGGAAGGCGCGGCGGCCGGGGCCTCCCTGGGCGCCTCGGCGGACGCGGCGGCGCGCGCGGAGGACGTCGGCGCGGGGCGGGGGAGGGACGAGGTCCGCTCGGGCGGCGAGTTGCCTTCGGTGGAGGGGCCGGGAGGGGCCTCGCCCTGGCATCCGCTCGCCCACGCCGCGGTGCCGGCGAAGGCCGCCGCGGCGACGAACCCGAGCACGCTGGACACGAGCGAGGTGCGCACGACGCCGCCCCCGGCGCGTTCGGCGCCCGGCGCCGGTTGCGGGTTCCGCAGGTCGTCGGTGCGGACATTGCCGCTGCCGTGCGATCGAGCGGGGTCCTTCTGCCCGCGGGGGCGGGGCGCCTGAGAGCGGTTCATCGCATCCACAGCGTTGGGCGAGGACCGGCCTTCCCGATCCTCGCGGTCTGATGATCGACCCGTAGGGTCGGGTCGGCTCGGCGGTCTTAGTACCTGGTCACTCACGTGTCGATCCACTTCTCTGCGGAGCGCGCGCCCCTCGAGCTGGCGATGGCGGGCGCCGGGGCAGGCGGCATCGCATGACCATCGCCCGAGCGAACGACGTGCCACGGAGCCGCGACGCGCGGTGAGGGCGCGCTCCGGGGCTCGGATGCCGTTCGGACGGCTGCTGCTAGGGTACCGCCGTGGCGGAACGGACCCCGGGGCGTGGCTTGAACAACACGACGGAGGCCCAGCGCGTGGGCCGTGGCACCGCGGCGGTTCCGCTCGTTCGCGCCGCATCCAGGCGCGCGCTCGTCACCGCGGCCGTCGTCGCGGCGCTCCTGCACCTGCCCCTGCTCCCGACCCCGCTGTTCGCGTGGCTCGACGCGATGTTCGCGCTCCGGGGCGAGCTGGCCGACTACGACGCCGGCGAGACGATCGTGCCGATCGATCTGGATCTCCTCGCGGACGACCCCAGCGCGGTGGCGGCTGCGCCCTCCGCGAGCGGCGGTGAGGGGGCGCCTTCCGGGGCGGGCGCCGCCGCGCCCGCGACGCCGTCGCCCGCGACGCCGCCCACGGCGTCGGCGAGCGCCTCGCCGGAGGCGCCGGACGCGGGCGCGCCCGAACGGCCGCGCCGGAAGCCGCCGGGCGACGCAGGCCCGGACGCGTCTGGCGATGGGGGCACGGAGAGCGACGGCGATCACCCGAACCTGCGGACCCCGCTGAGCGCCGCGGGCGCGCCGGGCAAGCTCGCGTCGAAGGACCCGAACGTCCAGGTGCTCATCGCCGGCGACCGGCTCCGCAGCCACGAGCTCGGCGCGTGGTTCGGCCGCATCCTGACGACCATCCCCCAGTGGCAGTCCTTCTTCAGCGACACCGGTATCGACCCGATCCGGGACATCGACCACCTCCTCATCGCCGGGCCGCAGCTCCGCGACTCCAGCAAGGTCGTCGCCGTCATGGACTACCGGGCGCCCGAGGAGACCATGCGCGCGGCGGTCGACATCATCGTCCAGCGGTCGAACGGCTCGTGGATCGAAGACGCCCCCGTCCCCGCCGCCCGGGCCACCGCCGACCGCAGCAAGCGCATCTTCGCGATGGTGCCGGACCGGCGGCTGCTCGTGGTCCTTCCCGCTGCCGAAGAAGATCAGCTGTCCAAGTTGAAGTCCATGAAAGGGTTCAACAAATCTTCGGCTGCGGGCATCGTCATCTCGATGCTCACACCGGCGAACGCCTTCCGCGGGGTCCAGGCGGTCCCGCGCAGCCTCGCGTGGATGCGGCTCACGGTCACGCCGACCAAGGATGGGGGCGCGGACCTCGCCCTCACGGCGGGCGATGAATCTGCTGAAGATGCGCTGGTTCACGCGCAGGAGCTTACGAAGACCTTGAACGCGATCCGGACCATCGACCTGGGGATCACGAGGATCGATGTGGTGGATGAGATCGCCTTCAACACCGACGGGAAGGTCATCTGGTCGAAGCTCCACGTCACGAACCGGCAGCTCAAGCTGATCATGGGCTTCGTGGAGAAGGCGCTTCTGGAGCAGGGCGGCGCGCGGAAGCCGTAGCGCACGGGGCGAGAGCGGCTGCGCCGGGGCGAGAGCGGCCGCGCCGGGGCGAAGGCGGCCGTGCCGGGGCGGAGTGCCGCCCGGGCCGCGCGGAACACTAGCCAAAGCGGCGGCGTTCAGTTAATCCGACCAGCCCGCGCCGATGACGCCCGAACACTCTCCGTACGCCGTGCTCGATGAGCTTGCCGGACACCCCCGCGGCGACGACCTCGCGCGGGTCGTCCACACCGCGGCCTTTGCCGCCGCGGATGAGCGGCGGACGACCCTGGAGGGCGGCCTCGCCGAGCTCGTCGACCGGGCGGGACTGTCGGTCGCCGACGCGGAGACCCGGTTCGGCAACGTGGTCCGGGCGCTCGAGCGCGGCACGAGCGAGGGCGCGGGGAGCGCGACCCGGGTGCTCCTGGCCACGCTGCTCGCGCGCGGGGTCGCTCTCTCGCCGCCCGACGGGCCGGAGGCGGAGGGGCGCGTCGCCGAGGCGCTCGTCTGGCTGGCGACGTACACCTCCGTCGATGCGCTGACCGCGCTGGACGCCGCGCTGGGCGAGCGCGCCGCGGGCCTCTGGCGGTCGATCGCCGCGCTGGTGCGGCGCGCCGACCAGGGCGCGCTGCCCCAGCTGGGCCGGGCGGGCGCGATCATCGCCGCGGCGGCGCTGCGGGGGAGCACCTCGCCCGACGCGCGCGCCGAGGCCGCGGCGCTCGTGGACGACGTGCGCGATCCGATCGTGCGCTCGCTGCTGCGCGACGCGCTCTCGCCCGCCAGGCGGCCGAGCCGCGCGCCGAGCCCGAGCGGCGCCGCACAGGAGGGCGCCGCGGCCGCCGGGGACGAGAAGTGGGCGCCGGAGCGCGACGGCGGGGCGACGGCGCGGCTCGCGGGCGAGCTGTCTCCGCCGCCGCGCGGGCCGGTGGCGCTCGTGCTGCTGGCGGCGACGGGGATCCTGCTCGCGATGCACGTCCTCCGGCTCGCCGGGCGGTTCCTTCTGCGGTACCGCCGGCCCGCCGCGCTGGAGGTCGGCCCGAAGGGCGTAACCGTCCGGAGCCGGACAGAGCTGTTCGGCCGGACGCTGCGGGAGCGGGAGACGTACATCCCGGTCGAGGCGCTCCTCCGGGCGACGCGCGAGGTGCGGTACCCGCGGCTCGCCCTCTACGCAGGGCTCGTCGCGCTGGGGCTGGGGACGTACCTGGGCGTGTCGCTGCTCGTCGACGGCGCGCGCGCGGGCTCCCCGGAGCTGCTCGGCATGGGCGCGCTCGTCTTCGCCTTTGGCGCGGCGCTCGACTTCGGGCTGTCGCACCTGGAGACGGCGACGAGCGGCCGCTGCCGCGTGGTGCTCGTCCCGCGGAAGGGCCCGGGGGTCGCGCTCGCGGGGATCGAGCGCGACGCCGCGGACCTCGCGCTGGGCAAGCTGCCGCGCGCCTGAAACTTGGCCGGATCGCGCCGCCTTCGCTAGGCCGATCGGGCGAGGTGATGGCGATGCGCTCGAAGACCGAAGCGATGGCGGGGCTCAGGCGGATGCTGCACGACATGCTGACCGCGCAGGAGGGCGGGGAGAGCGCTCCCCGCCTGGCGCGGGTGAAGGGCTGCGTCGACGGCGCGATGCGCGCGCTGCTCGACAGCGGGCAGGCGACCCGGAAAGAGCTCCTCGATCTCGTGGCCGCGGAGCGCGCGCGCGTGAGCGGCCCGGCGACGGCGGAGATCGGCGCGGCGTCGCTGGTCGCCTGACGGCGCGTCGGCGCCGATCACTGCTGCGGGCAGCTCGTGTTGCTGGCGAAATCCCAGCAGGCGCCGCTCACCCCGGCCGCGCCGTCGCTCCCGGGGGAGCCACCGAGCCCGGCGGAGCCGCCGTTGCCAGCCGTGCCTCCGGTGAACGGCACCTCGGCGGCCGCGGGGCTGGGCGTGATCTTGTAGGCGATGCCCACCGCGTGGCCGCCTCGGCCGCCGCCGCCAGGGCCGCCATCGCCGCCCGCACCACCCTTGCCACCCATGCAACCCGCGAGCGAGCCGGACCCGGCGACGCGACTCCCCCCCTTGCCCCCCATGCCGCCCGAGCCACCGGGGCTTCCACCCCCGCCCTCACCTCCATTGCCCGCCTTGCCGACGGCGATGGTCACATCGGTCAGCGCCAGCTTGGTCCCCAGGCTGAGGATCCCGACGCTCGACCCGCCGGCCTTGCCACCGCCGCCTCCCGTTCCACCGCAGCCGCCCGCCCCGCCGCCGCCGCCGCTTGCGCCCGCGCCGTCGATGTAGCCACCTCCGCTGGCCATGCAGAAGCGTCCTGCTTTCGCGCCCCCGCCCCCGCCGCCGCCTTGACCGCGCGTCCCGTTGACGCCTGCGCCGCCGTCACCTCCGCTGACGCCGACCAGCGTCAGCGCGGTGCGGTCGCCCGCTGCGCCAGCGCTGCCGGAGGCGCCCCTCGCACCGCTCGCGCCGTCCCTGCACTCGGTCGTCTCTCCCGTTCCCCCCGTCTGTCCGTGTCCGGTGCCGCCGAGGCCGAGCTCGGTCGGGGAGACCGCCGGAGGCGTGCCGTCGCCACCTGTCTGCCCGCGCCCCTCATCCACCGCGGGCTGTCCCCCCAGGCCGCCGACGCCGCCGCTCGTTTCGCCGTCCCCGCACGTCGTCACGCCGGGTTGGCCGCTGTAGACCGCCACGAGGCACGCGCTCGAGACGTCCTCCAGCGCGTTCGAACCGTCCTGCGCGACCGCCGGCGTCTCGCCGTTCGCGCCGTTCATCCCGTTGCCTGCGATGACGTCGACGTGATCGAGCTGCGCGTCGATGTCCGCGACCGCCACGCCGATCGACGACCCGCCCGTAGCCGTCGCGTTGGCCGCGCTGATCGTGAAGCTCCGCACCCGTGTTCCGCCCGCGTCCTCGGTCAGCGTGAGCGCCACCTTGTTCGCGGGCCCTCCGAGGGTGCTTCGCGCCGCCGGGCTCCACGTCCAGCCCGCGTTGCAGTCGAAGCCGCCGATCACCTCGATGGCCGCCTTGACCGTGACGCTCTCCTCGAACACGCCGCTCGAGCACACGAGCACCCGCTTGCCGTTCGCGCTCGCGATCGCCTCCGAGAGCGACGCGTACGGCCTCGCCTTCGTCCCGTCTCCTCCGGACGCCGCGCCCGCGCTCGCGAACACCGCGCACCGGTCCACCACCGTGCTCGCGTCCTGGGTCGGGTCCGGCTCGCACGTGGGGCCAGGGTCGTTGCCGCCGCCCGTCGGCTCGGGGGGGCAGTACCTCGAGTCTTCCTTGCAATCCTCGGCGTAGGACAGCGGCCAGCACCCGGCGAGGTGCAGCGCCGCGACGGCCGACGCGGCGGGGAGCAGCCACAGAGAGAACGGGACGCCGATCCGCCGCCGCGCGGCGCGCCGCGCGGGCGCGCCGGCCTGGTCCTGCGCTCCATCGGATGGCGCAGATGCGTTGCTCACCGCGTTGCTGCTCGTTCGTTCCGTCGCTCTCATCGTCCCAAGCCTTTCCTGTGACGCTTCGCTCTGCCTGCAGATCCTCGCAGAAGGCGCACCCGCGCCCTGGCCGCGCCGACCCAGGAGCATACCCAGTCGGCGGATCGCCTGCTCAACGGCGATCCGTCGACCGAGCGCTCCAGGGGGACGCCGCACGCGGCGATCCGGTCATCTCACGGCCCGGGCGCTCGCGCCCCGGCGCGCGCGTCAGGGAGCGACGAGCGCCACGTCTCCCTTCGTGGTCTGTCCGCCGACGCGCCACCAGTTCGCGATGAGCAGCCGCCCGTCCACCTCCACGATCCGCGAGAAGGCGCCCGCGAACCCCTCCTGCTCGATCGCCCGGATGAGCCAGCTGTGGCCGTCGCCGCTCTTCGTCCCGATCGCGAGCCGCAGGGCCCCGCTCGTCGCGTCCTGGTAGCTGATGCGCACCTCCCCGGCCGCCGTCACGAACACGTTCGCGTCGTCGCCGATGAGGTGCTGCCCGTCCTCGAAGGGGGCGCCCTCGATCCCGAGCCCGTCGTCCGCCACCTCGGAGGGCTCGACCTCCGTGCCTCCCTTCACCCGCGCGTACCGCAGCCCCTCCGAGCGGCCGTCCGCGTAGGCGAGGTGCCAGTCGCCAGCGCGATCGATGAACAGCGACGTCCCCATGCCCACGTCGCCCGTGTCCGTCCCGTCCGGCGCCGCGCCGTCCACGATGCGGGTCTCCCACGCGCCCATCGACTTCGACGCGATCACCACGTCGCCGTGGATGCGATCGTAGAACGCCAGGCCGAACCCGCCCGCATCGTCGGGCGCCATCGCGATGTAGTCGCCGATCGCCTCGGGGTACGTCTCGAGCCGGTTGCCGTCGGAGATCGCGGCGCACGCCGGCGAGCCGCCGTCGTCGATGCACGCCTGCCCGGAGGCGCACCCCGGCTCGCAGTCGCCGGCCGCGAGCGGCGTCGCGCAGCGCCCCGTGCTCCGGATGCACTTCGCCCCGGCGCCGCAGAGGAACGCGCGGCACGGCGTCGCCTCGTCCTTCGCCACGTCCTCGAACCGCCACGCGCCCTCCCCGGGCGTGGCGCTCTCGCCGGTCGCGATCCGGACGCTCGACGTGACCGAGCCGCCCTCGCCGGGCTCGATCGCGAGGTAGGCGATGACGGGCAACTCCTTCACGAAGAGCAGCTTCGCGTAGCGGCCGATATCGCTGCTCGGCGCCTGCTGCACGAAGCTCACCGCCCACGTGTCTCCCTGCCGCTGCGCGAACTTGAGCGCGCGGTTCGTGCGGTCGTAGTAGGCCACCGCCGGCTTTCCGTCCGGCGCCACCGCGATGGACGTCCAGAGGCCAACGTCGTCGCCGGGCTCGGTCTGGCCCCCGCGGAACCCGCTCACGTCGAACCGGGCCGGGTCGACCGGGGGCTCCGCGGGCACCCCGTCGATCGCTTCCCACGCGACCGCCTCGCCGTCCCACGTGCCGACCACGAGATCGCCCCACGCGAACGCGTTGCGCCAGTCGGCCTCCGCGTAGCCGGCGACCCAGACCGTGCGCTTGTCGGCGGCGACCGCGACCGAGGTGTACGCGCCGATGAGCCCGTGCTCCAGCGTCGTGCAGTCGGGCGCGACGCACCCCTGTTCCACCTCCTCCGGCTCCTCGCTGCAGGAGCATCCGGCGTGCGAGCCGAGGAGCGCGACGACGGCGGCCCCGGCCAGCGCGCCCTTCACGCCGCGCGCACCGCGCCGCGCAGGGCGCCGAGGCGACGACCCCCGGTCGCCGCGCCGCGCGAGCCGCAAGGCCGCCGCCGCGACGGCGAGGCCGAGCCAGCGGACGCCCCACGGCGCCTCGCCGGCGCCGCCAGCCATGACGCATCCGCAGCCCGCCGACGGGTCGACGGGGACCCGGCCGCGGAGGATCGCCTGCCGCGCCGTGCCGAGGTTGCCCTCCTCATCCACGGCCTCGACCTCGATGTCGACGGCGTCGCCCACGTCCACCGACGTCGTCTCCGCCGCCGTCGACCAGGGGGACCACGCGCCGTCATCGAGCCGCACGCGCACCTTCGCGCGCGCGGCGTCCGAGACCCGATCGCTCACCTCGAGCGGCACCCGGCCGTCCACCGCGGCGCCGACGGAGATGACCGGCGGATCGACGTCGACCACCATCTCGACGGTCGCCGGCGTGGGATCGAGCGACAGGGGAGCGCCCGCGATCCGCGATCGCACCGAGATCACGTGACGCCCCTGGAGCCGCAGCCAGTCGTCGTGCAGGTCGACGACGCGCTCGCGCCTGAACGGGCGCCACACGCCGCTGTCGATGCGGTACGAGTACTCGACGGCCCGCGTGCCGTCGTCGAGCGGCGAGCTCATGACGAGCCGCGCCGTCGGCCCGTTGTCGCGGGTCATCGTGGGCAGGCGGAGCCCCTCGGCGCGCACCTCCTTGCGGCTCAGCTCGGCCTGCGTGTCGCTCCGCAGCGAGCGCTGCTGCGCCGTCGTTCCGAACGCCGCGAAGATGCCGAGGTAGTTGTCCTGCCCCTTCGTGAGCTTCCTCAGGCCGGGGGAGCCCGCGCCCTCGGCCGACTCCGGGATGACCAGCGAGAGCCCGAGCGCCGAGAGCGGCCCGTCGAGATCGATCGCCGGGATGCCGCCGCCGATCAGCTGCCCGAGCTGACCGCTGAGGAGGCCGCCCAGCGCCTCCGCGATGTTCTCGGGGTTCTCCCGGAGCAGCCCGTTGTTTGTCACCTCGCCGTTCTCGACCCTGAGCGCCTCGATCACCGGCGTGAGACCCTCGGGGGTGACCGAGAGGTTCATGGGCACGTCCACATCGAACGTCGCCGTCATGAACCGGATGAACCTGTCGAGCGACCAGATGTAGAAATCGAAGCTCGCCCGGTCCAGCCGGATGCGGATCAGCGGGTCGTCACTTCCGTTCGTGCCATCACCGAAGGTGACCCGAGGCGGCGCCTGCGGGCGGATGACGACAGCGACCTGCTGCGACTCGCGCTGCAGCGCGAGATCCTTTGCGGAAGGGGTCAGCAGCCCCAGCGTGCCAGAGTTGAGGAGAGGCACCGTCTCCGTGGAGATGCCGAGACAGAGAAGACCGCTGTTGTAGAGACCGTTCATGGCATAATTCGCGAAACGCTCGGAGATCGCGAGACCGACGTGAGGGCCGGGAAGGTCGGCTGGCCAGTCGGAGACGGTGTTGGCGACGAGCTCATCGGGAATCGGGATGCCCGCCGGGAGCGCCATGTTCGACAGCGGCACACATTTCGATGTCGGCACCGGCTCGGCGCCGCCATAAAGGCCAAGGGTGAGCCCGTTGCCGACCGGGTTGAGGTCGCCCCACGCGAGATCGGAGCCGTCGTCCCGCTCGCTCATGCCGCCGCCGGCGAGCAGGAGGTCGAAACCGCCCTGCGTGCCGGGGGAGATGCTCGCGAGCAGCCGGCCGAGATCGATGTGGCCCTCGACGCCGAGCAGGATCGAGGCGCACTCGTCGTTCGCGTGCGTGCCGTAGCGGCAGACGCCGCCGATGTCGTTCGTGCCGTCGGGGCAGGCCTGGTCCTGCGTCGGATCCGCCTTCAGACAGAGCTGCTGGTCGAGCTGGGCCTTCAGCGTTTCAGAGAGCGAGCCGGTCAGGAGGGGGAGGACGATGGGGCGCAGAAAATCGAGGATGTCGCCGGCGATGGAGTCGCCGCAGTTGAGCCGCAGCCTCGACTCGAGCTGATCCTTGCCGATGTCGAGCCGGACGATCTTGACGCGCGAGTAGCCCTGCCGCGAGTGCTGAGGATTGACGTCGATCTCGACGGAGAGCTCGATGTCGAGGTTGATGTTCGTGAAGGTCTGGTCGTCGGGCGGGCACGCGTCGTTGCCGTTGAGGGTCGCGATGACCGTGCTGTCCGTGATGAGCAGGTTGACCAGGATCGGGAGGTTCTGCAGGCGCACGGGCAGAGATCCCCGGATTCGCAGGTTATGCGGCGTCCTCGGCTCGATCTGGAGCGCCGCACTCCCCACGTCGATCTCCGCCGTGCACCTGGGCGGGCTCGCGTTCGGGTCGGCTCCGCCGGGACAGACCGTGTAGCCGGTCCCAGAAGACCTGGGGATGGAGAACGTGATCACGCCGCCGTCCCCACCCCCGAGCAGCGCGCGCCCGAGGACACCCAGGTTCTGCTCGAGGAACTCGACGCCCGACTGCGTGAGCCGCGCCGCGCCGGCGTTCTCGATGCGATCCGCGGGCTTGAAGCCGGCGGGGAGGGGGGTCATTCCACAGCCGGCGCACCCGCCGCCCGAAGCGGCGCATCCGGCGATGATGAGGAGAGCAAGGATGGCGGAGAAATGCTTGATGAGGCGGGGCATAAGGAACCCTCCGGGGGAGCACGACCCGCAGCGCCGCGCCCGCTGGGCGCGGGCTTCAGGACGCCACGACAGATCGTACGCTCCCCGGAGAGCCCCCCGCAAGCGCTACTGCGGACAGAGACCGGTAATCTTGACCGCGCTCGCGGCATACTCGCCGCCAAGCGCATAGGCGTCGGCGCAGTCGTCCGTCGCGGCCGAGTTCGTCGCGCTGCACCAGTCGCCCTTCAGCACGATCTTGCCGCTCTCGTCGCGCTTGCACGTATTCGGGGTCTCACCGGTGCCGTACTCTCCGATATCGCCCGAGAGCACGACACAGAGGCTCTGCTCGATCCCGGGGATGATCACCCGATCGACCTCTTCCAGCGTGATGAACGCGGTGAGCTTGCCGCCGTTGATGAACGCAGGGGGATCGCCGTCCGGGCCGGGGAGGCAGGCCTCCATCGGGTCGAGCCCCTCGCGGTTGTACCGTCCGATGCAGTTGTTGTCCGCCGACACCTTCGCGTCGGTGAGCTGCACCTCGTGCATGGGCAGGACGATCGGCTCGGCGGCCGCGTCTGCCGCGCCCGTGTCCAGGAAGATCGGGACGTTCAGGATGTCGGCCGCGCCGCTCCATGCGCCGTCGGTCAGGGGGGCGTCGAGCTCCTTCGGCGCGATCTCGAACGCGCCTGCAGACATGTTGGCGAAGCAGTAGCCCGCGAGCGGGTCGCTCGTGGGCATCGCGCCGCCGGTGCGCAGCTTGCCGGTCGCCGTGTCGAACTCGAGCAACCAGGAAAAGGTCCCGGTGCCATTCAAGTTGCACACGGGCAGATTCATCGTCAGGCCCTCGGCGACAAGGCGGGCGATATAGCCGACCGCGAGCACGTCGGGCTTCGTGACCGTCAGCTGCGCCATCCGCAGACCGAACTTGGTCGCCCCCTGATTGTCGTGGACGGCAATGCAGTCGGACGCGACAGCCGTGCAGACCGGGTTCGTCGGCGAGCAGTCGCCAGGAGCCCCGCCGCCGGTCCCCCCTGCTGAGCTCGAGCTCGTCTCGCCGGCGTCGTCGCCCCCGCACCCCGCTCCCGCCGCCGAGCCCATCAGCGCGGACACACCTAGTACGCAAAAACACTTCAAAAACCGCATCTCTTGCCTCCTCTGGTGTTGCAAGGTGCGGAGTATAGGCGGCGGAAATGCGATGACCACGCGGTCGAGATGACGCCGCACCGCGTCGCTATCGCCACATTCACGTCACGCCCCGATGAGCGCGACGCGCTTCGTCTGCATCGCCGCTCGGCGTGACGCCTAGCGGCGCTCGTAGCGGTCGCCGAGCCGGGCGCCGACGGGGAGCGCGCGCAGCAGGCGAATCATCGTCCACACCGTGCCAGCCAGCTTGCGCAGCTTCGAGGTGCCGACCCGCTCGTTGTACTCGATGGGCATCTCCACCACGCGATAGCCGCACTTCGCAGGGAAGAGCAGCGTGTCGATGGGCAACGCGTCGCCCTCACCGTCGAAATCGAACGCGCGAATCACCGAGCAGCGGTAGGCGCGCATACCGCTGTGGACGTCCGACGTCGGGATGCCGTGCATCGCGTGTGTCATGGCGGCAAAGGCGCGGTTGGCGATGTAATTCGGGACCGGCATGGCCGCCGGCTTCGTGCGGGTGCGCGCGCAGTTCACCACGTCGGCGCCCTCCTCCTCGACGAGGCGCCTGAGCACGGGGATGTTCTCGGCCGGATAGGTGAAGTCGCAATCGAGGTAGATGAGCAGATCGCTCCGGGCGGCGGCGCTGTACATGAGGAGCTCCATGGCCGGCCCGTGGCCGCGGGGCGGCACCTGCCGGAGCACGCGCGCCCCGAGGCCGGCCGCGATCTCGGGGGTCCTGTCCCGTGTGGAGCTGTCGACGCAGAGGATTTCCGCGTCGGGCGCGGCCTTCCTGATCTCGCCGATCATGGCGCCGACGCTCTCCTCTTCATCCATGGTCAGCATGCCGACGGTGAGCCGCATCCGGCGCGGGCGCGGCGGCTTCCGGGCGACGATCACGTGCTGGAACGCGAGGAGGCCGGGCGCGCGGTCGGCGACAACGTCCTCCAGCGGGCGGACGAGCGCGTGATACGCCTTGTAGGGGAGCGAGCTGGCGAGATCGGTGGGGTCGTCGCCCGCGCCGAGGCCGCGGAGGATGAGCCCCTTGGCGCCGCGGACGAGCATCGGGTTCTGCTCGACGCGGAGCACCTCGAGCCCGGCGCGCTCGATGAGCCGGACCGCCGACGCGCGGGTGAAGAAGCGGAGGTGCGTGTCGTCCAGGATGCCGCTCGGCTCGTAGTCGAACCGGCCGGCGAGCAGGCCGAGGCGCACCGGCCAGGCCGCGACGTTGGGGAGCGAGACGATGACGTGGCCGTCCTCCTCGAGGTGGGGCAGGAAGCGGCAGAGCACGGCGAGCGGGTCGGCGGTGTGCTCGAGGACGTCGGCGAACAGGAGCAGGTCGAAGCGCCGGTCGCCGAGCGCCTCGCGCACGGCGGCGTCGCTCGTGATGTCGGCGGCGAGGACCTCGTCGAGCGCCGCGCCGGCGCGTGCGAGCGAGCCGGGCGCGATCTCGATCCCGGTCACGCGCGCGCCGGTGCGCTTGACGGCCGCGCCGTTGAGCCCGATCCCGCAGCCGACGTCGAGCGCCGTCCGAGGCCGGCCGGCGGCGGCGACGAGGGCCCGGTTCACCTCTTCGACCGCGTACTTGCGCCCGGCGAGGGCCTCCGGCGCGGCGCGGGGCGGCGAGCGCCGACCCGGGGCGTCCCCGTGATCGAGAGGGCGCGGCCCGCGATCTTCCCCGTCGTCTCCCCCGTTTCCTCGCGCGTGGCCGGGCTCGGCGTTCACGCGCGGCTACTTAGCACGCTTCTCCCAGGCGGCGTTGAATTCGCGGATCGTCTCCTCGGTCTTCGGGTTGTGGAGCATCTTCCGCAAGATGGCGGGAGGCACCGTCACGATGTGCGCGCCGGCGTCGAGCGCCTCGTTCACGTCCATGAGGTGGCGGATCGAGCCGACGATGATCTCGGCGCCCAGCCGCTCGCGATCGAGCCTCGCGCGCGTGCGCTCGATGACCGGGGTCGCGGCGTAGCCCATGTCGCGGATGCGCCCGCTGAAGATCGAGACGTATGCGCCGCCGGCAAGCGCCGCGAGGTACGCCTGGTTGAAGCTCATCACGCACGTGACGTTGGTCCGCACGCCGCGCTTCGCGAGGGCGTGCGTCACCTTGAGGCCGACGTCGCCGAACGGGACCTTGATGCAGATCCGCTCGGGCGCCCACGCGTGATAGCCGCGGGCCTCGTCGAGCATCGCCGCCTCGTCCTCGCTCGTCAGCTCGACCGACACCGGCCCCGCCGACGCCGCGAGCACCTCGCGGATGCGCCGCTCGAGATCGACGCAGCCCGCGTCGCGCGAGAGGATGAGGGGGTTCGTGGTCACGCCGGCGAGCACGCCCCAGGAGAAGAGCTCCTTGATCTCGTCCGGGTTCGAGCTGTCGAGGAAGAACATGGATCGCTCCAGCGGGCTCGCTCGAGCCCCGGCGCGGTCTAGGCCAGTTCGATGCAATAGAGAAGGGGAGAAGGGGAGAAGGAAGAAGAGAGAAGGGGAGACGGCGACACCGTCCACGCTGCGCGGCTCGCCGCGTCGCCCTGCAGCGACGCTCGCGGTGCGGCCTGTGTGAACGACGTTGCAAAGACGGGGAGTCCGCGCTTCAGTTCTGGTTGTCGGAGATGTCTCTCCGACGGAACGTTTCTCCACGGCAATGCGTCGATGAGCAGCGGACGATCGTCGAGGGATCCGGTGGCGCACAGCCCGCTGCTCGCGGCTTGCTCGCCGGCGGGGCTCTACGTTGCCGCGCCCGGGGGCCACCTCGTCGACTGCAACGAGGTGCTCGCCCGGCTGCTCGGCTATGGCTCGCGGGAGGAGGCGCTCGCGGCGGCCGATCTCCTCCTCGGCGAGGGCGCGGCGGGCGCGACGCCGACGTCGGCCGGCGTGGTCGAGGGCTTCCTCACGCGCCGCGATGGGTCGGCGGTCCGGGTGATGAGGACCGAGACCGTCGCGGAAGCGCGCGGCGAGCGGCTCGTGGTCGGGGCCATCGTCGACGTCTCCTCCGCGCGCTGCACCGAAGATCGCCGGCGCGAGCTCTCGGAGGAGCTCGGCCAGGCGCAGAAGATGGAAGCTGTGGGGCGGCTCGCGGGCGGGATCGCCCACGACTACAACAACCTGCTCGCGATCATCCTGAACTACACGAGCCTGGTGATCGAGGAGCTCGACGAGCAGAGCCCGGTGCAGAAGGATCTCGCCGAGATCAAGCGCGCCGCGCAGCGGGCCGCGTCGCTGACGCGGCAGCTGCTCACGGTGAGCCGGCGGGGGCTCGCGCAGCCGGTCGTGCTGGATCTGCGGGACGTCGTGCGCGGCATGGATGGCGCGCTCCGCGCCGCCGTCGGCGGCAGCATCGATCTCGCGATCGCGCTCGGTCCGTCGGCCTGCCGGGTGCTGGCGGACGCGGGGCAGCTCGAGCAGGTGGTGATGAACCTCGCGCTGAACGCGCGCGACGCGATGCAAGGCGGCGGCCGGCTGTCGATCGAGGCGCGCGCGGTCCGCGTCGGCGCTGCGGGGAGCCTGCACGACGCGCACCCGGCGGTCCCGCCTGGCCGGTACGCGCGCCTCGTCGTGAGCGACACCGGAAGCGGGATGTGCGACGACGTGCGGACGCGCGCCTTCGAGCCGTTCTTCACGACGAAGCCGAGGGGGAAGGGGACCGGCCTCGGGCTCGCCACCGTGTACGGGATCGTCAAGCAGTGGCACGGCCACATCGAGCTCGCCTCCCAGCCCGGGCAGGGCACGCGCGTCGAGATCTACCTGCCGCTCTCCGCGCGCGGGGCGTCCTCGCGGCGCGCGCGCGCCGCGCACCAGCGCCGCGCCGCGCCGCGCCCGGGCGAGGGCGGGACGGTGCTCGTCACCGACGATGAGGACGCGGTGGTCACGCTCGCGAGCCGGATCCTGGGGCAGCACGGCTACACGACGCTGACGGCGCGCGGGCCGCGCGAGGCGCTGCGCGTCTGCGAGGCGCAGCGCGGGCGCGTCGACCTCCTGCTCACCGACGTGCTGATGCCCGAGATGTCCGGAGGCGAGCTCGCCGCTCGCCTCGTGAAGCTCAGGCCGGACATGAAGGTGCTCTTCATGTCCGGCTACACGGGCGACGCCCTCGACGGCCCGTTCGCCGTCCGGCCAGGCGCCGCGGTGCTCGGGAAGCCCTTCACGGCCGAGTCGCTCCTCCGCGCCGTCCGCAGGGCGCTCGAGGGGGCCGCGTAGGCGGGACGCGCAGGCCGTGCCTACGGCGCCTCACCTCGCTTGATGCCGTACGCGCGGATCTTCTTGTGGAGGTTCGTGCGCTCGACCCCGAGCAGCACGGCCGCGCGCGAGATGTTCCAGTCGAGGCTGGCCAGCACCTCGACGATGTAGCGGCGCTCGGCCCGATCGCGGAACTCGCGGAGCGTGAGGCGAGGGCGCTCCGGCTCGTGGCGGGCCGCGCCGGCGGGCGGCTCGGCCGCGCCGGGGGGCGCCGCCGCGCCGTCTCCGGCGGCCCCCTGCGCGTCGTCCTCGAACGGGTTCTCGTGTGGATCCTCGGGGAGATCGGCGATCGTGACGACGTCGCCCGAGAGGATCGCGGCGCGCTCGATCACGTTCTTGAGCTCGCGGACGTTGCCAGGCCAGCTCCGGCGCTCGAGCGCGGCGTAGACCATGGGATCGATGCCCTTCTGCTTGAGGCCGTTCTCGTTGCAGAACGCCGCCATGAACGCGTCGGCGAGCGCGCGCAGGTCGTCCATGCGGTCGCGCAGCGCGGGGCTCTTGATGGGGAACACGGCGAGGCGGAAGAAGAGATCCTCGCGGAAGCGCAGCGCGGCGACCTCGCGCGAGAGGTCCTTGTTCGTCGCGGCGAGCACGCGGACGTCGACGTGCCGGCTGTGCTCGCTGCCGACGCGGCAGATCTCGCCCGACTGCAGCGCGCGCAGCACCTTGGCCTGGGCGGCGAGGTCCATGTCGCCGATCTCGTCGAGGAACAGCGTGCCGCCGTGGGCCTGCTCGAAGAAGCCCCGCTTCGGTCCGCTCGCCCCTGTGAACGCGCCGCGCTCGTGGCCGAAGAGCTCGCTCTCGATGAGCTCGCGCGGGATCGCGGCGCAGTTGACCCGGACGAAGGGGCCCCGCGCCCTCGGCGACAGCCGGTGGATGGCGCGGCTGATGAGTTCCTTGCCCGTGCCGCTCTCGCCGGTGATGAGCACGCTCGCCTTCGTGGGCGCGACGCGATCGATCTCCTTGAAAAGCCGCTGCATCGCCGCGCTCTGGCCGATCATCTCGTAGCGCGCCTGCACCTGCGCCTTGAGGTCCTCGACCTCCCGGGCGAGCCGCGAGTTCTGCAGCGCGTTCTTCACGCCGACGAGGACGCGCTCGCGGTTCAGCGGCTTCTCGAAGAAGTCGCTGGCGCCGAGCTTGATGGCCTTGACGGCGTCGTTGACGGTCGCGTGGCCGCTGATCACGATCACCGGGAGCTCGCGGGTGGCGTCGTCCTGGCGCACGCGCTGGAGGAGATCGAGGCCGTTCATGCCGGGCAGGAGCAGGTCGACCAGGGCGAGGTCGACGGGGCTGTCGCCGTGCGCGAGCAGCTCCAGCGCCGCCTCGGCGCTCGGCGCCTCCGCGACCTGGTAGCCCTCGCCCTGCAGCACCAGGGCGAGGGTGCGGCGGATGTTGCGCTCGTCGTCCACCACGAGCACGGTGGGCGCGGCGGCGCCTCCGGGCGGGGCGGCGGGCGGCGGAGAGGAAGCGGGCATGGGTCGACCATACCCCAGCTCAGCCGTGCGCCACGACGCGGGGAGCGAGGGAGCACAGGCCCGGCCCCGCGGCGGAAGCCCTGGCGCGCCGGCGCCGGATTGGGTACGAGGCCTGCTCGATGAGACCCTCCGCCGCTGTCCTCGCCCTCGCCGGGTGCCTCGCTGCCCTCGGCGGGCTCGTGGGCTGCGATTTCGAGCTCAACGACGGCCGCACCGCGACCCTCACGTACACCGAGGACGCGCGCGCCGCGTACAACGAGGCGATGGCCGCCTTCCAGGCCAAGGACTGGGAGGACGCGCGCGCCCTCTTCGGCGAGGTGAAGCGGCTCTTCGCTTACAGCCGCTACGCCCGGCTCGCCGATCTCAGGATCGCGGATCTCGATTTCGAGCAGGGAAAGTACCCGGAGGCGATCTCGGAGTACCGCGCGTTCATCCAGGAGCACCGGACGGACCGGAACGTCGAGTACGCGAAGTACCGGATGGCGAAGGCGCTCTACCTGGACATCGACGACACGGTGTTCCTGCCGCCGGCCGAGGAGCGCGATCAGGCGACCACGCTCGAGGCCTACAAGGAGATCCGGACGTTCCTCCGGCAGTACCCGCGCAGCCGGTACCGCGACGACGCGGCCTACATGCTCGAGGTCGTGACGGGGCGGCTCGTGCGCCACGAGCTCTACGTCGCGCGCTACTACCTCAAGGAAGACGCGTTCGACGCGGCCCTCGCGCGGATCGACTACGCGCTGCGGACCTTCCCGGGCTCCGGGCTCGATCCGGAGGCGCTCGTCCTCAAGGGCGAGACGCTCCTCAAGATGAAGAAGCCCGACGAGGCGCGCGCCGTGTTCGAGTCCGTCATCCGGGACTGGGGTGGCCCGTTCGCCGTGACCGCGCGCCGGTTCCTCGACGAGATGGGCGGGCCGCGCGGCGCGCCTGCCAAGAAGGCGGCGTCGGGCCGCGCCCCCGCGGGGCCGCAGCTGTGACGCAGGCTGTCGGGCGGCCGTCCTCCGGCGCGCGCTACGTGCTGGAGCAGGCCGACGCCGGAGATACGCCAGGGGAGTTCGTGTACCGGGGCCTCGTGCGGCTCCCGGCCGCGGACGTCCCGGTCGAGGTGCGGATCGCCGAGGCGACCGGCGCGGCCACGGCGACGGTGGACGCCGCGGCCGTCCCGCACGGCGGACCGCATCCCGAGGAGCTCTCCAAGACGGCGGCGGCCCTCGTTCGGAGCGCGACCAAGTCAGCGGACGCCCATGCGCGGCGGCTGCCGCGGAAGATCGTCCGCTGGCGCGGCTAGGCGACGGCGGCGCGGAGCCCGCGCTGCGGTCCGGGCGCCTGGCGCCTCGGGCGATCGGCGCGCCCAGGGCCGTCGTCTCCCGGCCGGGAGCCATGCTAAAAGCGTCCCACCATGTCCGAGAAAGTACCGATGACGCCCGAGGGGCAAGCGCGGCTCCGCGAAGAGATGCGACGGCTGAAAGAGATCGACCTGCCGCAGGTCGTCAAGGACATCGGCACGGCCCGGGAGCACGGCGATCTCTCCGAGAACGCCGAGTACCACGCCGCCAAGGAGCGGCAGGGCATGATCGTCGCCCGCATCAGCTACCTCGAGCAGACGCTCTCGCGCGCCGAGGTGATCGATCCGTCGAAGCTGAGCGGCAGCAAGGTCCAGTTCGGCGCCAAGGTCAAGCTCGCGAACGTGGACACGGACGAGGAGCAGAGCTTCCAGATCGTCGGGCCCGAGGAGGCCGATCTCAAGGTCGGGCGCATCTCCATCGCGTCGCCGCTCGCGCGCGCGCTGCTCGGCCATGAGGTCGGCGAGGAGGTCCGCGTGAACATGCCGGCCGGGCCGCGCACGTACGAGATCCTCGAAGTCTCCTTCGCATGACCGAGCGCAACGGGGCCGCTCCGATGCGCCCGCGGGGCCATGGGGGCGCCGGCCGGCCTCCCGGGGGGCCCGTGCCCTCCGGGCGGCCCCTGCTGGGGAGCCGGCCTGACACGACGGCCGCCGGGGAGGGCGTCGTGCCGGGGCCTGCCGGCCACCGGGCCCCGGCGGCGCCGCGTCCGCAGACCGGGCCGGCGCGCCCGTCCACGCCGGCGCCCGCGCCGAGCCGCGCCACGTTCCCGAGCGGGAACTCCGACGCGCCTCCGCGGAAGCTGGAGACGGAGATCGGGTGGCGCATGGCGGACGCCTACCTCGCGATCACGGCGCTCGCGCTCGCCGAGCTCCTGGTCGTCGGCGCGTGGCGGTGGCGAGAGCTGCTCGGGCCCTACGAGCTCGGCCGCGCCCTGCGCGACCTCCTGCCGCTCGCGCTCTCGGCCGCGGCGCCGTGCGCCGCCGTCCTCGGCGCGGTGCTCGAGATCGTCATGCGCGCCGAGCGCAAGGCGTTCCGCGCCGCGGCAGCGCTGATCGCGGGCGCGTTCGGCGGCGCGGTGGCCTTCGGCGTCTCGACGGGGCGCATGCTCGAGGGCGGCCGGCGCGCGCCCTTCATCGCGGCGCTCGCGCTCTTCGCCGCCGCGGCGACGTTCGCCGCGGCGCCGCGCGCGGCGCGCGCCTTGAAGCGGGCGCGCGCCGCGGCCGCCGGCAGGTGGCTCCTCCTCGCGGCGATCTGCGCGATCGTGCTGCTCGAGGTCGCGAACGTGCGCGTCTTGCCGCGCCTCTACGCCGCCTTCCACCTGGGGCTCGCGGCGCTCACGCTCGCGGCGGCGACCTTCGCGACGCCGGCGCTGCCCGCGCGCGCGGCTCGCCTGGAGGACGCGCACGGGCGGCGCTCGCCCAGGCTGGTGCGCGCGGCGCTCGCGCTCGTCCTCTTCGCGTTCGGCGCGGCGCTCGCGCCCGGCGCGGCGGACAGGCTCGCGCTGGCGGACAACATCCGGCTGATCTACGCGACGCACAGCCCGCTGCTCGGCCACGTGGTCGAGCTCGCCGCCGTGCTGTCGCCGCCCGAGGCGCTCGACGCCGCGCCGCTCGACGAGCGCGCAAGCGGGCACGCCATCGATCTGCGGGGGCGCGACATCGTGCTGATCAGCGTCGACGCCCTGCGCGCCGACCACGTGGGGGCGTACGGCTACGACAGGAAGATCACCCCGAACCTCGATCGCCTCGCGGCCGAGGGCGTGCGGTTCGACGCGGCGTACACGCCGACGCCGCACACGTCGTACGCCGTGTCGTCGCTCATGACGGGCAAGTACATCCGCCCGCTCGTGCTGCAAGGGCTCGGGGACGACTCCGAGACCTTCGCGCAGCACCTCCGCCGCTACGGCTACAAGACGGCGGGCTTCTACCCGCCGGCGGTGTTCTTCATCGACGGCGAGCGCTTCGGCGCGTTGCGCGACCGGGCGCTCGATTTCGAGTACCGGAAGGTCGAGTTCGCGAGCGCCCAGCTCCGTCTGGAGCAGGTGCGGAGCTACCTCGCCGGGCTCGGGCCGGAGCAGCGCGCGTTCATGTGGGTGCACCTCTTCGAGCCGCACGAGCCGTACGAGGCGCACCCGGAGCACCCGCTCGGCGACCGCGACATCGACCGCTACGACGCGGAGATCGCCATGGCGGACGCGGGGGTAGGGGCGATCGTGGACGAGGTCCGCAAGGGGCGCCCGGACGCCGTCGTGATCGTCACGGCCGATCACGGCGAGGAGTTCGGCGAGCACGGCGGCCGCTACCACGGCACGACCGTGTACGAGGAGCAGGCGCGCGTGCCGCTCGTCGTGAGCGCGCCCGGCCTGCTCTCGCCCCGCGTGGTCCGGGCGCCGGTGCAGCTCGTCGATCTCCTGCCGACGGTGCTCGCGGGGCTCGGCATCCCGAGGCCGGCGCGCGTGCGCGGCGCCGACCTCGGGCCGCTGCTCGCCTCGGGCGACGAGGCGGCGGAGCAGGGCAAGGCGGCCCCGCCGGGCGGGCCGCCCTCGCTCCCGGGCTTCGCCTTCGCCGAGACGGACGCGCAGACGCTGCTCGCCAAGGGCACGCTGCGGCTCGTCTGCGCGCGCAAGATCGGCGCGTGCGCGCTCTACGACGTGGCGACCGATCCGCGCCAGCAGGAGGACGTCTCCGCGCTGCGCCCGGCGGAGCTCGGCGCGATGCGGTCGGAGCTTCGCGCGATCGAGGCGTCGCACGGGCGTTACGAGGTCCGCGGCCTCCGGCAGGAGGGCAAGGGATGGCCCGACGCGCTCCGCCGCGGCATCGCGGGCGACGCCGACGCCGTCGTCGAGGTCGCGGCGCTGCTCGACGACGCGGACGTCGCCATCCGGCGCAAGGCGGGCGAGGTGCTGTTCGATCTGCGCCGCTCCGAGGCGGCGCCCTCGCTGCGCCTCGCGCTCGTGCGCGACGAGGACGACGAGGTGCGGCGCTGGGCGGCGCTGACCCTCACGCGGCTCGGCGAGGGCGCGCCGCTCACCCGCGATCTCGTCGTCGATCGCGACCGCAAGTGGCGGCGCCTCGCGGCGCTCGCGCTGGCGGAGTCGGGCGATCGCCGCGGCGACGACGTCCTCGTGGCGTGGCTGCGGCAGGTGGTCCGCGGCCCCGAGCAGGACGGCGGCGCCGACGCGGGCGAGGTGACCTCGTTCGAGCGGGCGCGCGAGATCGTGGACGCGCTCGCCAAGATCCGGGTGAAGGCGGCGCTGCCGCCGCTCATCGCGGCGCTCGGCGACGTGCGGCTCCGCCCGTACGCCGCGGCCGCGCTCGCGGCCATCGGCGAGGACGCCGCGCGGCCGGCGCTCGCGGAGCGGCTGAGCCAGGAGCCGTACCAGACCGCGCGGGTCGCGATCGCGGAGGCCCTCGTGAAGCTCGGCGCCGGCCCCGAGCTCCGGGCGCCGCTCCTGCGCATGCTCGGCACGCCCGATCCGCTTCCGGGGGGGCTCGGGCTCGCGCTCCGGGCCGACATCCTCGACCTGCTCGGCGGGCCGCGCGAGCGCGATCTCGGCCGCCTGCGCCGCTTCGCGAAGAGCGGGGTGGGCCTCGGCGTCGTGATCCCGAAGGCCGGCAACGGCAAGGGCGTGCGCGTCATCTGCCGCGCGCGGACCGACGACGGCCGCCCCGGCGAGGTGCGGTTCGGCAGGCCCACGCGCAGCTGGCGCCCGCCGAAGCGGGACGGCGCGTCGCTCGTCCCGGCCAGCGCGCCGGAGCTCGACGCGGAGCGCGCGGTCACGCTCGCGATCCCGCCGGGGAGCGAGCCGACCGAGGCGTTCGCGACGCTGCCGCCCGCCGCGGGCGCGCAGGCCGGCAATTACGGCGATTTCGTGGTGTACGCGACCCAGAACGTCGAGGTGTCCGCGTGCGCGGTCGTCCCGCTCGCCGACGAGATCCCGCCCCCGCCGCCTGCGCCCTGGTCGCCCGACGAGGCCGGGGCGCCGGCGCGCTCGGACGACGAAGCACCCGCCGCTCACCGGCCAGATTGACGCCGCAGGCCGCGAGACTAGAGTCCGCCGCGTGTCGGACAAGGACCGAGAGCAGGCCGAAGAGAAATCCGCGCAGAGCGACGGCGATGTCGCTGCCACGCGGAGCGATGGCGACGAGGACGGGGCCGCGGAGGCGGCCCCGGCGAGGCCGCCGCGCGGCGCTCCGGTGAAGGACGCCGGCGGCGATGGCGACGACGAGGCCGCGCAGCGCGTGGCCGACGCGCTCGGCGTCGGCGAGGCCGAAGAGGCCCCCGCGCCGGAGGCGGCGAGCGAGGAGGCGGTCGAGGCAGCGCCGAACCGCGCATCCCGCCGCCGCGACGAGGCCACCGCGCGCCGCCGCAAGAAGAAGGCGACAGGCGAGGAGCTGCCCAAGGACAAGAACGCCCGCGCGAAGGAGCTGCTCGCTCGCCGCAGGGAGCAGGCCGAGGGGCGCCGCCCGGTCCAGCTGCTGCCGGGCGAGATGGTCGAGGACGCGCTCAGCCGGATGACCAGCGGCGCTGGCCGGTGGATCAAGGCGAACTTCCACATCGTCCAGTGGGGCGTGGTGGCGGCGATCGTCGCGACCGGCGGCGTCCTGTTCTACCTGTCGCGGGCCGAGAAGAAGGACGCCGCGTCCACGTCGGCGCTCGTCGCGGCCGTCGCCGCGGATCGGGGCAGGGTGCTCGCCGAGGACACGCGCACCGACGAGGAGAAGGAGCTCGACGTCACGAGGACCTTCAAGACCGCGGACGAGCGGTCGGCCACCGCGCTCGCCGAGTACAACAAGGTCATCGACGAGCACGCCGGCACCGGCGCGGCGACCCTGGCGAAGCTCGGGCAGGCCGGGGTGCTGCTCGACAAGAAGGACTACGCTCACGCGCTGGACGCGTACAGCGTCGTGGTCTCGTCGCCGCTGGCCGGGGCCGATCCCGACGTGAAGGGGCGCGCCATCGAGGGCATCGCCTTCGCCCGGGAGGGCAAGGGTGATCTCGACGGCGCGCTCGCGTCGTTCAAGGAGCTCGAGGCGATCGACATGAAGGGCTACAAGGAGCTCGCGCTGTACCACCAAGCGCGGCTCTACCTGGCCAAGGGCGACACCGACAAGGCGAAGGAGCTGCTCAAGAGCGCGCACGAGAAGCTCCAGGCGCCGTCGACGGAGGGCCGCCCGTTCCAGTTCCTCGAGGCGGTCGTCGAGGAGATGCTGCGCAAGATCGATCCGGCCGCCGTGCCGCCTCGCGCCGCGTTCGGCGGTCCGAAGGGCCAGTCGATGACGCCGGAGGAGATCGAGCAGCTGCTCCGCCGGGCGCGTGAGAACGCGGAGAAGAAGGCGGGCGATGCGCCGCACTAGCCGCGCAGCGGGCGTCGCGCTCGTCTGGCTGGGGCTCGCGCCGCTGAGCGGCTGCGGCAACCTGGGCGTCGCTGCGGCGCCCGATGCGCCGCTCTGGCTGCACCATCCAGGCGGCGCGCTCGGCATCACCATGCGCCGCGAGATCACCGCCGAGACGCGCAAGGTCGGCGAGGCCTACGAGCGCGGCCGCCCCGAGATCGACGTGGCGCACCGGCGCGTCTTCGTCGGATCGAGCGATCACGGCCTGTACGCGGTGCGTGCGGACACGAGCGACGTCCTGTGGCGCTTCGAGACGCTCGGCCCGGTGCAGTGCGAGCCGCTCTACGACGCCGCGTCGGACACGGTCTATTTCGGCTCGGACGACGGCGCGCTCTACAAGGTGCGCGCGTCGGACGGCACGCTGCTCTACCGCTTCATGACCAACGCGAAGGTCGCGCGGCGGCCGGTGCTGCGCGACGGCGTTCTCTACGTGACGAACGCGAACGACACGTTGATCGCGCTCGACGCGGCGACGGGGGCGATGCGCTGGCACCAGCACCGGACGCCGGCGGGCGGGATGGAGATCGCCGGGTACGCGGGGCCGGCGCTCGGCCGGGACAAGGTCTACACCGCGTTCTCGGACGGGGTCGTGATGGCCTACGACCTCAAGGACGGGTCCGAGCAGTGGGCGCTCGTCGACCTGGCCGCCGAGGCCGAGCAGAGCGCTGGCGGCCAGACGCCGAAGTACCTCGACACGGACACCACGCCGGTCCTCGGGAAGATCGCCTCGGGCGATGTGGTCTTCGTGGCGGGTTACGCGGGCGGGGTCTTCGCGCTCGACGCCGAGAACGGGACCCGGGCCTGGGTGAACGAGGCGGCGGTCGGCGTGACCGAGCTTCTCCTGTGGGAGCAGCCTGCGCACCAGCCTCGGAGCGGAGGCGGTCCGATCGTGCCCGCGCGGAAGGTGCTGCTCGCGTCCTCCGGCATGACCGGCCTGTGGGCGCTCGATCCGGAGGATGGCCGCACGATCTGGCGCCGGGATCTGCCAGACGGCGGCATCTCGGCCCCCGTGCCGTTCTCGGGGGCGTTGCTGGTGACGACCACGCGCTACGGGATCTTCCTGTTCTCTCCGCTGGACGGGGCCGTGATCGACGGCATCGAGACCGGCGGCGGGATCGCGATGACGCCGGCGGCGTACGGCCGGCGCGCGTTCGTCCTGACGAACGGCGGCTCGCTGCTGAGCCTGGACGTCGAGACGCCCCCGGTTCCGAAGGGCTGAACACACGCACAGGTTGAGGCGCGGCGGCTTGATGCCGGCGGGCCGAGGGGCGCGCAGGGCATCGCTGCCGACGCCTTGAGGCGTGCTTCGGGGGGACGCTGGACGGGGGGCCTCCGGCCAGGTCTCGTGGCGGGCAGCACCGGCGGGGCGGTGGCCGTGGGCGAGGCCGACCCAGGTTGCGGCAACGGCGGCGACCGGTGCGGCGGACCCAGGTTGCCGTGAGCGAGGCCGACCGGGGTTGCGGCAACGGCGGCGACCGCCGCGGGATGCGGCCCGCATCGGCCCCAGATGCATGAATTTGCTCGCGAAATCGAGCCGAGCTCCCCTGCCCGCCGCACCGGCATTGGATCGCATAAGAAACATTATGTCAACTCGCGCGCCCGGGCGGGGTTCCAGGCCCCACGGCTGGTCCGAGCGCAGCCAGGCGAACCCTGGCCGAGTCGTCCGCGCGCTTCTGCAGCCGCGCGCCTTCGTCCGGGCGCCCGTCGGCTCGGGACGGCCCCGAGCGAACGGTCCGCCCGGCTGGGTTCAGCTCTCGCCGCGCTCGTCGCCCGCGTCGCCCTCGTCCAACGCTTCAGGGCGTTGCGGCGGGATGGCCGCCCACAGGACGACCTCGCCGGCTCGGGTCAGCGGGCTCCCGGAGGCCTCCTGCTCGCTCCACCACGCCCGGACCTCCGCCGGCGCGTCGTCGCCGAGCGGCTCGAAGCCCTTCTTCTCGTAGAAAGCCCGGGCCCAGCTCGCCTTCTCCCTGGAGCGCACCACGACCTGCTTCAGGCCGAGCTCGCGCGCTCGCCCCTGGAGCTCCGCGAGCAGCCGCGTGCCGATGCCGCATCGCTGGTGGTCCGGGTGCACCGAGAGCTCCTCCAGGACTGCGACCCCAGGCGCCTCGTCGCGCCACGCCAGGTAACCGGCTACCTCGTCGTCCGCCTCTGCCACGCGCACGTCGTGCCGCCGCGTCAGCGCGGCGAGATCGGCGAGCGTCCGCGCCTCGACCTCCGCCACCCCAGGGCCAGCCTCGCGGTGCATCGCCGTACAGGCCTGCTCCAGCGCCACGAGCGCCGGCAGCTGGGCCTCTTGCAGTCCTGTCACGCGGATCCGCTTCGGGGCCGTCCGTTCGTCATGCATCCCCCGAGGCTATCGCCGATGCGCGGGATGCCCCACTTCTTGCCGAACGTGCACGCGCGGCGCCGCGGCAGCTCAGCTGCGCAGCTGGAGCAGCCGCGCGATCGTCTCGCCGTCCCCGGGGCTCAACGGGACGAGGATCCCGAGCGCCGCGCCCCGTGGCGGAGCGTTCCTTCCGTCCATCGGAACGAGCCGGAGCTCCCCGGCGCTCGAGATGCCGATCACCGCGATCCGCAGCGCCGGCAGCGGCTCGATCTGCGACGCGGGCAGCCGCGGCGGCGGTGCCTGCCATTCCCCTTCGTACGGCGGATCGCTCCACGACGAGTCCTCCGACGAGCCCCCACGATCGTCCGTCGGAGCTCCCTGCGACCAGGACGCCGCCCCCTCCGCGCCCCGGCCCTGCACCGCGTCCGAGGGCTCCCCGTCTCCCTGCTGATCCGCAGACGCGATGCCAGCGTCGGCTTCATCCGGCTCGGCCTCGGTCCAGTCGGCGCGGTCATCGGACGCGGGACCCGCCTCCGGTGCGGCAGCGGGCGCCTTGCCGTCGCCCGCCAGCTGCTCCAGGGCGAGCATCGGCGTCTCCTCGTCCAGGTCCTCGATCCGGAGCTCCATCAGCACCCGCTGCTCCTGCGGGGTCAGGGGGCGGCGCGCGGTGCCCTCCTCGTCCGTGCTCGGCCAGAGCCCCGGGCGCCGCTCGGTCGCCTCCTGCGAAGAGCCCGCGCCGAGCGGGACCGCCGGCCGCCGCGCCAGCGCCGCGGCCATGGCCGTCGGCGTCGGCACCGTGGCGCGCTGATCGGCCGGAGGATCCGCGTCGGCCGGCTGCTCCCCACTGTCACTCTCGCGCGCCGCTTCCGACGCGCCCTGCCCTGGCTCCTGGCCAGCGAACGCGCCCGCGGCCGGGAGCCTGACCACCGGGACCTCCTCGGTCACCGCGGTCGTCGACGACACCCTCCCGTGGGGCGACGCCGCGAAGCCGGTGATCGCACGCGCGTTCGCCGGGACAGCGCGGCCCGGCGATGCGGCCGTCGAGGCAGCTGCACCCGGCGGGGCGCCGGTCTTCGTCGCCGCGCCGGGGCGCGCAGGGAGCCCTGGCGCGTGGCTGGGCGCGCGGGCCGCGGGCGACAGCTGCGTCGGGGTCACCTCGCGCAGCGCCGCTGCGCTCACCGGCGCAGGGGCGCGCCCCGGCACCACCGACGACGGCCGGCCCACCCCCGCCGCGGGCCTGGGCACGGCTCCGTCGCGGAACGTCGCCACCGCGGAGGCGAGCGGCCCTGTCGGCGCATCGCCGGCAGGCGCGCGGACCGAAGGCGCCCGCATCGCGGCGGGCGGCGCGCTCGTGCCCGCGCCGCCGCGCTCGGCTCGCCCTGCCTCCGCGCCCGGCGGACGCGACGGTCTCGCCGGTGCCCCCGGCGCGCTCGGCCTGGGCGGCGGCGCGCTCGCCGTTGCGGCAGGAGCGCCGGACCCCTGGGGAGGCGCGCTCAAGGCCGCGTTCGGCGGCGCGCTCGCGGTCGGGGGCTGCGAGGCCGTGGCCGTGTCCGCGTCGAGCGCCGCGATCTTCTGCGCTACCTCCGCGGCGGCCTTGAAGAGCTCGAGGGCGCGCAGGTCGGCGTTGGCATCCGAGGCCTGCTCCGCGGCGCGGCGCAGCCATTTCAGGGCCTCGTCACGCTCCCCGCGCCCCCACAGCGCGGTCGCGGTCGACAGCGCCCAGTGCACGTCTTCGTTGTCTTCGTCGTGCGGCGGCGGGATCGGGCGCAAATTGGCTTCCATGAGGCCTCGTCGAGCAGGTCGCTCACCGTGTATCACGACTCCAGCGCCCGCGTCTTCAACGCGAGCTGGCGCACTTTTCGCACCTTTACGCGCACTTTTACACGCGTCTTTACACGCAACGAATCATTCCCTTTCGCGGCGCTCGGTTCCCATCGGTTCCCATCGCTTCGCACCGCTTCGCATCCGTTCCGATCTCCTCGCGCGTCACATCGATCGCCCTGGCCGCGCTCGCCGCGCTCTCTCTTCGGGCCGCGCTCGCCTACCCTCCGCTGCGATGCGTCCATCCGATGCGCCTTCGCCCCCGAGCTTGAGGTCCGTATACGCTTCGTGGCACCCTGGCTTTGCGGGACCTCCTTCGTGACGTGCAGGCGCGATGGCGCTGCGTCGCTCCGGCAGACGTCGAGGCTACGGGCCTCCACGAACGTAACGGCGGCACTCGATCCCTACCCCTCCAAACTCCGCCTCCCCATCCAGTAGGACGACCACCGCGTGCAGATCCTGTCGGACCTCAAGCCTGGAGACACGCTGGGCCGCTACGAGCTCCTCATGCCGGTCGCCCGCGGAGGGATGGCGGCCGTCTGGGCGGCGCGCCTCGTAGGATCCCGCGGCTTCCAGAAGATCGTCGCCATCAAGACGATGCTGCCGGAGTTCGGCGACGACCCCGCCTTCGAGGCGATGTTCCTCGACGAGGCGCGCCTCGCGTCCCGCATCCGGCACCCCCACGCGGTCGAGATCGTCGAGCTCGGCGACGAGAACGGCGTGCTCTACATCGTGATGGAGTGGGTCGACGGGGACACGATCGCCACGCTGAACAAGCAGGTGAAATCGACCGGGGGCGTCGGCGTCCCCCTGCCGATCCTCCTGCGCATCGCCTCGAGCATCTGCGCCGGCCTGCACGCCGCGCACGAGCTGCGCGACGACGAGGGCAGGCTCGTCGACCTCGTGCACCGCGACATCTCCCCGCAGAACGTGATGGTGTCGTTCGACGGCATCGTGAAGATCGTCGACTTCGGCGTCGCCAAGGCCACGGGCCGCCTGCACGAGACGCACGTCGCCGGCCAGCTCAAGGGCAAGATCCCGTACCTCTCGCCGGAGCAGCTCACGTCGGGCAAGGTCGATCGGCGCGCCGACATCTTCTCGCTCGGGGTCCTCCTCTACACGACCCTCAGCGGCTACCACCCGTTCCGCGGCAAGACGGACGCGAAGACGATGGAGAACATCATTCGCTTCGCCCCCGTCCCCATCCGCGAGCTCGTGCCGGACATCCCCTTCGATCTCGCGCTGGCGATCGAGCGCGCGCTGGCCAAGGATCCGGCGGACCGCTGGAGCGACTGCGCGTCGTTCCAGCGAACGCTCGACCAGATCGCGATCTCTCTCGGCGCCCCGGTGACGGAGGGCGACGTCGGCCGCTTCGTCCGCGAGGCGCTCGGGGACGCCGTGGCCGAGCGCCGGAAGAAGCTCGCGACGGCGATCCAGCTCGCGGACAGCCGCTTGTCGGCGCGGGGGGAGCCCCGCTCCACGTCCGGGCGGCGAGGCGAGCCGCGCAGCAGCAAGCGGCCGCCCGCCGGGAACACGCCGCTCCCCGCCACGTTCGCCGGCATCCTCCCCGTCTCTCTCGACGAGCCGCCGCCCAAGTCCTCCTTCCCGCCGCCACCGTCCAGCCGCAAGCTGCCGGTCAAGTCCGCGCCTCCGGCCCTGATGACGCCGGCGCCCCGCCGACGGCGGCGGTGGCCCCGACGCATCTTCCTGGCCTTGGTGGTGGTCCTGCTGCTCGTCTCGGGGGCGGCGCTCGCCGCCCGCGCGGGCCTCCTGCCCGTGCCCGGCGAGGTCCACGACGCCCTTCGCGACGTGCGCGCGCTGCTCCGCGGCGCGCGCGAGCTGCTCCGCGGCATCCTCGAGCGGCTGAGCGCGCTGCTGGCCGATTAGCGCCGATTAGCGCGGACTAGCGCCGACCAGCTCCGCACGGCCGCGCGACCGTCACTTGATGCCGGCGGACGGCTCCGGCAGGCAGACGCCGAGCGCGCAGAGCAGCAGGTTGACGTCGCCCGCCGCGCAGTACACCTGCCGCGCGCAGTAGTCGTCGTAACCGCAGAGCTGATGGCAGGACGCCTCGTTCCCGAGCTCCCCGGTGAACGTCATGCAGGACCAGCCGCTCGACAGCCAGAGCCCCTCGGGCCGCTTCGCGTCGAAGAGGCACGCGTCGGCGCGCGTCTCCGGGTCGAACACCTCCGCGGTGCAGGCGTCGCCTCCGGACAGCTTGCTCCGCGCGGCGGACATCGTGTTGAGCAGGTAGGTCACGTCGCACGCCTGATCCGAGGCGGAGTCCCGCGCGATCCGGGCGCGCAGCTCGTCCTTCCTCGCCGCGTAGGACCGCACCGCGCGGATCGCGCTCGTGACCTGGTTGTTGCCGCCGTCGGGCTTCGTCCCTTCGGCGAGCGCCGCCAGCACCTTCTCGACCAGCTGCTCCGCCTCCGGATCGGCGCCCGCGGAGCCGTCCTTCGCGTAGCCGAGCCGGATGGTCGAGGGCGGCGTGCGCGGCGTGCACGGCTTCGCGTGCGCCCAGAGCTCCTCGCTCACGATGGGCGGCCGCTTCGTGAACGGCTGCTTGCAGGCGCCCACCGATCCGGGAGGCAGCGAGCCGGAGGCCCGCGGCGTCGGCTGCCCAGGACCTTCGTTGACGTACTCGGTCGACGCGCAACCCGCGGCGCCCGCGGCGGCGGACAGCGCGAGCAGACAGCCCACCGAGAGAGCTGCGACGCAGCGATGCGGAGCGTTTCCCACGGCCGCACGGTAGCAGAGCCGGCGCGCGAGCAGAAATTCTCGCACGGCGGCCGCCTCGGCCGGCGGCCGCCTGGCGGTGCGTCCCGCCGCCCCTGCCCCGCCGAGCGCCTCCGCCGGAGCCGCCCGCGGCCGGGAGGATGGCTCCCCCCGGCGCGCGGCATCCCCGCGGCGGCCTCCGCCGCCGGGCCGCTCGGGGCCTTACAGCCCGAGGCTCGACTGCTCGATCAGGTCGTCGACCACGGCGTGGAAGCTCTTCGTCCTGGCGTAGACCGTGAGCTGGCGATCCGCGCTCGTCCCGTCGCGGAGGATCGCCCGGATCCGCTCGAGCTCGCCCTGCGACCCGAAGATCTCCGCCGACTCTTGCACGAACTCGAGGAGCTCGCCGACGAGGTGGCGGACGGGGACCTGCTCCTGCTTCCCGAAGTCGATGAGCTGCCCGTCGAGGCCGTAGCGCACGGCGCGCCACTTGTTCTCCTCGATGAGCTCCTGCCGGTACTCGCGGAACCCGAGGTTGCGCCGGTAGAGCAGATAGAGCTTGCCCATGACCGCCTGGACGAGCGCGGCCAGCGCCACGGTGTCGTCGAGGCGCGTGGTCATGTCGCAGATCCTGACCTCGACCGTGTCGAAGAACGGGTGCGTGCGGACGTCCCACCAGATCTTCTTCGCGTTGTCGATGCAGCCCGTCTTCACGAGCAGGTCGACGAAGCGCTGGAAGTGGCCGTACGACTCGAAGGGCCCCGGGATCCCGGTACGCGGGAAGCGCTTGAAGATCTCGCTGCGCGTGCTCTTCAGCCCCGAGGGGCGGCCGAGCCAGAACGGCGAGCTCGTGGAGAGCGCGAGGATGTGCGGCAGGAAGTAGCGGATCTGGTTCGCGAGGGCCATCGCCACCTCGCGGTCCTTGACGCCGACGTGGACGTGCAGCCCGAAGATGAGGTTGGCGCGGGCGACGTCCTGCAGGTCCTCCACGATGCACCGGTAGCGCTCGCCGTCGGTGATGTCCTGCTTCTTCCAGTCGCTGAACGGGTGCGTCCCGGCCGCGACGATCCGCATCCCCCCTCGCCGCGCGAGCGTGTTCAGGCTGCCGCGCAGCTCGGCGAGCTCTCCCCTCGCCTGCCGGATGTCCCGGCAGACGCCCGTGCCCGTCTCCACGACCGACTGGTGCATCTCGGGGCGGGCCCGGCCGCGCAGCAGCTCGTGGCCCGGCCCCCCCTCGAGCAGCTGGCTCACGTACGACCGCAGCTCGCGCGTCTCCGCGTCGACGATCTGGAACTCCTCCTCGATGCCCAGCGTGAACTGGCCGTCGAGGAGCCCCTCGACGTCGGTCATGACGAGGCCCCGAGCCGAACTTTGCCCACGGAGGGCCGGACGAGCCTCGACCACGCGTAGCCGTCCCGCGTCCGCCGGTCGCCCCGCGAGCACTCCACGGCGAACGCGACCATCCAGTCGACGGCGATGTTGAAGTACCGCTCCCGCAGGTGCTCGATGTGCATGTCCGGCGCCGGGTTCGTGAAATCGATCGCGTACGGGACGCCGTCGCGGATCGCGAACTCGATCGAGTTCATGTCGTAGCCGAGCGCCTTGTTGATCTTGATCGCGTCCTCGATGACGCGGTCGTGCAGCGCCTTCGGGAGCCACCGCTCGCTGTCGTGCTGCACGTAGCAGCCGCGGAGCCCCGTGGGGCCGATCGCCCTGGGGTCGTACTGGATCGGGAGGACGCGATCCTTGCCGACGCAGATGCAGCGGACGTAGTCGTCGAAGTCGATGAACTCCTGCAGGGTCATGACGTTCTGCCCCGAGGCGTTGTAGGCGGCGAGCAGCTCCTCCTGGCTCCGCACCACCGACACGTCCTTCCACCCGCCGCCGTCCGCGGGCTTGAGGATGGCCGGGAAGCGCACATAGTCGACGATCGCCTCCCAGTTGAGCGGATACTCGAGGTTGCGGAGGCTGCGCTCCTTGACGATCGCCGGGATGTAGTCGCGCTGGGGCAGCATGACGGTGCGCGGCGTCGCGATGCCGATCTGCGACGCCAGCGAGTAGCCGAAGAACTTGTCGTCCGCGCTCCACCAGAACGGGTCGTTGATCACGAACGCCCCGCCGAGCGCGGCGGCCTTCAGGTAGAAGCGGTAGTGCTTCACCTCCTGGCTGATCCGGTCGATGAGCACCCGGTACGGGCTCTCGAACCGCTCGGGCGTCCCGCCGAGCTTCGCGATCTCCGCCCGGACGCCGGGCACCTTGTTGCACCTCTCGAGGAACGCCTGAGGGAACGACTGTTCCCAGCCGACGAGGATGCCGATCTTCTCCGCCATACGTTGCTTGCTCCTCCCACTACGCCTACGCGCGGCTGGCGCCGCTGACGCACAGCGTAGCGCGGACACACGGGAATTTTGCGCCAGAAGTGTATCGATGAATCAGGTTGTCACACGGTTCAGCAGCTCTGTTCGCACGTCCGTTCGGCGTTCGTGACGGCGCTTGCCATCGCAGCAAACGAGCGACGCGAGGCCTGGACGCGGATCGCGAGCGTGGCGACGGGCGCGCGGCAGGCGCGCGGCGCGTGGCGAAAGCCAAGGAGATCCAGGGGCAGGCGCGGGCTCGATCAGCCAGGGACGGAGGCCGCGAGAAATAAATCTTGACGGACTCCGTTCGGCGAGTACAGTCGCGCACCTCTCCGACGGGGCGGGTAGCTCAGCGGCAGAGCGTCGGCCTTACAAGCCGATGGTCGCAGGTTCGACCCCTGTCCCGCCCACTTCCTGGGTTTAGGGGCCTGGGTGATCTGTAGTGATGTCAGTCTGGGGTGGTAGTTAAGTTGGTTATAACGCCGGCCTGTCACGCCGGAGGCCGCGGGTTCGAGTCCCGTCCACCCCGCCAGCTTTCTTCCCTGTCATCTGAGCCGATGCTCGCCTGAGCCTCCCTCGGTTGGCTTGCATCGCTCGGTGCAGGCCAGGCGAGGAGGTCTGGCTCGTGGCGAGCTTGCTCATGGGAAGGAAAGCCAAGCAGGCTCGGCGCTCGCCGAGCGATCGTATCGCTGACGTCTGGGGTGGTAGTTAAGTTGGTTATAACGCCGGCCTGTCACGCCGGAGGCCGCGGGTTCGAGTCCCGTCCACCCCGCCAACGCTTCTTGAATCTCCGCCGCGCCGCCGTCCGCGGTCGCCCGCCGCTCCTGGCGGGACCGGGCGCTTCTGGCGTGGCGCGTAAGGCGCTGCGCCTCAGTCGTCCCGCCGCGAGAGCGTGAGCAACGCCTTGACCTTCGCGTACGAGATGTAGGGGTTGTCCTCGCTGCCCCCGAGATCGTCGGCGTCCTCGCCCGTGCCCTGGGCCCGCACCGGGATCCAGAGATAATCCGGGTGGAGCTCCTTGCCGTTGATCCCGTTGACGATCGAGGGGTTCTTGATCCACTCGCCGCCCAGGATGGTGAGGTTGTCGTCGAGCTCGAGCACATAGTGCAGCTCCGACACGGAGAGCGGGACGGTGCGCTGCTCGGGCGGCGTGAGCAGCGTCTCGCCGGTGACCGAATCGGAGATCATCCAGAAGCGCGCGGCGACGCGGACGAAGCGCGTCGCGCTCGGGTTGAACCGGTAATTGTAGCAGTCGGCGCCCATGTACGCGCCGCCGCACAGGAGCCGCGCGGCCTGCTGGGCGTCCACCTCCTCGATGACATCGATCGAGAACTGCTTGACGGGGAAGCTCCACACCTCGACGTCCCAGGTGTGGTCGACGATGAACATGAGCTTCTGTCGCTCGGTCGAGTCGCCGTGGAGCGGCTTGGCTCCGACCGCGAGCAGCCCGGTCATGGCCACGTGCATCGTGGCCGGGTTGAGGTCGCGGCAGGCGGGGTCGACGGGCCTGCCGTAGACGTCGCGCATCGTCCGATCCGCCCGCGTCTCGCAGCGGCGCCCCGAGAAGGTCACCGAGTCGCTGAAGTAGAGCTCGCTCATGAGCGCCTCGATGTCTGCCATGCGGAACAGCACGCAGCCGGTCTCCGCCGCGGCGCACTCGGTCACGGTCGAGCCGGAGAGCTTCACCCGGACGTCGCGGCGCGGCCCGGCCCCCTCGGCGGCGACATAGGCCGACCACCCGTTGCAATGCCCCCACCAGTACTCCGGATAGACACCCTGGTAGAGCCCGTGATGCTGTAGCTCCCAGCGCGTGACCGGGCCGGCCACGACCACCGCCGGCTGGATATAGGGAGGATTGCGCAGGTACGGAGGCCGCCTGAGGTCGTCCATGCTCCACGCGGCGATGCCCCCGAGCCTCTCCATCTGCCCCGGGTGGAAGAGGACATCGTATTTCTCGGCGGGAGAGAGGTTGTCCGGGTCGGAGGTCCGATCGGAGTAGTTCTTGTTGGCCGAGTTCCAGCGATCGGCGATCCCGTTCTGCCGCTGCGGCCACCAGTTCGAGGCGAACGCGGTCGACTGCGCCTCGCCTTCCCGGAGCGTCGAGTTGAGCTGGAGCAGGGAGCCCCGGAGGTCGGGGTGCAGCTGCGAGGGCAGGTTGGCGCCGTCGATCGCCTCGCGGCCGCCGGTTCGAGGGATGAGGAGCTGGTGCGCGCCGCCGAGGATCTGGCCGGTCTCGGGCGAGAAGCCGAGCACATAGGGCAACTCTCCGCCTTCCATGAAGCGGAAGGTCGAGACGTTCAGGCTGCTCTCCGCGACGGCGACGCTCTCTCCCGGCGCCGGGTCGAGCTCCGCACAGCCCTGCACCAGAAGCACCGAGCTCACGACGCTCGCCCATCTCCACGTCTTCATCGCCGAATCCCCCCGGAGACCGACGCCCGCCGATCTCTGGCGCGTGCTCTGCAGAGGGCGCGCCACCGGGCCCGGCGTTAAAGAGCGCAGCCATTGCACGGCGCGGCAGCCGGATCATTTCACCGTGCGCCGATGCGCCAGAGCACGACCTTCACGGTGTCGATGAGGATGGAGATATCGAACCAGAGCGAGAAGCTCTTCATATAGTAGAGATCATACTGGAGCTTCTCCAGCGCGTCCTCGGCGGACGCGCCGTAACGGCAGCGCACCTGTGCGTGTCCCGTCACTCCCGGCTTCACGAAGAGCCGCTGCCGGAAGAAGGGGATTTGCTTCTCCAGAGCGTCGATGAACTCGGGGCGCTCCGGCCGCGGCCCCACCATGCTCATCTCGCCGACCAGCACGTTCCAGAGCTGCGGCAGCTCGTCGAGCCGCGTCTTCCGGATGAACCGCCCGACGCGGGTCACGCGCGGATCGTTCTCGGTGGCCCACGCCGCCCCGTCCTTCTCGGCGTCGGTCCTCATCGAGCGGAACTTGTGGATCCTGAACGGCTTCCCGAGAGCGCCTGTCCGGATCTGCGAATAGAGCGCCGGCCCCCTGGAGTCGAGCTTCACCAGGGCGGCCGTGAGCGCCATCAGCGGCAGCGCGAGGACGAGCCCGGCGGTCGCGCACACGACGTCGAAGATCCGCTTCGCCAAAAGCGTCCGCCGCCGCACGTTGAACCCGTGAGAGAAGATGATCTGGCTCGGCTTCAGCTCGCGCACGCAGATCTTGCCGGTCACCCGCTCGTAGAAATCCATGCCCTCCTCGATCTCGACGCCGCGGAGCTTCAGATCGAGCAGCTCTTCCAGCGGGAAGGCGGCGCGGCGCTCGGACGTCGCCACGATCACCGCCCCGACGCCGCGCTGCTCGACGAGGCGCCGGAGGTCTCGGTACCTCCCCGCGATCTCGACCTCGTCGATCGGCTCCTCGTCGCGGACGAGCCGGCCGGCGAGGCGCAGCCCGAGGACCTGTCCATCCTTCCGGATGAGGGCCGCGCACGAGCGGGCGAGCTCGCCCGAGCCCAGCACGACCGCGAGCTTCGAGAAGCTCTCGCTCCTCATCACCCGATCACACGCCGCGCGCCACGCGGGGAGCACGAGCGCCGCCGCCCCGAGCGACGTCAGGATCACCCGATCGCTGATCTGCGCGTCCGGCACGAGCCAGAACGCGAGCCACAGCACCGCCGCCGCCAGGCCGAGCGCCCGGAACGTCGTCAGGACCAGCGCCCGCGCCCTGGGAGGCTCGGGCCCGTACAGGCCGTGATAATAGAGCGACGCCAGCGCCACCAACGAGATGCTCGCCGTCCGTCCGAAGCGCTCCCCATCGAGCGTGTGCTCCCAGCCCACGAGCACGCCCGGCGCGCAGCACACCAGGAGCGAGAGCAAGCTGGCCTCGACAAACCACACCATGGCCCGGCGCGGCGACCGGAACAGCTCCAGCATCGTCCCTCCACTCGTCGGCCCCGGGCGGTCGCACGTCACGGCGCGTCGCCTCTGACGGGGCACATACGGTTGTAGTTGAACCCACACTAGAGCAGACCGGGGCAGATCGCCAGATGCCTCCGACGAATCTCATTTCACGACGGCGGACTGATCCGCCGCACGCGGGGCCGGGCCCGGCGAAATTGGCGATTTCGCGGCCGGATTGCGCCGATGACGTGCGGGCTGTCGTGGGGAGTCGCGGCACGAGTAACGCCGTCGACGGATTGCATACGTCGAGTCCTTAGCGTCACGTGGACCGAGGCTGAGCCGCTGCGTCACGTGGACCGAGGCTGAGCCGCTGCGCGCCACGTCAGGGGTGCGCCGCTCGGCGCGCTGTAGTCTCGGCGGCTCTCCGGCGGCTGAGCCGTCGCGCCGCTCCCGGCCGGGAGAGCGATTGGCGTGTCGAGGGGGGTTATCGCGCGTCGCGCGTCGCGCGCGGGCCGGCTTGCGCGGCGCGCGCGGGCTGGGTCTCGCCGGAGGCGCCTGGGGTCTCGCCGGAAGCGTCGCCGCCATCGTCGAGCTCGCGGCCTGGCTCGGGCGCCTGCCAGCGGCCCGAGGGCATCCCCTGGATCATCGCGCTGCGGCGCTCGTCGTCCCATGCGCCGTCGGGATCGCGGCGGAGCGTCCGGTGTCGATCCGTCGAGAGCGTCCCCGAGATCCCGGCGCTGACGATGCTCCTCAGCGAGCCGCCGGCCTCGCCTGTGCTCGGCGCCGGATCGAGCGCGGCGCGCATGTACTCGAGATCGACGCCGCCGCTCAGCGCGATCCCGCGCCAGAGGGGATAGGAGATCTGCGCGCCGGCGAGCGCCGTGGTCGTGGACAGCGACCCTTCCCTGGAGGGCGCCGGCGCGCCGGGGGTGAGGTGGAGCGGCGGATTGGCGGCGACGGGGGCGCTGCCGATCGAGAAGCGGGCGACTCCGGTGACGATGAGGTCGCGGGTCGCGCCGCCCCGGGCGGGCCGAAAGCTCGCTTCGAGGGACGCCTCGTGCTCGTGCCCGAATCCGATCCTCGGCCCGAGCGACGTGTAGGCATAGGCGTAGCCTGCTGTCAGCCGATAGCGCTGCTCGACATAGGTGAGCCCGATCCGCGCCGCCGGCGCGATCACCGCGTCGCGCGACGACAGCACGGGCGGCGGGCTCGCGACGGTCACGCCGCCGGCGACGCGCGTCGAGACGTTCCGCGTGAGCTCGTGGGACTCGGAGAGGAGCGCGGCGCCGGCGTGGACGCGGGCCGCGCCGCGCGTGAGATCGGTGTCGAGCAGCGCGTGACGGTACTGGGTGACCTCGTACCGGAGCTCGGGTGTCAGCGTGTCCAGCGCGCCGAGGTCGAACGAGGTGCTCACCTCGGCGCGCCCCGTGTGCGCGTCGATCCCGACCGCGGCAGGGTCGTCGGCCGAGAGCGCGCCCGCCTGCTCGTAGCCGGCGCCGAGGCGCACCGAGGACCGCCGCGACGCCGTGATGGAGAGGGCCGGCCCGGCGGAGAGCGTGTATTGCAGGCGATCGCCGGACAGGAAGGGATCGCGCGCGGCGAGCGCGTCATCGGCGCGCACGCCGAGGCGGGTCGCGAGGTAGCCGGCCGCAGCCATGGAGAGGTCCGCGAGCGGCGAGAGCGCCCAGCCCGCTCCCCCGCCGAGCCGCGCCGAGGCGCTGTCGGAGGGCGTGAGTCGAGCCGAGTCGAGCGAGACCTGAAACACCCGCTCGTAGCTCCCATCGACGCTCAGTCCATAACGCGACACCTCGCCCCGGAGAGAGCCCTCGAGCGAGCCCACGACGCCAGCCATCAGCGCTCCCGAGCCCACGTCCCCGACGTTCGACGCCACGCTCTGCTCCACCGCCGCCCGTGCCGTCACGTCGGAGTCCCACATCGGCAAGACGAACGAGAACACGCGCCCCCTCGCTGTCGAGCGGCAAGCCCCGCGGCACGAAGCGACCCGAATCGGCCGCCCCTCCCCTCCCCGGCAGGCACGCCCGGCGCCCGGAGCGTCCCACGTTCGATGATGTTTGCAACATTACAAATCTGGCCTCGGCATGCGCGTCTCACGGGAGCGCGCCGCGCCGGGCTTGCGCGGCGCTGCCAGGGACGCTCCGGAGAGCGGGCCAGGTCGTGCGAGGCGCGCGCTCGCGGTGTGGACGTGCGCCGACAGGGCAGGACGTACCTCGGAGTCCATCGCTGCCCCGCTGAGGGCGGACCGATGGAATGTAACAAATGTTACACCATGAAGCCTGGCGTGAACGTGGGCATGAAGGAGGCGGGCTGGCTGAGGCAGCCGCGCGTCCTCTGGGTGACGCGCATCTTTCCGAACCGGGTTGAGCCGCTGTCGTGCGCATTCCAGCGGCAGCAGCTCGCGGCGCTGTCACGCCGCTGTGCGGTGGAGGTGCTCGCGGCGATCCCGTACCACCCGGGCGTATCGCTCCTGGGCGAGCGCACGCGTCCGGGCCGGCTGGTGGCGGTGCCTGCGCGCGACGAGATCGATGGCGTCCCGGTGGTCCACGCGCGCGCGCCGTACCTCCCGGGGGCGGGTCGGGTGCTGGCGCCCGTGAACGCGCCGCTCTACCTGGCGGGGCTCCTGCCGTACATCCCGCGGCTGCGGGGGCGGTTCGATGTCGTGCTGGGGGCGTGGCTCTACCCCGACGCCTGCGCCGCGGCGCTGCTCGCCCGGATGCTCGGCCTCCCTTACGCTGTGAAGGCCCACGGCACGGACGTGAACGTCGTGGCCCGCTGGCGCTCGGTGCGGCCGCTCGTCGGCAGCGCGCTCCGGTCCGCCGCCTGCGCGATCGGCGTGAGCCGGCCGATGGTCGAGGCGCTCGTGGCGCTCGGCGCGCCGAAGGAACGCGCGGTCCTCGTCCGCAACGGGGTCGATCGCGCGCTCTTCCGCCCTGCCGACCGGGGCGCGGCCCGGCGCGAGCTCGGGCTCCCGGCGCACGGGCGCATCGTCACCTTCGTCGGGCACGTCAGCCGGGAGAAAGGGATCCACGAGCTGCTGCGCGCGTTCGAGGCGCTCGGCAGCGACGGCAGCGAGCCTGTCCATCTCGTGATCGTCGGCGACGGCCCGGAGCGGGCTGCGGTCGAGCAGGCCGCCGCGCGGCGCGATCGCGAGCGCGCGCCGGCCGATCTGCGCGAGGGGCGCGGCCGGATCCTCGCCGTCGGGGCGCGGCCGCTCTCCGCGGTTGCCCGCCACATGGCCGCGACGGATCTGCTGGTGCTTCCGAGCTGGGCGGAGGGAACCCCGAACGTGGTGCTCGAGGCGCTCGCGGCCGCGCGTCCTGTGGTGGCCACGCGCGTCGGGGGCATCCCGGACGTGGTGACGCCGGGGCGCACCGGCTTGCTCGTCCCGCCGCGCGATGCGGGGGCGCTCGGCCGGGCGCTCCGCGAGGCGCTCGCGCGCGCCTGGGACGAGGACGCGTTCGCCGAGGCGGCGCCGCCGTCGTGGGAGGAGAGCGCCGAGGCGCTGCGGCGGCTGCTCGCGCGCGCGGCGTTCGGGGACGACGGGCGGGCCGCCGCGTAGCTCTACTGCGGGAATTTGCCCCGGATCAGCAGAAAAACCGCCAAGCCGCCAAGGACGCCAAGGGGAGAGGGGAAAAGGGGCCGTCCGGGCATCCCCCCTATTCCCCGGTTTTGTTGGCGCCCTTGGCGGCTTGGCGGTTCGCTTCCCCGGCCGACTTCCCGCAGCAGAGCCAAGGGCCGATCACCACGAGATCGACCAGGTGCACCGCGGCGCGCCGCGGTGCCTGCAGGACGTATGCTCGACCGAGCTGCGCCGGCTGCCGAGGAGCGCGAGGCCCGCCTCGACCCAGCCCGAGATACCATGGCTGCACATGTAGAGCGGCAGACCGCCGCCCGAGAGGGTGGCCCTCCCCGCGGCGTCGCTGATGGCCGTCGCGCTGAAGTCGCCGTACCTGAAATAGGTCTTGTACACTAGGCCGAAGCGCTTGAAGAGTACCGACGGCGAGCCCACCGCCGCCATCGTCTTGTAGGTCGTCGTCAGGTCCTTCCGGGCGATCTCCGCGCCGAAGAAGCGCATCTTCTCCATCCTGCCGCCGAAGAGCCCATGCAGGAGCGCGCAGTCGATCTCGAGGAGCGGCGCCATGTCGTGCCAGGCCAGCGGCATCGGCGGATCGTCGAGGTAGCGGGCCGCCTGCGGCGAGAGCTGGCGGCTCAGATCCGCCACGACCCGCTCGCCATAGCTCTGCCTCAGGGCCTCGGCGCGGGAGCTGATCAGGGTGCCCTTCACGAGGTTCCCCTCGCGGAGGATCCGAGGATCGCCAAGGAACTGGGAGGAGTCTGGCGTCGGCATACTGCGGAGCGCTCCTATCTTCGCCGAGTATAGCGACAGATCCGCGCGGAGGTGTGGCGGATTCGCGTCATGTGCCCTCGGTCCGCCGTGCGCGTGTCCTCCGAGGTTCCGAGGTGTCCGCGCCTTCCGGGGCCGCGGAGGGGCGCGGAGGCGAGGGCTCACCCCGCTCGATATTTCGATTGCGCTCGCTATTTCTACGTCGCTCTACGCCGCTCGACGTCGTCGCCGTCCTGCCCCACGATGCGCGAGCGCCACCTCATCCGGGATGGCGTCTCCTTATCAGATGAATGGTATGCAACATTACCACCGACGCGAGGTGCGCGGCGCCGTCCTCCGCCGCTCGACCACAGGGATGATGCGCGCGTCTCGGCCCGAGGGCTGATGAGGTCGCCGCGCGCGAGCCGCTCGGCGGCGCCGTCGATGTTGGCCATGTGACACGGACGCGCACTGCTCCTTCCTTGGCGACGCGCGGCGCGCACGCAGATACTCGGCACGACGCGTGCTGTTCAGCGTGGGTCAACGCTGGCCGGCGCGGCTGTTCGCGCCCAGCGATACCGAGAACCAGCATGCGACCGATTCACCACATCCTCACCGCCGCGGTGCTCTCTCTGGGCCTTGTCGGGGCGCAGGGGCGCGCCGCCGCGCAGCCTGTCGCCGGTCACCCGCGACTCTGGCTCACGAACGAACACCTCCCCAGGCTGCGCGGGTGGGCCGCGGACGGCCGAAACCGCATGTACACGGAAGCCATGGTGCCCGCGCTTCGGGGCGCGATCGCAGCTTACGAAGGCCGGTTCTATCCGAATGGCCGGCCAAACCCGACGTGGCCGGACGGCGGCACCAACGCCTACGAGCAGTATCCGACCGAGGCGTATGCCGAGTTTTTCGCGTTCATGTCGCTCATCGATCCCGACGCAGCGGCCCGCCCCACCCACGCTGTCAGGGCGCGCAACCTCCTGATGCATGCCATCGAGGAGGCGAGCAAGGGCAGGGCCGACGGCCAGCCCTTCCGCCGCCCGGGGTTCGCGACCGGCGACCGCTCGCGCTGGTGGGGTGAAGGCTTCCCGCTGACGGTCGACTGGATCTACGGCGCGACCGACAGCGGCGGCCGTCCGGTGCTCTCCGCCGGGGACAAGGCCAAGATACGGCAGGTCTTTCTCAGGTGGATTGACGACAACCTCCACGCCTCGACGGCGGGCAACGAGCACCCCCACCCGGTCGGCGTCATGAACGATCCGGCGCTCCTCCGCGATCCGCTCCAGCTCAGGTGGGCTGCGAACAATTACTATCTCGGCCATCTGCGCAGCGTCACGCTGATGTCGCTCTCGATGGACGACGCGGACGACCCTCCGCTCGATCCGAGCGCGCCGGCGGGGGCGCTCGGCAACACGCTGCGCAGCTACCGCGCGGACGCGACCGGGGCGTGGCTCTACCAGGCCTTCGCCGTCTTCGAGGCCTCCGAGACCGCGGCCAAGCAGCTCGGGGTCCCGTCCGACGGGCTCGGCGTGGCCAGCGGCGGCATGCCCGTGGAGGGCTTTCTCTACGGCAGCGGCGGCGTCGCGACCCTCCACCAGGCGCTGCTCGGGCTCTATACGGCCGGCTACGGCGCCCAGGCCCAGTCAGGACCTCAGATCGGGCTGCTGCGCAGCGGAACCTGGGACCGCTTCACGGACGGGTTCCTGCACTCGATCGCGCCGGGCCCGATCACCTACCCGTCGAGGAGCGACCTCGGGCCGGTCTACGAGGTGGCGAACTACGGCGACACGCTGCAGGGCTGGGTCGAGCCGCGCTTCGCGGAGCTGTTCGGCTCGCTGGGCGTCTACGACCAGCTCACGGGCAACACGGCGCGCTTGCAGAGGTCGCGCTGGATCGTGGCCAACACGATCGCGGGCGGCGCGCCCGAGCTCTACGCGCGCACGTCCAAGATCTGGGGCTCACCCGCCCCGAGCCGGGCGATCCTGAGCTTCATGCTCTTCGACCCGGCCGCGCCGCTCCCGCCGGATCCTCGCCCGGCGATGCCCACTGCCTTCTTCGAGCGGGCGCCGGGGCGCGGCTCCCTCCGCGCGCGCTCGGACTGGACGGCGGGCGCGACGTGGTTCACCTGGCGGTGCGGCTGGGTCACCATCAACCACCAGATCGGCGATTGCAATCAGATCGAGCTCTACCGGAAGGGAGAGTGGCTGACGAAGGAGCACACGAGTTACTCGAACAACCTGATCGGGTCCACGACCGATTACCACAACACCCTCTCCCTGCAGAACGACAAGCCGTCGAACATTCGCTGGTTCGAGAAGGAGATCGTCGCGCGAGGCGGCCAGTGGCGCGAGGGGCGCGCCGCCGGCGATCCGATCACCCGCATGACCCGGGGCGCCGGCTACGTGTTCGCCGAGGGGATAGCGACGGATCTGTACAACACCCGCGAGAACGTCTGGGCGCCGACGGACGCCGCCCGCGACATGGTCCACGCGAGCCGGTCGGTCGTCTGGCTGCAGCCGGATCACGTGGTCCTCTACGACCGCGCGACGTCGCGCACCGCCGGCCGGTTCAAGCGGTTCAACCTGATGACCACCTCGGCGCCGCGGATCGCCGGCCGGACGGCCAGCTCCGTGACCCCGCGGGGGCAGACGCTGTTCATCCAGAGCCTCTTGCCGCGGAACGCCCGCATGACGGCCGTGCCGATCGAGAACGTCGACAAGCCGGCGGCCATGGAGCCGACGACCCACCGCCTCGTCGTGGAGGATCCGACCGCTCCGACGGACGTCCGCTTCCTGCACGTGCTCCAAGGGGCCGACGCGGGCGCGGCGATGGATACGGCGACGCGGATCGACAGCGCGCAGGGCTCCGGCTTCGACGGCGCGCTCGTGGCAGGCACGGTCGTCCTCTTCCGCTCGGATCTGCGCTCGGACCCGCAACCGAGCTCGGCGCCGCTGTCCTATCAGGTGCCTCGCGCGACGCGCAGGCATGTGATCACCGGCCTCCTGCCGAAGACCGGCTACGACGTGGCCGTCGTCTCCCGGGAGCCGGAGCTCGCGATGCGCATCACGCCGGGCGGGCGCACCACGACGGACGACGCGGGCGTGCTCTCGTTCGACACGCCGTAGCGCGCGGCGCGCTGCGGCCGCGCGGACGGCGCCGGGGCGATGAACAGCCCGGCGCCCCCTTCAGGGCTTCGGGGCGAAGGCCCGGTCGAGCTCCTCCTTTCCGAACACCGGCGCCCACGGCAAGAGCTCGTACTGCGCCAGCCCCTTCTCCGTGAAGGGATCGCCGTCCCGGATCCGATCCAGCGTCGCCCCGGCCGCCTCGTCGGGCACCCGGAGCAGGAGCGCGCCGCCGTAGCGGGGATCGAGCGGCCCTGACGCGAGCACGAGTCCCTGCTCGATGAGCCCCTTCAGATAGGCGCGGTGGGCGTCGACGGCCGGGAGCACCTCGTCGAGCGGTCGCCTGTAACGAATGATCGCAATCGCGTACATGATGTCGTGAGTCCTCGCGCCGCAATCTACCAGAGCACAGCGCGCCCGGCCGGAGAGTCTGTTCGCGCCAGGGCGCCCTCCGGCCGAGCCTCCGGCGGCAATCGCGCGGTCCCCCTTTCCCTTCGCGCGTCCGTCTGGCAGTGTGCGCGCCCTCCGCTGGAGACACCTGTATGGCGAGACCCCCGAAAGCAGCACCTGCTCCCGTTCTCCCGTCCTCGCCGGCCGCCGCGCTCGCTGCGTACGGCCGCGTTGAGCCGAAGCTCCTCGAGCTCGGCCCCGACGATCTCGTGACCGTCTACGTCGAGGTCCCCAGGGCCGTGAGCTCCGTGCTCTCCGCCCTGCCCCACCTGCGCGAGCTCCGCGACGAGATCGTCCGGGATCTACCGAACCACCCGATCGCGATGCTGGACGAGCTCGAGGACTACGCCCTCGCGGCCTGGTACGCCGATCTGCTCTACAGCACGCCCGCGAGCGAGCTCGACACGAAGAAGCTCACCGAAGAGGCCGGCACGCTGCGCGAGGCGCTCCTCGTCGCCGCCGAGGCGCTCGGTCACAGGAACCTCCTCGACAAGCAGCGCGTCGCCGACATCCGCAAGGGCAAGGGACACGCGGATCTTGCGAGCGATCTCATCGCCCTGGCCGAGCTCTTCCGCGGCTCCTGGGACAAGGTCCGCGCCAAGACGGCGGTCGAGGACGAGGAGCTCGAGCGCGCAGCGGATCTCGGCGTGCGCCTCCTCGCCGCGCTCGCCGCGAAGCCCGGCAAGGGCACGTCCGCGGCGCCGAAGATCACCGACGCCGGCGATCGCCGCGCCCGCGCGATCTCGCTGGTCGCGAAGGCGTACGAGGAGTGCCGCCGCGCCGTCGCGTACCTGCGCTGGCACGAGGGCGGCGACGGCGATCTCGCCCCGTCGCTGCTGCAGAAGCCGCGCGGCCGACGCCCGAACGCCGAGAAGGCCGCGGCGGCCGCGAGCAGCGCATCGTCCGAGGCGCCGGCCAAGGCGCCCGACGAGGAGGCGTCCGCGGCAGAGGGCGGCGAGCTCTCGTCCCCCGAGCCGGCGAACGACGCCGCGCCGGTCGTGAGCGCCTGATCGTCCGCGCCTCGCGGACTCGAAGCGAGCGCGCAGCAGCGACGAGGCGCGGGCAGCGCGGAGGCTCCTCTGGGCCTCCGGCCGCTCCGCGCCCTCCCCTGCGTCGACGCGCCTCGACGACCTCGATCTGCCGGCCTCGAGCTCCGGCTACCGGCTCCGGCTCGACTCCTCGATGAGCTCGACCTTGTAGCCGTCCGGATCCTCGACGAACGCGATCACGGTCTTGCCGTGCTTCATCGGGCCCGGCTCGCGCGTGATCTTCCCGCCCGCCGCCCGGATGCGGTCGCAGGCCCCGCGGATGTCGTCGACCCCGAGCGCGATGTGCCCGTACGCCGTGCCGAGCTCGTACTTGTCCACGCCCCAGTTGTACGTGAGCTCGAGCTCGGCGTGCTCGGGGTTCTTCCCGTAGCCGAGGAAGCAGAGCGTGAACTTGCCCTCCGGGTAGTCCTGCCGCGACAGGAGCTCCATCCCGAGCACGTCCCTGTAGAAGCCGATCGAGCGCTCGAGATCGCCGACCCGAAGCATCGTGTGCAAGATCCTCATGCCGATTCCCGTCTCCTTCTCCGGCCCTGGCGCCAGCGCGGCGCTCAGCCGTAACGCACCGAGATGAGCTCCATCTCCGCCTCGCCCGCCGGGCGGCGCACCGTGATCACGTCCCCCGCGCGCTTGCCGAGGAGCGATCGACCGACCGGAGAGCGCCAGCTGATGCGCCCTGCCGCGCTGTCGATCTCGTCCTCGCCCACGATCTGGTACGTGCGGCGCGCGCCGTCCTCGTCCTCGATCTCGACCGTCGCGCCGAAGAAGACCTTGTCGCCGCGCTGCTCGGACGGATCGACCACGACGGCCTTCTCCAGCCGCTTGGTCAGGTAGTGCATCCGCCGGTCGATCTCGCGCAGCTTCTTCTTGCCGTAGATGTACTCGGCGTTCTCGGAGCGATCGCCCTGCGCCGCCGCGTCGGCGACCTCCTGGACGATGCGAGGCCGCTCCACGGAGCGGAGCCGCGCGAGCTCTTCGGACAGCCTCCTGGCCCCGCTGGGCGTGATGTAAGCCGGGTCGGACATGGTCGAGCGCGAGCGAGCCTACGCCGCGCCGCTCGCCAGTTCAACGCCATGGATCCCGGCGCGGCAGCCCCGCCGAGGACCCGCCTCGGATGCCCCGATCTTCACGGATCTCCACGAGATTCCCCACATGTTGCGGACGGTTGTTGACGCGCCGCGGCGACATGCTAGGCGAATGCAGAACTGTGCCGCAGCTGCGCGGAAGACCGGGAAGGGAACCGGCTGCCAGCGCCTCCCTGCCGCGGCAACGAGGAGGTCTCCCATGTCGAACGCTCAAACCCACCAGAACCGTTACAAGGCCGACCTCCGCGAGATCCGCTTCCTCCTCTTCGAGCAATTCCGCCTGGACGAGCTGCTCGGCAGCGCGCCCTACGACGCGTGGGGGCGAGACGAGGTCGGGATGGTCGTCGACGAGGCGTACAAGTTCGCGTGCGATGTCTTCGGCCCGCTCAACGCGGTCGGCGATCGGGTCGGCTGTCGCATCGAGGGGGGGCAGGTCAAGACCCCGCCGGGGTTCAAGGACGCGTGGGACAAGCTGTATGAGGCCGGGTGGAAGTCGGTCTCGGTCTCGCCCACCTACGACGGCCAGGGCGGTCCCTTCACGCTCTACACGGTGGTGGAGGAGTTCCTCTGCGGCGCCAACGCGGCGCTCAACATGTATCCCGGGCTGACGTACGGCGCGGCCGAGGTGATCGAGCACTTCGGGACGCCGAGGCAGCGCGACCTCTTCTTGAAGCGGATGTACGGCGGGCAGTGGAGCGGGACGATGTGCCTGACCGAGCCCCAGGCCGGGTCGGACGTCGGCTCCTCGCGGACGAGCGCGGTGAAGCAGAAGGACGGCAAGTACCTCATCCGCGGCACGAAGATCTTCATCTCCGGCGGCGATCAGGACCTCACCGAGAACGTCGTGCACCTCGTGCTCGCCCGCGTCGAGGGCGCGCCCCCCGGCACGAAGGGGCTCAGCCTCTTCGTCGTGCCCAAGATCCGGGTGAACGACGACGGCTCGCTCGGCGGGTCGAACGACGTCGTCGTCGGCAACATCGAGCACAAGATGGGCATCAACGGGTCGTCGACGTGCGTGCTCAACTTCGGCGAGAGCGACGCGTGCCTCGGGGAGCTCGTCGGCACCGTCGAGCACCAGGGCATGCCGCAGATGTTCCGGATGATGAACGGCGCGCGCATCTCCGTGGGCCTGCAGGGCGTGTCGGTCGCGTCCTCGGCGTACCTGAACGCGCTCGAGTACGCGAAGGATCGCAAGCAGGGCTCGTCGATCCTCCAGTGGAAGGACGCGACCGCGCCGCGCGTGCCGGTCATCGATCACCCGGACGTGCGGCGGATGCTGCTCGACATGAAGAGCCGCGTGGAGGGCATCCGCGCGCTCATCATCAAGCTCGCGCGCCACCAGGACGCCGTCGCCGTCTACCAGGGCAAGGACGACCGCGCGGCCGCCTACAACCAGGGCCAGGTCGACCTGCTCGTGCCGCTCGTGAAGGCCTACTCGTCCGACCAGGCGTTCCGCGTCTGCGAGACGGCGATCCAGACCTTCGGCGGCGCCGGGTACACGAAGGATTACCCGGTCGAGCAGTACTGCCGCGACGCGAAGGTCTTCTCGATCTACGAGGGCACGAACCACATCCAGGCGATGGACCTGGTCGGGCGGAAGCTCGGCCAGGGCGGCGGGGTCAACCTGCAGGCCTTCCTGAACGACGTGGCCGAGTTCGTGAAGGCCAACGAGAAGCACCCCGTCCTCGCCGCGAGCATCAAGGAGCTCCGCGAGGCGCACGAGGCCGTCGCCGGCACCGCGATGCGGCTGCTCTCGTGGTTCCAGATGGGCAAGATGCCGATGGTGCCGCTCGCGGCGAACCGCTTCCTCGAGATGATGAGCGAGCTCGCGATCGGCTGGCTCCTGCTCGACGGCGCGGTCATCGCGCTCAAGGCGATGGAGGGCCTCCCGGCCGGCGACGCCGGCGCGAAGGACCGCGCCTTCTACGAGGGCAAGAAGCACGCTGCCCTCTACTTCGCGGCCAACGTGCTGCCGCACGCGAAGCTCTCCGCCGAGATCCTCGGGCGCGAGGACTCGTCCGCGCTCGACATCCCGGCCGACGCGTTCGCGACCGTCTGACCCCCCTCCCCGCGCCGGCCCCGCCTCCGGGCAGGGGCCCGGCCGCGCGGCGCGGGCTCACTCGGGGACGGTGAGCCGCTCCGCCAGGTCCCGGACGGGCACGGGCATCGTCGGGTCGCGCGAGACGGCCATGATCTCGGCGCGGAGCGCGCGCACCTCCGTCAACCGGAGCCACGAGAGCGCGAGCCGCGTCATGCTCGGCAGGCCCCTCGCGAGCACCGCGCGGACGACGTCCGCCGCCGGGAACGAGAAGGCCACCTCCTCGGGGGGCAGGCCCGCGGCCGTCGCCGCCGCCTCGATGCTCGCGTCGAAGTCGTCCCGCTTCGTTTCCAGCACCTCGAAGAAGGCCCGCCCGCGCTCCGGCGCGATGACCTGAGCCGCCCCGCCGCCTTCGGGCGCGAAGATCCAGGCGCCCGAGCCGTCCAGCCCCACCCGGGCGCCGGACTCCAGCGTGACGAGCGGCAGGAAGCGACCGCCTTCGATCGGCTCGCCGCCGCCGCCCTCGATCAGCTCGCGCACGAGGTCCCTCAGGTTCGCGCTCATGGGCGGATGTTCGCACGGAATACCCGGCGATGGGCAACTGGGCCGACGCGCCCTGCGCCGGCAGCGCGGGGCGGTTGCGTGCTCACGCGCTCCCCGCGCTCACCACTCCGGCGGCCCCTCCTCCATCCGGGCGGCGCCCCCCGGCGAGCGCGCACGGGACCGGTCAGGCGTAGCGATCGCGCCCGGCGGCACGCGCAGGTCGCTTTGCTTGGAAAACGCGCAGGGCTGACCGGAATAGGAATAGTATGAGGATTCGATTCAAGGTTGATGCACGGGTAGTGGGGTTCATTCCGGTCGCGATGGCGCTGAGCGGCTGCTTCGAGGAGCCAGCAGATATCATCGGGATCGGAGACATCGAAGACGAGGTGTCCGACGAGGCCTGCACTCCGAGCAAGCACGCGAAGGTCCCCTCGGACTGCGGGGTGTGGGTCTCGAGCACCCTGGGGCACGACAGCAACGCGGGGACCTCGACGGCGCCCCTGAAGACGATCTCGAAGGCGCTCCAGCTCTCCCCGGACAGGGGAAGGCGCATCTATATATGCGCCCAGACGTTCGATGAGGCGGTGATCGTGCCGGGAGGACACGCGCTCTTCGGCGGGCTCGACTGCGACAACGGCTGGCGCTGGACAGGCGACAAGCAGAAGACCACCCTCACCGCTCCCGAGGGCGAGACGCCGCTCTCGTTCGACAATGGCGACGGCGTGGCGGTGATCGAGGATCTCCACGTGATCGCGCGCTCGATCCCGGCGACCCACACCGAGCTGGCAGGCAGATCGGCGATCGCCGCGAACAGCTCCGGGGTCCCTGTCGATTTCACGCGGTGCATCCTCGAGGCGGGCGACGGGGCGCCGGGGGCGAGCGATGGGGCGTTCGTGGACGGCGCTGCCGAGAAGGGGATGATCGGCAACTTCGGCAACGCCGCGTGCTCGGCCACGACGGTCTCCGGCGGACTCCCCGTGAACAACAGCTGCGGTACGCCCGACGATCGGTCGGACGACTCGCGCGGCGGCACGGGCGGGACGGGTGGCTTGGCGTCCGGGGGTGATGGAACCAGCGGGGTTCCGACCACTGTGATGAACGGCGGCAAGGGCGAGACCAGCACCCGGCGCTGCACCGCGGGGCAGGATGGCGCGGACGGGGTCGACGGGAGTCCGGGCGCCGGTGCGACGGGCTTCGGTGATCTGTTCCTGGATGGGTATACCGGTCCGCTCGCCGGCGACGGAGCGCCGGGCGCGCGGGGCCAGGGCGGCGGAGGAGGCGGCGGCGCGAAGGGCGGCACCGGCGCGCAGATGTGTCCATTCGAGGCCTCTGCGGCCGGCGCCGGCGGCGGCTCCGGGGGCGCGGGCGGGTGCGGGGGGCTCGGCGGCCGCGGCGGAGGCGCCGGCGGGGTGAGCATCGCCCTCTTCGTGGGGAGCGCGGTCGTCGACTTGAACGACGTGGTCCTGAAGACCGGTCGCGGCGGCAATGGCGGCGCCGGGGGTGAGGGCCAGGCGGGCGGCGAGGGCGGCGACCACGGGGCAGCCGGGACCCGAGGCGAGGCCACGGGGCTGAACGCCGCCTGCCCCGGCGGTCGTGGTGGCCGGGGCGGTCATGGCGGCCGCGGCGGCGGCGGGCTCGGCGGCCACTCGATCGCCGTCGCGTACGTGGGCTTCAAGCCTTCGCTCACGAACACGACCATCGAGATCGGTGAGGCCGGGATCGGAGGGCGCGGGGCCAGCCGGACGTATGACGGCGCCGACGGCGTGGCGGCGGAGATCTACGATATCGAGGAGCAATTCAGGCAGTAACGCGGCGTGAGGCCCGCGCTAACCCGGCGCCGCCGGCGCGGGCCAGCTCCGATCCTCCTGCATGCAGCGGAGCTGCGTCACGCGCCTTCCCTCCGCGGTGGTCACCGCGATCTCCCGAACGGGCGTGTCGCGCCGCGCGCGTCGGCTCAGCTTCTCGACCACCAGGAAGCCCTCCCGCGCGCCCGCGAGGCGGAGGAACTCGTCGAACAGCGCGATGTGCGCGCCGCGCGCGCCATCGTCGGCCGTCGCGATGCGCCGCTGGGTGGCGACGCCGATCGCCAGCGCCCCGCTGCGGGCCCGCACGACCATCGCAGGATCGAGCCCGCGCTGGCTCTCGTCAGGCACGGTCCAGATCTCCGCGACCCCCGCCTCTGCGAGGCGCCGCTTCATGTAGTAGAAGGCAGACTGGAGCGTGTTGTTCCGGTACGGGATCGCCTTCGACTCCATCGGATCGACGTGGTTCCGCCAGAATGCGATCAGCGCGCGCGCCCAGCGCCCGCCGTCGAGCCGGCGATCCTCGAACGGCCAGTCCTCCGCCATCGCCTGCGCGCACACGCCGAGCAGCGCCTGCTCGTCGATCCCGCGCGTCGCCAGGCAGGGCGCGCAGTGCATGTAGGCCGTGCCCCGCTCGAGCAGCGCGCCGCACATCGAGCAGACGTCGTTGCCATAGCCGGGACCCATGTACCGGAGCCAGCTGGCGCTGAGCTCCTTGTGCGCCGCGCGGCGCTCCTCGTTCCGCTCGATCTCCCGCAATCCGTCCCGGAGGGCCTTCAAGGCCGCGCGCCGCTCGTCATCTCGCTGCTTCATCCGCTGCCCTCCAGCGTGAGCCCGTCCGCGCCGGCTCGGGCAATGTAACGCCCGAGCCTCCGCCACGCTTCGCAAGGAGGAGGGATCCGCCCGTGCGCGATCCTGCACACCAGCACGGCGAGCGCGCCGCCGTGGTTATTGACACTGACTTTCATTTACGGCTACGGTTCCGGGCGACGACATGTCACGATTTGCCCTGTTTCTCGCGCTCCCGCTGGTCTTCAACATGGGTTGCGGTTCGGAGCCCGCCCCCGACGATCCTCTGGCTGGCATCGAGCTGATCGGCGATGACCTCACCGACGTCCCGCTGCACGACGCTTCTGCGGAGCAGGTGGCTCGGTTCAAGGACGGCGACGCGCTCTTCGATTTCGTCTTTCGCGAGCGCGACGGCCTCGGGCCGCTCTACATCCGCGCGGCGTGCGCCGGCTGCCACGACGGCGCCTCGCGCGGCCCGGGCGCGGTCCAGAAGATGGCGCTCGTCGAGGACGACGGCGTGACGCCGGCGGCGGATCAGGGGGGGCTCCCCTACGGCCACACGTTGCGGCCCTACGCCGTCGGGGGGGCGACGACGCTCTCGGAGCCCGAGAGCGAGGCGACGATCAAGGTCTCGAAGCGCCTCGGCCCGCCGGTGTTCGGGCGCGGCTACATGGAGGCGGTCGACGACGCCGAGATCGAGCGGGTCGCGGCCGAGCAGGCCGCGCGCGGCGACGCCATCCACGGGCGCATCAACCGCGTGGTGTTCCACTCGAAGAAGAGCGGGGACGAGTCGTTCAGCGCCTTCGTCGAGGGCGACGAGAACCTCATCGGCCGCTTCGGGTTCAAGGCGCGCGTCGCCACGCTCGACGACTTCACGGCCGACGCCTACCAGGGCGACATGGGCATCACCTCGCCGCTCCGGCCGGACGAGCTGCCGAACCCGGACGGGCTCACGGACGACGCCAAGCCGGGCGAGGACGTGGTCATCGACACGGTGAACGCCGTCGCCGACTACATGCGCTTGCTCGAGATCCCGAGGCGCGCGCCCGCCGACGCGCGCGGCCAGGCGCTCTTCGTCGAGGCCGACTGCGCCGCTTGCCATGTCCCCTCGCTGAGGACGCGCGCCGATTACCCGATCGCGCAGCTCGCGGACATCGACGCTCCCGTCTACACGGATTTCCTCCTGCACGACCTCGGCCCCGATCTCGCCGACGGGCTGGCCGACGAGTCGGCCAGCTCCGTCGCCTGGCGGACGGCGCCGCTCATCGGCGTGCGCCACAGCACCGCGTACCTCCACGACGGCCGCGCCAGGACCATCGAGCAGGCCATCTTGCTCCACGACGGCCCCGGCTCGGAGGCCGCGGCTTCGGTCGCCGCGTTCCGCGCGCTCTCCTACGAGGATCGCGGGGCGCTCATCGACTTCGTGCGCTCGCTCTGATCGACGTCCACCGCGACGCACGCGCACCAATCCACATCGCGCGCTCGCCCCGCGCGAGCGGTGACAAGGAGCTCGAACATCATGCACATCCCCGCCCGCTTGCGGTCCGGTCTGGCCATCGCCGCCGCCGCCCTCTCGCTTCCTGCGTGTGGAAGCGACAACGAGACGCTGCTCACCGACGCGGAGTACGAGCAGCAGGCCGTGTCCGACGTGAAGACCTTCATCCAGGGCAACATCGACCAGTTCGCCGCCGCCACGGCTGCGCTTCAGGCGGCCGCGCCCGCGCCAGATGCCGACGGGTGGAGCGCGACGAGCGACAAGGAGGCCGTCGATGCCATGAAGGCCGAGTGGAAGAAGGCACGGCAAGCCTACGAGAGCATCGAAGGAGCCATCGCGGTCGTCTTTCCGGATCTCGACTACTCGACGGATGCCCGCTACGACGCGTTCATCGAGGTCGAGGCCGACGACGACCTCTTCGACGGTGAGGGGGTGACCGGCGTGCACGCCATCGAGCGCATCCTCTGGGCCGACGCGATCCCGGAGCCCGTCCTCGCCTTCGAGTCCGAGCTCGACAACTACAGCGAGGCCGCCTTCCCTGCCACCGAGGCCGAGGCCGCCTCGTTCAAGGACGAGCTCTGCGCGCGCCTCGCGGCCGACGCGGCGAAGATGCAATCGGATTTCCGCTCGCTGGCGCTCGACGCGCCGTCGGCCTACCGCGGGGTCATCGCCTCGATCGCGGAGCAGGTGGAGAAGACAAGCAAGGCGGCGACCGGAGAGGAGGAGTCGCGCTACGCGCAGTACACGCTCGCCGACATGCGCGCGAACGTCGCGGCCGGCGTGGCGACCTACGAGGCCTTCCAGCCGTGGATCCTGACCAAGGGCGCCGAAGGCGCGGAGGTCGACAAGGCGGTGCTCGACGGCTTCGAGCGGCTGTCGAGCGCGTACGACGCGATCGAAGGCGACGCGCTGCCGCCGCTTCCGGAGGGGTGGAGCGAGGCGGAGCCGACCGACGAGCAGCTCGCGACGCCGTTCGGGAGGCTGTTCTCGCTCGTGGAGCACGAGAGCGACGACGCGACCCCGGGCACGCTCGCCAGCGACATGACGAGGTCCGCCGATCTGCTCCGGCTCAAGACGCTCCCGTAGAGCAGGGCGCATCGTCGTGCGCTGCGGGCTCATCCCCGTCGTTCGGCTCGTCGAGGCCTACCTTCGCGCGCCTCACTCGCTTGCCCGGCGGCTGAGCCCGGTTCACACGAGCCTGCATCCCGCTCTGGCGCGGCGCTGTCTGCCGCGTCAGCCGCCGGCGTTCCACCGCACGAGCACGCACGTGACGTTGTCGGGGCCGCCGTGCTGGTTGGCGCGGTCGATGAGGGACCGCGCCGTCGCGGCGAGGTCGCTCTCCTGCGCGAGCAGCTCGGCGATCTCCGGCTCGGAGACCGGGCCGGAGAGCCCGTCGGAGCAGATCAGCAGCAGATCTCCGGCCTCGGGCCGCTCGACGCGCGTGGCCACGTCGACGGTCTTCCCCATCCCGAGCGCGCGCGTCACGACGTTGCGGGCGAGCAGAGGATCCACATCGTCCGGCAGCTGCTCGCCGCTGTGCAGGTGCTCGTTCCAGAGCGAGTGATCCTCGGTCAGCCGCTCCAGCCTGTGCTTTCGGTAGCGGTAGACGCGGCTGTCGCCGACGTGCGCGATGCACGCCGAGCTCCCGTCGACGTAGACGCCCGCGAACGTCGTCCCCATGCCGTAGCAGAGCGGGTCGCGCTGCCCGACCTCGAAGATGCGCTCGTTGGCGCGCCAGATGGACGAGACCAGGCGCAGCTCGAGGGGCGTCACCTCCTCGTCGTACCCCGTCGGCTGGGTGATCTCGCCCTCGCCGTCCTTGCAGTACGAGCGCACGATGTCGACCGCCATCCGCGACGCGACCTCCCCACCGGCGGCGCCGCCGATGCCGTCCGCGACGACGAAGAGGCCGAGATCCAGATCGACCGCGAAGCTGTCCTCGTTGTGCTCGCGCTGGTGGCCAACGTCGCTTTCACCGGCGGCTTCGATATGGAGCGGGGGGTTCACAGAGCTTCCTCGTCAGCGGGACGCGTGTCGATGCCCGGAGCATCCAGCGGCGGGACGCCTCGCGCAAGTCAGGAAGGCGCTCAATTCGGGCGAAGAGCGCCGGCCTGCTTGGGCGCGTGCGTCATCCGCGTTACGCGCGTCAGGTGCGCAGCGCAGCGGTCGCGGGCGACTGGAGAGCCGGATGGGCGCCCTGCGGCTCGCTGCGCTGCCCGGCAGGGGGCGGTACGCTGGCCGCGAGGGCCTCGAAGCGGCCGTTCTTCCAGGTCACGAGGCCTCCCGAGAGGCGCGCGGCGCTGCCCGCCCCCGGCTCGGATCTCAGCCAGACCAGGGGGCGCGCGGCGAAGACCGGCTTCGTGCAGGCCACGTCCTCGAAGGCGGCGGACCATGAGCCGGTGTTGCCGAAGAACAGCCCGCCCTCCCAGGTGCCCTCGGGCGTGTGCGTGTGACCGAAGACGACCGCTCTGGCGCGATGGGCGCGGGCGACCTGGCGCGCGGCGCGACTGACGCGCTGCCACGTCGCGTCGAGCGGGAGCTTCGGCACGAGGCGCTCATAGACGATGAGCGCCGCCGGCGCGACGAGCGCCGCCGGCGCGAGCCAGAGCGGGGCGAGCAGCAGCCACACGAGCGCCACCGCGACCGCGAGCAGCCCCAGCGCGGCCCGATCGAGCCACAGCTCGCGCGCGACGAGCCCCAGCCGATCCTCGGCCGGGGGCGCGAACAGGCGGGCGTGACGGGCCACGGCGCGGAGCGGGGCGCCCGTCTCCTGCGCCGCGGCGGCGAGGCTCTCGCGCAGGCGAGCGCGCCGCTCCGGCTCGCGCCGGCGCACGAGCTCGACGAGCGTGCGGAGCGCGCCGAGCGCCCACGCCCCCGCGAGCGAGCGGCCGGAGAACATGTAGTAACGCGCCCAGTGCGCGAGGTACCCGAACGCGGACAGCATGAACGAGGAGTCCACGTGCGGGTTGAAGTAGCCCATCCGCGACACGAGCAGCCGGCACACGAGCGAGCCCATGGTGGGCTGGATCTCGCCCGGTTTCCGCCCGAACGGGACCATGGGGTACCGGTAGCTGCAATAGGCGTCGTACTGGTTGCCGTGCTCCACGATGATGCCGTCGGGCGTCTTGTGGAACCACGCGCGAAACACGACGCGCGCGCCCAGCGCCGCGCGCGCGTGCGGGGCGCCGGAGAGCGACGCGTCGCCCAGCGCCGCGAGCGCCGCCTCGACGACGCGGGCCCGGACCAGGTCGCGCACCTCGGGCAACGTGAGCTGGACGTCGTGGTTGCCGGAGATGAACACGACGGTGTGCCCGTCCGCGACGACGCGGCCGAGCGCCTCGATGAACACCGGGTGATCCGCGAGGATCGCCGCCATCGCAGGGACCGCGTGCTCGGCGCTGCGGGGGAGATCGTGAAAGACGCTCTGCTGATCGATCACGCGCGGCGCATCGAAGTCGAAGACGTCGCCGTTGAGCACGAGCGTGAGCTCATCGCGCCCGGCGCCGCGCGCCGTGCCCTGCCTCATCTCGTCCCGGAGCGCGTCCAGCATCGCCGCGACCTCGCTGTCGGGGGAGTAAGGAGCCTGGCGGTAGCGCATCCACAGGCCGTCACCCGGCTCGAGCTCGCAAAGATGGATATCTGAGATCGCCACCGTATGGAGCATTCGATAAGGTGACACACGCGCCCGTCCATGGCCGTCAGGGAACGGTCACGGCCGGGGGTCGGGTGATGGCGGAGGCGCCTGCGGGCGCGGCGCAGCATGACGTGCCGCGACGCTGCGATCGCCCTGGACTGCGAGGTATCGGCGTCTGCGCGTCTGGGCGGCTGTCGGGATTTGTGGTGTCTTGGGCGTTGTGTCGCTCGTTGTCGTGGTCGTTGCACCACACCGCCGCCCGCCGCCGCTTGCCCGCTAGGGCTTTCCCTTGCGCTTGACGATCACGAACTGCACGCGGCGGTTCTTCTGGCGCCCTGTCTTGACGCGGTTGTCCCCGAGCGGCTGCTCGAAGCCGTAGCCCTTGGCGACGAGCTTCTCCCGGGGCACCCCGGCGGCCACGAGCCACGAGAGGACCGCGTCCGCGCGCTGCTGCGACAGGCGGAGGTTGTACTCCTCGGTCCCGTTGTCGTCGGTGTGGCCTTGCACCTCGATGAGCTCGATGTCCGGGCTCTGCTGGATGGCGTCGCGCACCTCGTACAGGATCTCGTCGGAGATGGGATCGACCGTCTCCGTGCGCGTCTTGCCGTAGACGACGAACTGCACCGGCTTGGACGTCTTGATCTCGTCGGTGTTGACGCGAACGAACCTGGGGCAGCCGTTCTGTCGTGGATCGGGGTCGGAGGGCCCCCGCTCGTTCGGGCAGGCGTCCGCGGCGCCGCGGACGCCGTCTCCATCCGGATCGTCGGGGCAGCCGTTCTGCTTCGGGTCCCGGTTCGCCGGTCCCTTGACCTTGGGGCAGGCGTCCGAGGCGTCGGCGATGCCATCGCCGTCCGCGTCGCCAGGGCAGCCGACCTTCTTCGGGTCGTCGCTCGCCCCGCCGCGCACGGTGGGGCAGGCGTCGATGCCGTCGTGGAAGCCATCGTCGTCCGAGTCTTCGGGGCAGCCGTTCTGCGTGGCGTCGGCGCTGCGGGCGCCCGGGGTGGTCGGGCACGCGTCGTCGATGTCGAGCACCGTGTCCCCGTCGCGATCCGCCGGAGGACATCCGTCCTTCGCGCGATCGGGCGACGGATCGCCCTTCACGTCGGGGCAGGCGTCGATGTCGTCGTTGATGCCGTCGTCGTCCTTGTCGCCCGCGACGGCGGCGGTCTGAGCGCGCTCCGGGGCCGGCTTCGGCAGCGGCGTCCAGCCGACCATGCCGACCGCGCGGACCGGCGGTGTGCCGATGGCGTTCGTCAGGCCCGGCCCGACCGCGGCGCCGAACGTGAGGCCGTCGAGGACGCGCAGCTTGGCGCCGAAGAGCAGCTCGGCGTTGACGCTCGCCTGGTCGCGCTGCACCGGCGTGCTCGAGAGCAGGAGCTCCTCGCCGAGCGGCGCCCCGCCGTACGCCTCGGCGCCGAGCTGGAGGAGATCGCCGCCGATCAGGAGCCCCGCGGCGCCGCCGAACGTGAGCCGCTGCGGCCGGTTGGGGCCGCCACCGAGCTCGACGCCGCCGCTCGCGCTCCACAGGAAGCCGAGCGACGACTCCGCCGAGCCGACGCGCCCGCCGAGGCTCGCGTGGACGGCGCCGCGGGCCTCGGCGTCGCCGGTGTACTGCGCCGGCGAGCCGGTGGGCGCGAACAGGTAGCCGCCGATGCCGAGCTGGAACGGGCCTGCGTCTTTCCCGAGCACGCGGAGGCGCGCGCCGAAGCGGAGGTCGCCGAGCTCGGGGGCCGTCAGCTCGGTGAACTCGACGCCGGGGATGCCTGGATCGTCGCCCCCTTGCGCGACGGCGAGGGGGGCGTCGATCGAGAGCAGCAGGCGATCCCACAGCGCGAGCGAGGCGTCGAGGCGGAGGAACGTCTGCGAGGAGACGAGGTCGACGGGGGTGTCGCCGCTGGTGTGGATGGGGCGGTGGGCGTAATCGAGCATCACGTACGCGCGCGGCGCGAGGTGGCCGGGAGCGGCCGGAGAGGGCACGCCGAAGAAGGCGTCTCCAGCGGGCGCCGGCTCGAACCGGTCGAGGGAGAACCCGCCGGTGGATTGACCGCGCGAGGCGCCGGCGAGCGTCATGAGGACGGCCGTGGACGCGACTGCTGCGACGGAGGAAGGCCTCATCGGCCGGGCACGATAGCGGGCGGGTGAGGCGGCGGGCAACATCCGCCTTCCCTGGCCGCGGCGATCCTGGGCGAGGTCCAGGTGGCGGTCAGCGCCCCGCGCTCTCGCCGCGTTTGACTTTGCCACCGGGGTGGCCACGGGACGACGGTGCGCAGAGGGCGCGCGACGCGCCAGGGAGATTCAACGGCTATGGGATCGCCGCGCGCGGCGCCTCACGGACAGTCGCCGAAGGCGCTGTTGGGTACGACGCTGCGCGTGATATCCGCCGTGACGGTGGGGATGTCCTGTGTCCAGACGTGATCCGTGGGAGCTGCGTCGCAAGTCCCATTCTGGGAAAGGTCCACGTACCAGTGCATCTTGTACGCTTTGTCGCCGGGTATCTGCCCCGTCACGGTGAACGTGCCGTCGGCCTCGATCGCGTCCGAAGCGCTCAGGGCCGGCGCGGCGTCCCCGGCGGCGACGACGGCCACGTAGACCATGTCGCCAGCGGTGTAGGCGGGAACGTAACCGGTGCCGCGGAGGGTGAAGTTGAAGCTCTCGGCCGATGTGCCGCCGGCGCCGCCGGAGCCGCCCGCTCCCGCGCCGCCTGTTTCCGCACCGCCGGAGCCGCCCGTTCCCGTGCCGCCGGAGCCGCCTGTTCCCGCGCCGCCGGAGCCGCCTGTTCCCGCGCCGCCGGAGCCGCCTGTTCCCGCGCTGCTCGTGCTGCCGTCACCCGTGGTGGTGGTCGTCGTCGAGCTCGAGGTCGTCGCGCCCCCCGTGGTCTCGTCATCGCCGCATCCCGCGCCCGTACCGGCGATGACGAATGCGCCCATCGCCATCCACACCGCGATCCACCGAGATGCCTGCATGAGGGTCCTCCTTGAAGCTCCGTAGTTAACGGGGCGCATCTTCGTGCGCTGCGGGCTCATCCGCCTCGTTGGGCGGCTGCGGCGTACTTTCGTACGCCTCATTCGCCTGAATGGCGGCTGAGCCCGTATCACACGGAGCTGCGCCTCGCTAACCAAGATTGACGATATCGGACGGCTGCGTCGACGAGGAGCCGCCGCGCCTCGCCGGGCGTATATCTCAGCTGATCGCCAGAGCCCAGTTTCCGCGGCGTGGAATCACGCCGCCCGTCGCGGCTGCCGCCGGCCTCCCCGCCGGAGCACGGCGGCGAGGATCAGCAGCATCCCCCACGCCTCCCGGGGCATCGGCGTACGTCCCATGCGGCAGTCGCAGCCGCCTTGGAAATCGGGCGACGTCCCGCCGCCGCTCGTCGCCGTCGTCGTCGTCACGGCCTCACCGCCGGCGCCGCCCATGCCGCCAGCGCCGCCCGCTCCCCCGGCCCCTCCGCCGCCGCCGCTGGTCGTATCCGGCGTCTCGCAAGCATCGCCCACGCCGTCCTTGTCCGTGTCGGTCTGCTCGGGGTTCGCCACGCTCGGGCAGTTGTCGGTCTCGGTCACCTCACCGTCGCCGTCGGGATCGCAGGCATCGCCGAGATCATCGCCGTTCGTGTCTTCCTGCCCAGGGTTCGCGAGGAGCGGGCAATTGTCGCAGACGTCGCCGTGGCGGTCGCCGTCGGCGTCTTCCTGCTGGGCATTCACGATCAGCGGGCAATTGTCGTCCGCGTTCGCTATCGAGTCGCCGTCGGCGTCATCATCGCAGGGATCGCCGAGGCCGTCGTTGTCGAGGTCGGACTGCGGCTCGCCCGGCGCAGGCGGCGGGTTCGCCGCGAAATCGCAGTTGTCGTCGTCGTTGATCACCCCGTCGGCGTCCGGATCGCCGTCTGGATCACACGCGTCGCCGGTGCCGTCGCGGTCGGCGTCCTCCTGCCCGGCGTTCGCCACGCTCGGGCAGTTGTCGTCGACGTCGAGCTTGCCGTCGTTGTCCGAGTCGCCGTCGCACACGTCGCCCTTGCCGTCGCCATCGGTGTCGACCTGCGGCTCGCCCGGCGCAGGCGGCGGGTTCTGCATGAGGCGGCAGTTGTCGTCGCCGTCGAGCACGCCATCGTCGTCCGAGTCGGTGTCCCGGTAGTCCGGCGTCCCATCGCCGTCTGTGTCGACTGCCGGCGTGTTCAGCAGAGCATCCCCGGCCTCTTCGGAGTCGAGCACCTCGTCGCCGTCGCTGTCAGGGTCCACGGCGTCGATGAACGCGTCATCGTCGGTGTTGTTGACCGGATCGGCGGGATTGTCGCGGTTCAACACCTCCTCGAAGTCCCCGATGGTGTCGCCGTCGGAGTCGACGCTCGTCGGATCGGTCCGGAGCGCCGCCTCCTCCGCGTCCGTGAGGAGATCGTCGTCGTCGTCGTCGTCGCAGACGTCGCCGGCGTCATCGCCATCGCCATGGGCGCGGTCGGTGTTGACCTGGTTGGTGTTGATGTCGTACTGGCAGTTGTCGTCGACGTCGAGGACGCGATCGTTGTCGTCGTCATCGTCGCACGCGTCGCCAAGCGCGTCTTCGGGCCCGTTCTTCGGGTTGTTCTCCTGCCCCGGGTTCGGGGTGGTGATGCAGTTGTCGGTGGCGTCGGGCACGCCGTCGGCGTCGTCGTCGGTGTCGCACGCGTCGCCCAGCGCGTCGCCACCGGCGAGGCTCTGGTCGGTGTTGATCTGCGTGCTGTTCGGTGCGAACTGGCAGTTGTCGGCGGCGTCGGGTACGCCGTCGGCGTCGTCGTCGGTGTCGCATGCGTCGCCCAGCGCGTCGCCGCCGGGCAGGTGCAGATCGGTGTTGGCCTGGGCGCTGTTCGGCGTCGTGACGCAATTGTCGTTCACATCGGGCACGCCGTCGGCGTCGTCGTCGTCATCGCACGCGTCGCCGAACCCGTCGCCGTCGGTCAGGTCCTCGTCCGTGTTCGTCTGATCGAGGTTGCGCTGGAGCGGACAGTTGTCGGTGGCGTCGGGTACGCCGTCGGCGTCGTCGTCGTTGTCGCACGCGTCGCCCAGCGCGTCGCCGCCGGGCAGGTTCCGGTCCGTGTTGCGCTGGCTCGTGTTCGGCTCGGTCGGGCAGTTGTCGGCGGTGTCGGGCACGCCGTCGGCGTCGTCGTCGTCATCGCACGCGTCGCCCAGCGTGTCGCCGGTGGCAGCGTCGGTGTTCGTCTGGCTCGCGTTCGCCGTGGTCGGGCAGTTGTCGCACGCGTCGCCTATCCGGTCCCCATCGCTGTCGTCCTGCGCGTTCGTCCCGCTCGGCCTGTTCGGCGTCGAGGGGCAATTGTCGCAGACGTTGCCGACCCCATCGTGATCATCGTCGAGCTGGCCGGCGTTGGCGATGCTGGCGCAGTTGTCGCACGCGTTGCCGAGGCCGTCGCCGTCGCTGTCGATCTGGTCGGCGTTGGCGACCTCAGGGCAATTGTCGCACGCGTTGCCGACATTGTCCCCGTCGCCATCGGCCTGGTTCGCGGTGATGAGGCGTGGGCAGTTGTCGCACGCGTCACCGAAGCCGTCGCCGTCGGTGTCGACCTGGGTCAGGGTTGCCACGTACGGGCAGAGGTCGCACGCGTTTCCGAAGGCGTCGCCGTCCTCGTTTTGCTGATCGTTCTGGCGGCCCAGGCAGTTGTCGCACGCGTCGCCCGTCCCGTCACGGTCGTCGTCAACCTGGTCGTCGTTGCGCGAGCCAGGGCAGTTGTCGCACGCGTCGCCGACCGTGTCGCCGTCCCTGTTCGCCTGGTCCGTGTTCGCGCGGTCTCGGCAGTTGTCGCACGCGTCGCCGACCCCGTCGTGATCCACGTCTTCCTGGCCGCGGTTGGGCGTGTCCGGGCAGTTGTCGCACGCGTCGCCGACCCCGTCGCCATCGCCGTCAGCCTGGTTCGTCGTCGCCGAGTCCGGGCAGTTGTCGCACGCGTCGCCGATCCCGTCATGATCCCTGTCATTCTGGTTGGTATTGGCCGCGTCAGGACAGTTGTCGCACACGTCGCCGAAGAGGTCGCCGTCAGGGTTGTGCTGATCGGTGTTCGGTGCGTTTGCGCAGTTATCGCAGTCGTCTCCGACGCCATCGTTGTCTCTGTCCCGCTGATCGTTGTTGGATGCACCAGGGCAGTTGTCGCAGACGTCGCCGTAGTTGTCGCCATCGGCATTGCGCTGGTCGGCGTTCGAGACGTTGAGGCAATTGTCGTTGAAGTCGGTGTCGCCATCCGCGTCGTTGTCGGTCTCGCAGATGTTCCCGCGCCCGTCGCTATCGCTGTCGAGCTGATCCTCGTTGCGGTCCGTGTCGCAGTTGTCGCAGACGTTCGGCACGCCGTCGTTATCGCTGTCAGCGTCTGGATCCGCTGCCATGGGCGTGGGAATCGTCGGACACTTGTCGGCAGTGTCCGCTAGCCCGTCGTTGTCGTCGTCGAGATCCGCGTCATCCGAGATGCCGTCGTTGTCGTCGTCATCGTCGCAGGCGTCGCCCAGACCGTCGCCATCGCCGTCGTACTGGCTTCGGTTGCTGACCCCAGGGCAGTTGTCGACGGCGTTCGCGACCTCGTCGTTGTCCGTGTCCCACAGCGTCGCGCTCGCCGGCCGGGGCGCGAGCGCCACGAGCGCGAGCAGGCCCGCGAGCAGCGGCAAGATCCCGCGTCGCGCGGCGCCGGCGTGCGCGAGGTGGCGGGACATCCAGGGCAAGGCGGGGAAAGTCATCGCGGCTCCTCCAGACAGATCGCGCCGTACGCGACAGCGCCCCCGTAAGCCTACCCAGTTTCGCCCTCCTCCTGGGGAGGTTTTCCTCGGCCGCGCGCCCAAGGGAGCGGCGATGGCCCGCCGCCGCGTCCCCTGTCGGACGCCACGTCGGAGGAGCGCCGCGCCGCTCTGGCGACGCGCCGCGCCGCCTCGCTGTTCGGCTGCGGGCCGCCTTCTGTTAGGATGGCCCAGATCCGCCCCCTCACGTCGCGCGCGCCGCGCCGACCACGGAACGACCCTTGCGAAACCACCGCGTGCTGCGACTCGGCTTCAGGCTGCGAACGGCTGCGCTGCTCTCTGCGTGCGCCATTCTCCCCCAGGTCCTTGGCTGCTCCGACGAGGGCGCCTCGCGCCGCTCCCCCCAGCCCGGCGCCGCGTCACCCCAGGCTGCGCCGCCCGGAGCGCGCGCCCGCATCGCCGCGATCCGCGCGCGCTTCGCCGACGCCATCGCGGCGAGCCCCGTCAAGATCGTCGCGCCGACCCCGGCCGGCGCCCTGCGCGCGGCAGCCCCGGAGGGGGCCGCGGCGTCCGTCGAGCTCCCGGCGCGCGCCGCCGGTCCGGTGCGCCTCGCCGATGGCGCGTCTCGCGTCTCGATCGCCTTCTCCCTCGTCGACGCCGCCGACGTGCCGGCGGCGGTCGACAGCGGCCTCGTCCTCTACGCAGGCGCGCTGCGCGCCGAAGGCGGCGCACGCGACGTCCTGCACCGCGTCCTCCCGAACGGCACCGAGGACTTCGTCGTCTTCGAGCAGGAGCCAGCGCGCAAGGAGCTCCGCTACCGGGTCGATGTCACCGCCGCCTCGGGCCTCCGCCTCGTGGAGCGTACGCTCGAGTTCCTCGACGCCGGCGGCTCGCCCCGCCTGCGCGTCGCGCCCCCCTACCTCGTCGACGCGACCGGCGCGCGCCTTCCGGCCTCGCTCTCCGTCGAGGGCTGCGCCGTCGACACGAGCCCTCGCGCCCCGTGGGGCCGGCCGGTCACCCCGCCGGGCGCGCCGGCGTGCACGGTGATCGTCGGATGGCAGCCCGCCGGCGTTCAGTACCCGGCGCTCCTCGACCCGCAGTGGATCGCCACGACGAACCAGATGATCACGCCGCGCGCCCGTCACACCGCCACCGTGATCGACCCGGCGAACCCTGCGAGCCCCGTGCTCTTCGCGGGCGGGTTCGACGCGTCCGGGGGCGCGCTGGCGACGGCGGAGCTGTACTTCCCGCTCGACCGCACGTTCGCGAGCACCGACGCGATGGACGTCGCGCGCGGCGCCCACACCGCCACGGCGGTCACGAAGCTCGCCCCGGCCGCGCCGTCGGATCCTGCGCCTCCGCCGCCGGCGGTCGTCGTCGTGGGCGGCAGCAGCCAGCGCACGAGCGGCACGCCGGTCGCCGCCATCGAGGTCTACAACCCGGCCACCGGCCAGTTCGTCAGGGACGCGGGGGCCTCGCTGGGCCGGTTCAATCACTCGGCCACCCTCCTCGTTCCTGGCGAGGTCCTGGTCGCGGGCGGCCTCGCGGATCCGCTCAACCAGCCCACGAGCACCGCTTCCCTCTACACGTTCAGCTCCTTCGGACCGAACGGCGGAGCGCCCGTCACGAGCACGCTCGCCGCCGTGGGCAGCATGGCGACCTCGCGCCACGCCCACACGGCGGTCCGCCTGAAGAAGGGGAATGTGCTCGTCGCAGGCGGCTTCGTCCTCTCGGGCGCAGCGCTCACCTCGGCCGAGATCTTCCACGAGGACGAGGGCGTTTTCCGGCCGATCTCCGTCCTCTCGCCCTCCGCGACCCCGATGACGGCGCAGATGAGCGCCCTCCGCGGCTTCCACACGGCGACGCTCATCGACCGCACGGAGGCGCTGGGCGGTCAGACGGCGACGTCGCTCGATTCAGGCGAGGTGATCCTCGTCGGAGGTACCACCCGGGTCTCTGCGGGCGCCTACGTCCGCACCATCGACATCTACCACGACGGCGTGACCGATCCGACGAAGCGGGGCTTCGAGCTGCAGCCGACGCCGATCTCCATGGCGAACGCGCGCGCCAACCACACGGCGAGCCTGCTGCCGACGGGCGACGTCCTCATCGCCGGCGGGTTCGACGGCACGACCTCGCTCTCGAGCGCCGCCATCTACGATCCGCTGACCAGGAAGTTCAGCCCCCTCAGCCTGCCTGCCGGTTCGCTTGCACAGGAGGCTCGTCGTGAGCACGTCGCCGTCGTCGTCAACGCCGGCACGGACCGCGTCGCAGGCCGGGCGGTGCTCGTCGCGGGCGGCATCGGGGCGACGAGCACGCAGCCGCTCGCCAGCGCGCAGCTGCTCATCAAGGCGAACGGCGAGGCGTGCGCGCACGATCAGGAGTGTGCATCGGGGCATTGCTCCGATACGGAGAACGTCTGCTGCAACGAGGCGTGCGATCAGGAGTGCTTCTCGTGCACGGCGTCGGGCAAGGGGACGGGCAGCGATGGCACCTGTGGTCCTGCGAAGCTCGACACGGAGCTCCCGATCGTCTGCGTCAACCAGATCGAAGTGCACAACCGCTGCGATGGCCTGGGGCACGCGCTGGCTCATGAATCCACCAAGGACTGCAAGCCGGGCCGCTGCGGCAGCAACAACAGGTGCATTCTCTATTGCCTTGACGACTGCGGCTGTGACGAGAGCGGTTGGTGCGACGTCGGCGTCGGCGATCCGGACGCCTGCGGCGAGGCCGGCGGCGCCGGAGGTGCATCCTCCGGGACGGGTGGTGGCGGCGCGGGCGCAGGCGGCGCAGGCGGCGCGTCCGCTGGGTCGGGCGGTGCGGGCGGCGCATCCGCTGGATCGGGTGGCGCTGGTGCAGGCGGCGCATCCGCTGGAGGCGGCGGAGGTGCAGGTGGCGCAGGGGGCGCATCCGCTGGGTCGGGTGGCGCTGGTGCAGTCGGCGCATCCGCTGGATCGGGTGGCGCGGGCGCTGGCGGCGCGTCCGCCGGATCGGGCGGCGCTGGTGCAGTCGGCGCGTCCGCTGGATCGGGCGGCGCTGGTGCAGGCGGCGCGTCCGCCGGATCCGGCGGCGCACCGCCCGGGTCGGGTCTGTGCCTCGATCGACTCGCCAACGGCGCCGAGTGCGCTCGCGATCGCCAGTGCATCTCCGGCCACTGCGTCGACGGATTCTGCTGCGATTTCGCGTGCGATGGCCAGTGTCAGGCATGCGACGTGGTGAACAACGTCGGCAGGTGCACGAACGTCGGGACGCCCGTCGACCACGAATCGCCGCACCCGAACGAGGGCGGCACCTTCCAGCGCGAGGCGTGCCCCGGTGACGGCGCGTGCGCCGGCTACTGCGGCGGCGCCACGGATGCCAAGTGCATGTTCCCCGTGGAGGGGGCGGTCGCGAGGACCTTCACGTGCTCCTGCCCGGACGAGGGCTGCATCGTGGGTCCCGCGACGCTCACGCGCTTCTTCTGCGCTGGAGACGGCGGCGAGAAGGATCCGGTGGTCGAGCGCTGCGGCGGGTTCAAGTGCGCGGACGAGACCGCCTGCAAGACCTCCTGCGCCTCCGACGACGACTGCATCCAGGACTTCGTCTGCCTCGACGGCGTCTGCGCCGACCTCGAGGAGATCGGACCGAGCTGCGACGGCGCGCACACGCTCCGGTCCCCGGGCGCCGACACGGACTGCACCCCGTACGCCTGCCCGCCGGGCGGCAGCGCCTGCGCCTCACCGTGCAGATCGGTGGCCGACTGCGTCGATGGCATGGTGTGCAACCTCGCGAACCAGTGCGTCCCGCAGATCGATCCGTCGGAGGTCCCGTCCTGCTCCTGCGGCGTCGTCGGCGCCCCCGTCGAGCGCAATGCCGCGCGCCTCTCCCTCCTCCTCGGCGTCGCCGCAGCGCTGGCCGGGCTTCGCCGCCGGCGGACCTCCCATCGCTAGGTTGCCAAGGGCAGACGAGGCGCGCCCACACATCGGTGCCACGCCTCGTCAGGTACGAGCAGCGCCGAGCGGGATCGGGAGCACGCGACGCGGAGCGGAGCCTCGCGACCGCGCGCGGCGCACCGGCTCGGGTCTCGTCAGAACTGGTAACGCAGGCTCGCCCCAGGCGCGATCATCAGGACGAAATCGCCCATGAGCGACTCCGGCTCGTACGTGCCGATCCCGTCGCTCGCCGCCGCCAGCTCGATCGTCCTGTCCCACTTCGGCTTGCTGAGGCCGATCAGGAGAAGCAGCTTCACGCTACCGGCGACCTCCCACCGCTCTCCGAGCCGCAGGCCGAGGCGCACCTCAGGATCCGCGTAGAAGTAGGTCGCCGAGGCGAAGTCGACCACCGGGAACGTGTTGAACGACTCCCCGCCGGTCGTCCTGAACCTGCCGGTCCGCTCGTCGCGGACCTCGCCCACGAGCACCCCCGCGCCCAGCCGGAGCAGCGCCGGGAAGCGCTCGCCGAAGTGGTATCCGAACGTCGCGCCGGCCAGGAAGCCGCCCAGGCGAAGCGTGTCGCTCGCCGTGCCGTCGAGCGGATCCCGGTAGCCGACCGGCCTGAGCGCCGCCGAGCGCTCGTCGAGCTGCTGCGCCGCGAACAGGCCGCCGAGCTCGATCCCGACGCCGATCCCCGAGCCGAGCTCGTAGCCCCCGTGGATCATCCCGAGCCCGCCGAGGCCGAGCGAGCTGGAGCAGCCCGAGTCGCAGCCGTCCGTGATCTCGCCGCCCAGCGTCGGCGCCAGCAGGAACGAGGCGCTCACGTCGAGCGTGATCTTCGGCGGCTTGCGCCAGATATCCGCGTCCTCGTCGCGCTCGAGCCCCACGTCGAGGCTCTGGCGCTGGCCCTTCTGCAGCGTCACCGTGCGCGTCCCGGTGACGAACCCGTCGGCCTTCACCTCGACCCGGTGCGTGCCGACCTTGAGCCGGCCGAGCCAGACGCCGTTGCCCACGTTGACCGAGTTGATCCACACGCTCGCGCCGGGCGGCGTGGGGTCGACCCGCAGCGAGGCGTCGAGATCCTCGGCGAGCAGCGACAGCGTCGTGAGCTCCTGAGGCTTCACCGGCGCCGCCGTCGGCTGCGTCCCGAGCTTCCCCGCGCCGCGCAGCGCCACCATGTGGTCGCCGACCGACAGCGCGCCGATCCACGGGGTCTGCCCCACGACCACGTTGTCCACGAGCACGTCGACCGTCTTGCCGGCGCGCTCCACCACGCGCAGCCGGCCGGAGCGGGTCAGCCTGCGGAGCTTCGCGTTGACCGTGACGGTCTGCCCGCCGGCGACGTCGACGCGCGTCTCCACCGGCTCGTAGCCTTCCTTGAAGACGCGGAGGACGTGCGTGCCCGCCGCCACGCGGATCGGCTTGACGGGCGGGTACTGCCCGCGCTCCTCGCCGCTCACCACGATGGACGCCCCGGGCTCCGCGTTCGTGATGTCGAGCGTCCCCACGAGCGCCCGCAGCTCGGCGATCTCCCGCTGCGCGGCAGCGCGCTCGGCGGCCGACATGGTGAAATCGCGGAGGAAGGTCTCGAACATCTCGAGCGCCTCGTCGTAGCGCTGGAGCTTGCGCAGCGCGATCGCGGCGTTGTTCGTGGCCACGCGCGTCGGGAAGAGCTTGCGCGAGAGGAGGAACTCCGCGAGCGCAGGGCCCCAGGCCTCCTCGCGCAGCAGCGTGAGCCCCTTCTCGAAGTGGAGCCGCGCCACCTGCCGGTCCGTCTCGGAGACGGGCGCCTCCTCGGCCGGCACCGCAGCGCCCGTGGCCGGCGCGGCGCCCTCCCTGGCCGGCGCGCCGGCTTCCGCGGCGCCCGCGGCCGGCGGCGCCGGCTGCGCGAGCGCCGGGCCGGCGGCGACCGCGGCCGCGATCGCGGCCGAGAGCGCGCGCAGCCGCGGCGCCGCGCGGGGACGCCGCGCGAGGGAGAGAGGACGAGAGCCGCCGCGCCGCGTACGCAGATCCATTCGATCGAGCACCGTACTCAGCCTGTCGTTCCGCTGCTACTTTCCGAACTCGTCGGTGTTGTCGATGATCCCCTTGGGGGTCGTGGGCGCGGGCGGAGGCGCTGGCGACGCGGCCGAGGCGCTCTTCGCCGATGCCGCAGGACCGCCCTTCCCCGACGTCGGCGTGAGCTCGACCTTCGGCGGCAACGCGCCGGTGTCGGTCACCACGACGTCGGCCATGGCCTCGCCTCCCCCCTTCTTGAAGACGCGCACCCTGTGCACGCTCCCGGGCGGCCCGGTGATATCGAGGATGCCGTTGCGCGTCGTCACGCGCTTGCCTTCGACCTCGACCGAGGCGTCGGCGGGCAGGATGACGACCTGAACGCGCTTCGGCTGCGGCTCGACCGCCGCCGCGACCACCTCCGGCGTCGTCGGCGTCGCGGCCGGCGTCGGCGCGGTCGACGTCAGCGTGGCCGCCGCAGGCGGGAGCGTCTCGACGGTCGCCTTCGCCTCTGGCTGCACGACCGGCTCCGCCGAGGGCCGGCTGATGAAGTACACGCCGGCCGCGATGACCGCGGCGGCGAGCGCGGCGCCGGCCACCACCGGCACCCGCGGCACCCCGGGCTGCGTTCCGCGGTGCGACTGCGTGAGCGCCCCCGTCGTCGCGGCGCCAGCATGGTTGGTGGCCGGAACGATCGCCGCTGGCGGCCCGTTCTGGAGCGGGGGAGGCGCGAACGACGAGTAGCCTCCGCGGTGCTCCTGCGGGACCGCGGGGTAACCGCCGCTCTGGTTCGCCGGCGAGATCGCGGGGTAACCGCCGCTCTGGTTCGCCGGCGAGATCGCGGGGTAACCGCCGCTCTGGTTCGCCGGCGAGATCGCGGCGTACGCGCCACCCTGCGGCGCGTTCGCCGCGAGCCGCGGCGCGGACTGCCGGTGCACGGCCTCCGGCAGCGGCACGAGCATGCTCTCGTGGATGCCCCAGCCGTACGGGAGGAGCGGCCGGATGGCGCCGAACATCTCCTGCGCGCTCTGGTAGCGCTGCCCGGGGGCCTGGAGGAGGCATCGGTGCACGATCGCCGCGATCTCGGGCGCCACCCACGGGGCGAAGTCCTGCACCTGCGGCGGAGGATCCGAGCAGATCGCGATGATCAGCTCACCGAGCGCGGTGATGTGATGGTACGGCGTCCGCCCGGTCAGCAGCTGGTAGAGCACGGCGCCGAGCGACCAGATGTCGGTGCGGTGGTCGATCTCCTTCTGGCCGCGCGCCTGCTCCGGCGACATGTAGAGCGGCGAGCCGATCAGGTTCCCGGTGCGCGTCAGATCGGCGCTCTCGGTCTCGTTCGCCCGGTCCATCTTCACCTTGGCGATCCCGAAATCGAGCAGCTTGACGAGGATCTCGCCGGCGTCGCGGCGCGCGAGGAACAGGTTGTGCGGCTTGATGTCGCGGTGGACGACGCTCGCCTCGTGCGCCTTCTGGAGCCCGATGCACGACTGCGCGACGATGCGCAGCGCGAGGTCGGGCGCGAGCGGTCCGACGCGCTTGATGAGCTCGTGGACATCCTCGCCCGCGAGGAACTCCATCGCGAGGAACGGCAGGTTCGAGCCGCGATCGACGCCGGCGTCGAGCACCTGCGTGATGTGCTGTGTGTCGATCGCGCCTGCCGCGCGCGCCTCGCGCTGGAAGCGGCTCACGACCTTCGGGTCGCGGGTGAGATCGGCCGAGCTGATCACCTTCACGGCGCAGCGCCGGCCGGTCCCCGTGTGCTCGGCCTCGTAAACCGAGCCCATGGCGCCCTCGCCGAGGAGCTTGCGTATCTGATATTTGCCGTCGATGATCGTGCCGATCACAGCGTTAGGGCCACTCTAAGGGATTGCGCACGGCGTAGCAACGCCCGTGAAGGCGGTGCACGCCGCCGGCGCGGCCTCGCTGCATTCGGGTGCAATTTCGCGGACCGCGCCGCGCTCCCGCGGCGCAGCGCGTCTCACCTCACCACCCTCACCGGCCATCCATCCTCTCGCCACGCCGCCATCCCGCGCGAGCCGCTGGGGCACGGCCGTGTGGCACCGTCCCCCCTGCGTCCGCGACCCGCGCTGGCGGCGACGACCTCACCTCACATGGGTCGCCCCCGCCGGCGCGGGCCCAGCCTCTGCCGTTGCAGCCGTTCGAGCGCTGCCGTCACGTCCCCGCCGTCCGCTGGCCGCCGGGGTCGGCGCTAGCAGCCGAGGCCCGAGGCCCCGTCGCTACCAGCCGAACCCGTTGTTGTTGCCGCAGCCCCCCGAGAACCCGGCGCCGCCCCAGGGGTTCCCCGCGAACCCGGCACCGCCGCAGGGGCTCCCCGCGAACCCGGCGCCGCCCCAGGGGCTCCCCGCGAACCCAGCGCCGCCGCAGGGGCTCCCCGCGAACCCAGCGCCGCCGCAGGGGCCCGGCCACCCGCCACCGCAGGGGCCGGCCGAGAACCCGCCGTTGAGCGGCCCACCGATGCCCGCCGGATTGCAGGGGTTGTGGGGCCGGTTGCAGCAGCAGGGGGGACCGAAGTTGTTGCACGGGAAGCAGTCGGGAACGAACGCGGTGTTGAAGGTGGTGCAAGTCGAGATGAGCGCGGCAGGCACGCCGAAGCCGCCGAAGCCACCGAAGCCACCACCGAACGGCACGCCGCCGACGCCCGGCACGCCGCCGACGCCCGGCACGCCGCCCGGCCCGCCCACGGGCCCCTGGCCGATAGGCCCCTGGCCGACAGGCCCCTGGCCGACAGGCCCCTGGCCGACAGGCCCCTGGCCGACAGGCCCCTGCCCCAGCTGGCCGACCGGCGCTTGCAGGCCAGGGCTCGCCGGTCCCTGCACGCCGACAGGCCCCTGGCCGAGGTCCATCGGGCCCTGCGCGCCGATCGGCCCGCCCTTGCCACCATACGGCCCCTGATACCCGCCCCTCGCCGACGCGCCAGCCTCGAGCGCCGCGGTGGTCGAATCGACCTGCTCGACCTCGTCGATGCCGGCCTCGTCGAGATCCGCGTCGCTCGCCGCATCAACGGCGCACCCCGTGCCCAGCGCCGCCATCACCACCGCGAGCCCCAGCACCTTGCCATGAATCGAGAGCATGTGTCGTCCTCCTCAATATCCCGTGATGGCCGGAAGGTCCGAGCCACCTTGGGCTCATCGAAGAGCAGGGTGTGTGCCTCAGCCCTCGTGTGCAGACACTGCCGCTACGAGCTCGTGTCACTGGCCTTGCCGCATCCGCAAAAAGGCATTCTCTGGATCGACGCCGGCCTTGGTTTTCCGGGTTCTCAACGCGGAGACCGGCGGGACGGCCCCCGATCGGAGGGCGTACCGCCCGCGGCCCGCGCGCCGCATGCTGGAGATGGCGAACTCAACGCCTCGGCGGCAGGCGCCGAGCGCCGCTCTCGCGGGCTTTCGAGCAGAGCACCTGCGCTCCCGCACGCCCCGCGGCCGTCGTGAACGAGAGCCGCCGAGCCCCGCGCGAGGCCCGCTGGCGACGGCGCGCGGTGCCTCCCCGCCGCTCGTCTGACCGGGCCGCAACCTGCGCACGAGGTCGGACCCTCTGCGCCTGACGTGCTCAGGCTGCGCCGTTTGTGCATCAGCATCAACAGAGGCACGACACGAATCGATCGCCTCGGGCCGTAATCTTCTGCCTCCGCCACCGTAACTTCGCGGCGGGCGCTCGAAACGAGCCGCGTCAGCGAGATCCTGCGCCTGTAGACCACCCACTGCGCGCACGTGGGATCATGTGGTCAAATCTATGTGGATGGCTCCAGCCGCTCATTGTACGCACGTCGTGTGCGCATCCGGCGGCCCAACCACGGCCGGCGAACTGAAGGACTTTTCTCCGGAGGGCGCGTGCGCATATCGAGCGAGACGGAAGGGCCCGGCGCACGCCGCGGGCCGCGCTCCGCTCGCCATGATGGGCTCCGGGAGGCCTGATCGCCGCCGCCTCTTCGTGATGTCCTTATCTCTGCGCGCCGCTGGCGCCCCGGTGGTCGACGCCCTCGCCTCGCTCGGCGCCGTCTGGCGGCGCGATGTCCTTGCAGCAGCGGAATCCAAGGTGGTAGTTGGCGTGGCTGCCCCTGCTCATGAGGCGCGTCGCGTGCCAGTCGGGGGCGCGAAAGCGGCAGTCGTCGGCGTGGACCTCCATCGACGAGAACGCGAACCAGCTGCCCTTCATCTCGGTGAAGCCCCGATCGCCGTACCGCGCGAGCTCCTCGGGCAGGATGGGCAGGCTCATGTGCTCGGCGACGTTGCCGTGCAGATCGAAGACACCGAGGCTGCTCCGGCACGCGGGGAACGCGCCGGCCGGATACGTGTTGGAGCCGCAGCGGTCCCACCCGCCGCCTGGACAGCCCGGCGTGCGGTAGCTCCCGGTCCCGCAGAGCGCGTGGTTCTTTGCGGGGCCGTAGCTCCACACCTTCTCGCGCAGGAGGTTGTGGTGCCAGCTCGCCTCGTTCCGGGGCCGCGCCCACTCGTACTCGACGTCCGGATCCCGGAGGGCGCCGGCGCACGCCCCCTCCCACTCGTGCGCATCGCAGATCCGTTTCCCGACCGCCCTGCACAGGAGCGCCGCCTCGCGCGCCCGGACGTGCACGACGGGGTACTCGCAGGGCACGTTCGGGAACTCGAGCTGATCGATGCACACGGGGGCGTCCGCCGCGGTCTGACCGCGCGTGGGATCGAAGAGCGGCACCATCCCCGGCGCGCCGCAGGCCGGCTCGCGCGCCGGCTCGACGCCCGAGAGCGCTCGAATGCGGCGGCACTCCGAGCGCGACATCGGGTGGCGCGTCAGCGCGGGGTTGCCCTGGCCGAGCACCGTCGACGCCGCGAAGATCGCCTCGACCTGCCGCATCGCCTCGTCGGGGAGCGCGAGCTCGCGCCGCATCCGCGCGAACAGCCGCAGGCGCTGCTCTTCCAGCGTGCCGGGCTCGTCGTCCTCGTCATCCGCCGTGAGCGTCACGCGCTCTGGTGGCGCTGTCGGCGCGCCCTCCGGCAGCGCGCTCGCCGCGCTCGCCACGAGCGGCGCCGCGCTGCGCGCCGCCGCCGCGGGCGCCCCGCTCCACACGGCCACGGCCGCGCTGGTCCACACGGCCGCTCCCGCGCCGGCAGCGCCCGCAACGACGAGGGCCGCGGCTCTGCCGCGCCGGCGCGCAGGGGCCGCGCGCGCGCCGGTCGAGAGCGCCGGCGGCGGGTCGCTCGACGCGGGTGATCGCGGGGTGCAGGGCGGCTCTATCGGCGTCTCGGTGCAGGACATCGGCGCGCGAGCTCGCGCTTACTGCTACGAGCATCCATCGATTCCGGCAACTTTCGGGGCGCTCGCCGACCGAGCCGCTCCTTGACGGTCCTGCCCGGGGCACGTCAAATGAGGCATGGCGCGAAGGGCGGCCCTCCGAGTCCTCTACCTGGCGCTCCTGCCGGTGCTCGTCCTGCTCGCGCTGGTCGTCGCCCCGGTCCTCGTCGTCTCGAGCGTCGCGAGCCAAGGCCGCGTGTGGCGGCCGGAGACATGGAAGAAGATCTCCTACGGGAGCCGCTACTTCCGCTCGTCGTTCCGGGGGAGGCTCGGCGAGGTCGTCGACGTCATCGACGTCGTCCGCGATCGCCTGATCCTGATGGTCGTCGTCCTCGCCGCGGCCTGCGGCGCCGGCGGGCTCGCCGTGCACCTGCTCGATATCGGGGTGCCCGCCTGGCTCTCCGCGTGGCTGGATGGGTCGTTCCTCTCCTTCCTCGCGTCCTTGTTCCCCGCGGGCGGCCGGCTCTCCTTCGGGGGCGGGGCCGCGCTCGTCCTGGCCGGGTGCACGGCGCTCGCGGCGCTCGCGCTCGGGGTCTCGCTCTATGCGTGGCTCGCGTCTGCCCTGGGCGAGGCGACCCGCGTGATCCTGCGGTATGGCGGCGCGGCGACGCTCTTCCCCGATCCCGGCGACGCGATCCCCGGCGGGCGGCTCGTCCTCTGCCAGATCTCCGATCTCCACATCACGGCGGGCGGCCGCGAGCCGTACGAGATCGAGGAGGGCTCTGCCGCGTGGCCGGACGGGGTCTCTCGCCCCGACACCGCCGAGCTGACAGGCCGCCTCCGGCGGCTCGTGGCGGAGATCGCCGCCATGAAGCCGCCGCTCGTCGCGCTGACGGGCGACATGACCGATCTCGGGGAAGAGGCGCAGTGGGACGAGCTCGAGGCGGCGCTCTCCGGCATACCGGCCTCCTCGCAGGTGCTCATGGTGCCTGGCAACCACGATGTCGCCATCAACGTCGGCACGGCGCCGGACCCGTACCTCACGAAGCGGGCGGAGCGCGAGCAGCGCTTCATCGAGGTGCTCACCCGCGTTGAGCGCGGCCCCTTCCAGCCTCCCCTTCACGTCCCGGCCCGCAAGCGCGCGCGGCGGCGGCTGCGCGCGATCGCCGGCCTGTATCCGAGGCGGCTCGATCTCGAGGGGGGTATCCGGATCTTCGGCCTCAACTCCAACCGTTACCGCTCGCGGTTCGTGGGGTCGAACGCGATCGGGCAGATCGGCGGCGCGCAGCTCCGGCGCCTCGCCCGCGCGCTGAGGCGGGGGTCCGGGCCCGTCATCGTGCTCCTGCACCACCACGTGGCGCGCCTCGCGGGGCCGATCTCGCTCAACGACACGTTCATGATCGCGATGGATGGCCCGCGCCTCCTCGAGATGCTCGCGGCGTATCAGCAGAAGAACCCGAAGAAGAACAGCGCGCTCGTGCTCCACGGGCACAAGCACCTCGCGTTCTTCGGCCACTACCGCTCGAAGAGCGGCGGCCGCGTCAGCGTGTACGCGCACCCCTCGTCGACGCTCGGCCACGAGACCGACGGCCACCTCGACGGCGTCGCCAGGTTCGCGGCGATCCGGCTGACGGAGGACGGTATCTGGCGTGTCGAGACGCACCCGCTCCGCCCTGCACGCTCTGCCGCGCCCTCGCCGCCGGCCCCGGCCGAGGCGGAGCCGACCGCCACCGAGGCGGCGGCGTCCTGAGGAGCGCGGCGCGACGGGTCAGCCCGAGCGTGTGAGTGAACGGCAGGTCCGGCGGGAGGTTTCCATCACGAAATCGACGGAACCCTTGTAAGTGACTCGTCGCCGCGATGGCACCGCCTGGACGCAGCGGGTCAACGCGGCCGCTGCCAAGGCGTACCTGGAACCTCGACGGTGTAACCACGCATCGCGCCGTCCGCGGTGGCCAATACGAGATCGTGGCGGATGGCCTGACAGATCAGCATTCGGTCGAAGGGGTCACGGTGCAGCGGTGGTAGCTTCGCAAGGCAGGCCACGCTCACTTCATCGATGGCGAGGCTCTCGATGTGGTGCCGCTCGCCACCTGCTCCATGACACCTGGCGAACCCGCAAGTTCGAAGAACTGGATGCGGTACTCCCGCACGTCCGGAACCGTAGCGGCCCCGGGCGGGCAGCCGCCCGGGGCTACCCGGTTTGATCTTCTCGGGGTTCGACCTATTTGGCGTTCTAACAGGCTCCACGCACGTTCGGCAGGAGGCATCCAGTGTCGAAGGTGCCCGGGATGGACTCCATGACGCCGTTCGTCTGATCCGTGATTGACACGTTCGTGTAGACTACCTCCGCGAGCTCCTCCGACTGCCCGGATGGGCACGAGAAGGTGGCCGGCGGAAGAGGCGGCATTATCGTGAGCGAGGCGGTGATATTGCCGTTCTTGCCCGAGCTGAACGTGCCAGTCGCGCTCACCAGGCCTGTGGAGGTCGTCTTGTTCGAAGCCGAAGGATTAGCGCCGCCCCTGTTGACGCACACGTACGTGGCCGTTGCGAGTGCGTCCGCGTGATAACTGATGAGCTGATTGTTGCCGACGCCGGCCTCCTTCCACGAAACCACCAGGTTGCTGCCCATCAGGGCTGCTGACGCGTTGATGAAGTGCGGGCTGGCGGCGAGCGCCGTGGTCGCCATCGCGAGCGAGGCCATAACCGCTGCCGTTCGCACCACGATGGTCTGTAAAGAACTACGCATGGGTGACTCCTTCGGTACAGGGGCATGCGAAAGCAGCCCGAACGCTCCGCTTCAACGCTGCCCCGAATCGATCGAAGCGGACCCCAGCCGGTAAGGGCACGGACGGTGATACCGCAGTCCACCCCGTCCCTTCAGCGCCCTTCGGCAATTCGCTGCCAGACTACACCACCGCGGAGAACGCGCAAGGGGACGACTTGTAGGATTTAGGAACCTCGTTCGGTCAAGACGACTCTCTGGCCATACTGTGGGAGACGTTATTGCGCCTCAGCGTAGGTTCAACGCGTGGTCGGACGCGAGCGCTATGCCTCGGGCAGCGCTCAACGAAGCTTGTTGTCCGCTCTTCCAGGAAGGCGCGTAGTTCGTCCTGGCCTGCGGCGCTTGCTCGCGGATGGCGGCGATGCGGGCGGCCTCTTGGCCCCAGGGACGCTCGCGCATAAGTTCCTTTGCAGCGCGAACAGCCTCCGGCCCGCCGGCGAGGAGGTTTGCCAGGACGGCCTCGACCCGCTCGTCCAGGTCGCCGTCCGACGCCCACACGACACCGTGCTCCACGGCATCGTCCGCGAGCACCTCGCCACGGTCCTGAAGCACACGGAGCGCACATACCACGCGCCGCTGCCGGACTGCCCCTGGTAACGCCTCGCGAGCGTGGGAACGAGCAGTCGGAGCGCAATGCCCCAGTGCTTCGCTATCTCGATGAAGTGATAAGCCTATCTGAGGGTTTGATCAGGATAGTGGATGGGATCTTACGTCTACCCCAGCGTGGGGCGAGATGCCGCGTGACTTCCCGATCCCTCAGCCTCTCCGCCACAGACATCCTACGCGGCGTTCCTCGCGGAGTTCGCTCGCGACGGTAAGTACCTCTGGAACCAGTCGGTCAACCTGAACATCTCGAATGGCCGGTGCGTCGCGGCCGGTAGCGTCGGCGAGGTCTTCAAGACCGATGACGCGATGCTCTTCGTCTCCAAGCGAGGACAGGATATCTCCTTCGTCAAGCTCTCGCCGAGCGGCGCTGCGCCACCCGACCCAGGTTGGGGTAGCGGCCACGAGACCGACGGCCCCATCGACGGCGTCGCCAGGTTCGCGGCGATCCGCCTGACGGACGACGGCATCTGGCGCGTCGAGACGCACCCGCTCCGCCCGGCGCGCTCCGCCGCGCCGACGCCGCCGGCCGCAAGCCGAGGCGGAGCCGACCGCCACCGAGTCGGCGGTGTCCTGAGGTGCGCCTTTCTGCACGGGCGGGTGACCCGACCGATCGCTTCGCGAACAGACGGCGATGCAGGCGGGGAGCATCCACGGGCCTCCTCGACGATGCGAAGCACGGAGCGGAGCACGTCCTCGTCGAAGCCCATCTGACACGAACGACGCGGCCGCCCGTGCTCTGGATGACGTGGTCGGGCGTCGCGACAGCTGGCAACGGCGCATCCGCCGCGCGCTGAACGCGCGCCAACGCGCCCGTCTCGCCGCAGCCGTCGGCTCTGCGCGGAAGCGGCCGGCGTCGTGCGAGGGCGTCGGAGTGTAATGGGCGAAGGTAAATTCACTTTATCGCTGCGCGCTGAACGCCCCCGCTCCCGCAGTGGAGCAATACGGAGAGCCTCCTCGGAGGCTCTCGCTCACCGCTGCCAGCCAGTACAGAGACCAAAGGGGCCGGCTCCGCCAGCTGAGGCGGTGACCGGCCCGATCTCGGCCACCGGCTGGTTCGACTCGATGACGACCAGGATCTCCGCCGCCACGACGCGGCGCAGGTACCGCGCAGGTCCTGTCCGCTCTCGCGGCGACCCGACCCAGGTTGGGGTAGCGGGTCCGGCTGCTTCCATGCCGAGATCGCCCTGACTTTTTCCCTGACCCAGGCCGCCGACGCCCCACCTCGCCCTCGATCATCACCACCTCCGCAAGCTCGCCATCCGGGTGATTTGAGCCGGCATGGCCGCACGCCGGAATGCGTGGCGCGCGGCGCTCTGGGCCCCCTCGTGCCGGCGCCGCCGGCCACAGCGGAGGCCGCGGTGCGACAGGAATCCACATCGCACCATATGCAGCATGGCAGCGTCCGCCCGGCTGCGGCGCATCATTTCGGCGCTATGCGTCGTCCAGCCCCCACCTCCGTCAGCTATGCTTGCTGGATGCCAGGGCATCGGGGAGCGAGCTTCACAGCCGTGTCTGCTTCGGGTGCCCTACGCAGAATCGACGGCTTTGGTGCCGGCGACGCGCGCCGGGCCGCGCTTCATGGAGGATTCGACTTATGAGATTGCCCACGATGGCCATTGTGTTGCTGACAGTGGGTGCGATCGGCGTTGGATGTGGGGGCAATGGCGCCAGCGACGGCGACGGGAGCTCGCAGAGCGGCGGCCCGGGGAGCGGGAGCTCTGGCCAGGGAGGCTTCACGAGCTCCAGCACCGGCGATTTCGGATCGGGCGGTCCGGGCGCAAACGGCTCCTCGGGGCAAGGCGGCTCCTCGAGCAACGGCAGCTCTTCGGGCCAAGGTGGAGCGTGCGCCACCCAGTCGGCCAGCGCCGACCTCCAGCCCGTGTACCTGGCCTTCGCGTTCGACGTGTCCGGCAGCATGGGCATGGGCGACGAGCCCTGGTACGACAGGGACCTCAAGTGGGAGCCCGTCGTCGCGGCGACGAAGCAGTTCTTCAATGATCCCCTCTCCGAGGGCATCAACGCGTCGCTCAGGTTCTTTCCGAGCGAGGACGAGGACCGCGACGAGAAGTGCTCGGCCGAGACCTACGAGACACCGGAGGTCCCGATGACAGCGCTGCCCTCTGCGCGCTTCGCCGACGCGATCGACGCCGTCACGCCGGCGCCGGGCGCCGACTGGCGCGGCGGCACGCCCACGTTGTTCGTCATGCAGGGGACGATCTCGTTCGTCGAGGCCCAGCGGCGGGCCACGCCTGGCAGGTACGCCATCGTCCTCGTCACGGACGGCTATCCTGCGGGCTGCGGCGATCGGGCCAACAGGATCCAGCCCGTGGCGGACGCGGCGGCCGGCGCGCTCGGGGACGGCGTCCCGACCTACGTCATCGGGGTCGACAACCCGCCAGTCGAGGGCGCGCCCCACGACCTCGACAACCTGCACGACATCGCCGACGCGGGCGGGACGGGGCAAGCCTACCTGATCGACACGGGCAATCCCGGGGCGACCTCGGCCGCCTTCAAGGCCGCGATCGACGCGATCCGCGGCGCGTCCGTCTCCTGCACGGTCGAGATCCCGCCCGCTCCCGACGGGCGGACCTTCGACGCGCAGCGGGTCCGCGTGACGTACCAGAGCGGCGGAGGTAACCCGACGGCGCTCTCCTACGACCAGGAGTGCGCCAGCGAGAACGCCTGGCGTTACGACAGCGCCGCGAACCCGAGCCAGATCGTGCTCTGCGACAGCACGTGCGCCACGATCCAGGCGGACCCCGAAGCGGCCCTGGGGGTCGACTTCACCTGCGAAGACGTGATCGAGATACCGCAGTGAAACATGGATGACGCCGAGCACACCTGCGCTCGGCGTCGTCCGTCTCGGTGGTTCTTGACACCCTGCGACATTCCCGCCCACGATGCCTGGGTGACACATCGCCCGCCGAAGTCGCCTGAGGCCTTCGCTGTCCCGCGCCCGGCTGCCCGCCTGCCCGCCGTCCTCACCGTTGCGCTGTCGCTGCTGGCCGGCGCGTGCCAGGGCTCATCGACGAGCGCGAGCCCGCCCTCGGACAAGACCGCCGGCCCCGGCGCCGCGGCGCCGGCGAGCGCTGCGCCGGCCGCCGCGTACAAGGTCGGCATGGTGCTGGTCGGCCCTTACAACGACAAAGGGTGGAACCAGGCGCATTACGACGGGATCCGGTCGGTCCTCGCCAAGATGCCGGACGTCGGCTTCGAGTATGTCGACAAGGTGAACCCGTCCGACCGCCCGAACGTGAAGGGGTCCCAGGTCGCGGACGATCTCATCTCCCGGGGCGCGCGGTTCGTCGTCTACAACTCCGACGATTACAAGGACGACGCCCTCGAGACCGCGCGCAAGCACCCGGAGGTCACGGTCATCCACGTCTCCGGCGATTACGCCTGGAAGGAGGGCAAGAACCACAAGCCCCAGCCCAACCTGGGCAACTTCATGGGGCGTATCGAGGCGGCCCAGCACATCGCCGGGTGCGCCGCGGCGCTCGGCACCGAGACGGGCAAGATCGGGGTTGTCGGCCCGCTCGTGAACGACGAGACCCGCCGGCTGGTCACCGCGGCGTACCTCGGCGCGCGGTACTGCTGGGAGAAGTACCAGAAGAAGAAGCCGGAGGATCTCACGTTCAAGGTCACGTGGATCGGCTTCTGGTTCAACATCCCGGGCGTCACCCTCGACCCCACCAAGGTGGCTGACGACTTCATCGGCGGCGGCTTCGACGTGCTGATGACCGGGCTCGACACGCCCGAGGCAGCGCTGCAGGCCAAGAAGGCGAGCGGCGCCGGCAAGAAGGTCAAGTACGTCCATTACGATCACAAGGCCGGCTGCGACCTGGCGCCGGAGATCTGCCTCGGCGTCGCGTACTACAACTGGGCGCCGCTCTACCGCGACACGATCGAGAAGGCGCGCGCGGGCAAGTACGCGAGCGAGTTCGTCTGGCAAGGGCCGGACTTCCGCGACCTGAACGGCGATTCGTCGGTCGTCGGCTTCGGGCCCGGCGCCGCGCTGGGAGAGGCGCAGGCGCCGCTCGGCGCGTTCGTCATCGAGCTCGCCAACGGGCTCGACCTCTTCAAGGGGCCGCTCAAGTTCCAGGACGGGACCGAGTTCCTGAAGGACGGCGAGGCCGCGACGCCCCAGCAGATCTGGTATCTGCCGCAGCTGGTCCGGGGGATCACCGGGCCGAGCAAGTAGCCGCCTCGGGGCGGTGATCCATGCGGATCGAGATCGAGCGCGTCGCGAAGCGGTTCGGCCCGGTCAAGGCCAACGACGGCGTGTCGCTGACGATCCAGGCTGGCGCCGTCCACGGATTGCTCGGCGAGAACGGCGCCGGCAAGAGCACGCTCCTCCGGATCCTGGGCGGGCTCGTCCGGCCGGACGCGGGCCGATTGCTCTTCGATGGCCGCCCGGTGGCGCTCGCGAGCCCGGCGGACGCGCTCGCCGCCGGCGTCGGCGTGCTCCACCAGGAGCCGCTCGATTTCCCGCCGCTCACCGTCCTGGAGAGCTACCTCGTCGCCCGGCCCCGCGCGGCCGGCGCGGGCGGCGGCGCGCGTTCGCTGCTCTCGGGCCACGGCCGGGCCGCGGGCGTCTTCCTCCCCCGGCGCGCGGCGCGCGAGGAGCTGCTCGCGCTCGCGGCGCGCTTCGGCTTCTCCGTCGACCCGGACGAGCACGTCGCCCGGCTCACGCTCGGGGAGCGCCAGCAGATCGAGCTCTTGCGGCTCCTCTCGCTGGGCGTCCGAGCGCTGCTCCTGGACGAGCCCACGACGGGGATCTCCGGGGCGCAGCAGGAAGCCCTGTTCTCCGCGCTGCGGCGGCTCAAGGCGGACGGCAAGGCGATCGTCCTCGTGTCGCACAAGCTCTCGGACGTCGAGGCGCTCTGCGATCGCGTGACGGTGCTGCGGCACGGCAAGGTGGCGGGAGAGGCGGAGATGCCGGCCGGGGCCGATCGCCTCGTCGCGCTGATGTTCGGCGAGGCGCTCGCGTCTCAGGAGCGATCCCCCGAGGCGGGCAGCGGCGGCGCGGCGCTCGCGCCCCTGGAGCGCCTCCCCGAGCCGAGCCCCGAGCCGAGCGGGGGCGACGCGCTCGCCCTCGAGGGCGTGGCGTTCGGCGATCACCGGCTCAACGTGCACATCGCCCGCCTCGCCGTCCGCCGCGGCGAGGTGATCGGGCTCGCGGGCCTCGAGGGGAGCGGCCAGCGCCTCCTGCTGCGCGCCTGCGCGGGGCTGCTCCGGGCGCGGCGGGGGCGCGTCGTCGTGGGCGGGGCCGACCTGACCGGCCGCCCCTACCCGGCCTTCCTGCGCGCCGGCGTGGGCTACCTGCCCGCCGATCGCCGCCGCGAGGGCCTCATCGCGGGCCTCTCCATCGAGGAGCACGTCGCGCTGCGCGCACCGCGGCGCGGGCTCTTCCTGCGCCCGCGGGAGATCCGGCGCGCCGCCGAGCGGGCGATCGAGGCGCTCCGGATCCGGGGCCGGCCCGACACGCCCGTCGAGCGGCTCTCCGGCGGCAATCAGCAGCGCACCCAGCTCGCGCTCCTCCCCGCGGATCTCGCGCTGCTCCTCCTGGAGCAGCCGACCCGGGGGCTCGACATCGCGTCGGCGCGCTGGGTCTGGGAGCAGCTCCTCGCGCGGTGCCGTGCCGGCGCGGCGCTCCTGTTCGCGTCGTCCGATCTCGACGAGCTGATGCGCTACAGCGACCGTGTGCTCGTGTTCAGCGGCGGGCGCGTCTCGCCGCCCGTCGGCGCCGCCGACCTCACCCTGGACCGGCTCGGGCGGATGATCGGCGGCGAGCTCGACGACGCCGCCCTGCCCTCGGCGCTCGCTGCACCTGCGCCGCCCCCGGCGCCCGCGGGGTCCGACCGATGAGCTCCGATCCGGCCGCTCGACGATCGGCGACCGCCGCGCGCCGCGGGGCCGTCTCCCTCCTCCTCCGCCTCGCGCCGCTCGCCCTGGCGTTCGCGCTCGTGGCGGGCCTCTGCGCGCTCCTCGGCGCCTCGCCGGCGGCGGTGGCCGCGGGCCTGTGGCAGGGCGCGTTCGGCTCCACGGACCGCGCCGCGCGGGTGCTCGCCACGCTGGCGCCGCTGCTCCTCTGCGGGAGCGGCCTGCTCTTCACGTTCCGCGCCGGCCTGTACCACCTCGGCGTCGAGGGGCAGTTCGTCCTCGGCGCCGTCTGCGCCACGGGCGCGGCGCGCGCCCTGTGGCCGCACCTCCCGGCGGGGGCCGTCGTCGCGCTCTGCGTCGGCGCGGGCGCGCTCGGCGGGGTGCTCTGGGGCGCCCTCACGGGCGCGCTGCACACGCGCGTCCGGGTGAGCGAGATCTTCGCGGGCCTCGGCATGAACTTCGTCGCCCAGGGTCTGGTCCTGTACCTCGTCTTCGGCCCGTGGAAGCGCCCCGGCGTCGCCTCCATGGCCGGCACCGAGCCGCTCGACGGCGCGCTCTGGCTCTCCACGCTGGGCGGCACCGATCTGAGCCCCGTCGCGCTCCTGCTCGGGGTCCTCTCGCTCCTCGGGACCGCCGTCGTGCTCGGGCGGACCCACCTCGGGCTCCGGCTGCGGGCGGTGGGGCTGAGCCCGCCGGCCGCGGAGGTGCTCGGCGTGCTCGCGGCGCGGCAGGTGCTGCTCGCGTTCGCGGTCTCCGGCGCGCTCGCCGGCGTCGCCGGCGCGCTGCAGGTGCTCGGCACGTTCCACCGGCTCATCCCGAGCGTCTCGAGCAGCCTCGGCTTCCTCTCGCTGCTCGTTGTGATGCTCGCCGGCCGGCGCGCCGCGCTCGTCGCGCCGATCGCCCTGTTCTTCAGCGCGCTCAACGTCGGCAGCCTGGAGCTCCCGATGACCCTCGGGATGGAGTCCTCGCTGGCGGGCGTGCTCCAGGGCGCGCTCGTCCTGTTCGCGCTCCTGTCTCCCAGGGCGGCGCGCGGCGGCGGCCGGTCGGAGGTGGCCTGATGGGACGAGGCCCGAAGGGACGAGGCCGATGGGGGCAGGCGTGATGGAACGACGCCTCGGATGGGAGGAGCAGCCCTCATGAGCGACGGCGGCGCCGAGCTCCTCTCGCTGCTCGCGACCGCGCTCGCGGCGTCGACGCCGCTCGTCTATGCGGCGGTCGGCGAGACGCTGACCGAGCGGGCCGGGGTCATCAACCTCTCGGCCGAGGGCGCGATGATGCTCTCGGCGATGGTCGGCTTCGCGGCCGCCCTGTCGACCGGGAGCGTCCTCGCCGGCTTCGCCGCCGCGGCCGCGACCGGGGCGCTCGTCGCGCTCGTCGTGGCGATCGGCGGGATCTACCTTGGCCGCTCCCAGATCGCGGTCGGCTTCGTCCTGGCGATGCTCTGCGCGGATCTCTCGTCGGTGCTCGGCGGCCCGTACGTGCGCGTCCCTGGCCCGACGGTGTCGGCGGCGTCGATCCCGGTGCTGCGGGACGTGCCGCTCGTGGGGCCGCTGCTGTTCCAGAGCGATCCCGTGGTGTACGGCAGCTACGTCCTCGTCGCCGGCGCGTGGCTCTTCCTTTATCGCACGCGCGCGGGGCTCCTCCTCCGCGCGGTGGGCGAGCAGCCGGCGGCGGCGCACGCGCGCGGGGCGCATGTGACGCGGGTGCGCACGGCGGCGACGCTCGTGGGCGGGGCGCTCGTGGGCATCGCCGGCGCGGCGTACTCGCTCGATTTCAAGGCGGGCTGGAGCCACCGCCACACGGCGGGCTACGGCTGGATCGCGCTGGCGATCGTGATCTTCGGCGGCTTCCATCCGGTGCGGGCGGCGCTCGGCGCGTACCTCTTCGGGGTGCTCTCGTCGGCGGCGAGCCTCGGCCAGAGCGCGCTCCCCTCGGTGCCGACGCAGGTCTTCAGCGTGGCGCCGTTCGCGCTGATGATCGCGGTCCTCGGGCTCACCTCGAGCGGGCTCCTGGAGCGCGCCTCCGCGCTGCTGCCCAGCGCCGCGCGCCGCCCGCTCCTGCGCGCGTTCGACGCGACGCCTCCCGCGGCGCTCGGGAAGCCCTACCCGGCGGACGACGGGGCGGAGGAGCGGCCGCGCGGCGTGGATCGGAGCGCCGAGGAGCGGCTGCGTGGCGTGGGTCATGGGGCGGAGGAGCCCCCGCGCGGAATGGATCAGCGGGCGAGATAACAGACCTCGAGCCAGGGGCGGTCGCTCTGGAGCGGGTGATCGCTCGAGCGGTACGACGTGCGCCCGTCCGGACCTTCCTCGACGAGGAAGCCGTAGTTCGGGGTCGTGCCGTCGACCCACGCCTGGACGAGCCCGGTCAGATCGGCGCTCATGGCATAGGGGCCGACATAGGTGAGCTCCGCCGCGGCGGCCTTGTCGTAGCTCGCGGCGAAGTCCTGCCAGGTCACGGTGTCTTCGCGCCACGGCGCGGTGATCCGGTGAGCGCGGACGGTCTGGTCGCTCGATCCGAAGGCGACGACGCCGAACTCTGCCGACGTGACGGTGGCCCCGGCGGGGATGCCGTCGAGCCCGAACCGATAGAGCGCCTGCTTGCGCGCGCCGCGGGTGTCGCCAGAGTAGTTGTACGGGATGTGGCCGTCGCTGTAGCGAGGGAAGGCTTCCCAGATATCGGCGTCCTCGACCGCGCCGAAGACGCCCCGCTGCAGGGTGACGCACACGTCTTTGCACGCGTCCCCGAGGCCGTCAGCATCGCTGTCGAGCTGGTCTGGATTCGCGGCAGCGGGGCAGTTGTCGCAGGCGTCGCCGATCCCGTCGAGGTCGCTGTCGGTCTGGTCCCAGTTGGCGACGCTGGCGCAGTTGTCGATCGCATCGCAGAACGAATCGCCGTCGCTATCGCCGAGCGGACAAGGATCGCAGGCGTCGCCGATCCCGTCTCCGTCCGCGTCGGCCTGGTCCGGGTTGTCGCGGTTGGCGCAGTTGTCGCAGCCCGCGCCCAGGCCCGGGGCGATATCGTCGCCGTCGTCGCTCGAGAGCGACGACAGCCCGATCTCGTAGCCGTCGCAGACGTCGCGATCCGCGCAGGGGATCGGGCCGGAGACCGCATCGTACAGGCAGAGGAGCGACGCTCCTTCGGTCGCCTCGACGTACACACGGGCGAAGCCGACGGCCGTCGACCCGCCATCGACGACATCGACCTGGAGATCATTGCATGCCGCGGGATTGTAGAGGGCGAGGACGTCGGGCTCGGTGAACGTCCTCTGGAGCGTCGCCGTATTGCAATCGCAGCCGTTGGTGCTCGCGACCGTGTCGAGGTGGACCCCATTCAGGTACAGCGAGAACGCGCCGGCGCCGCAATCGGCGTGGTTGATGGTGAACGTGATCGCGGTCGGTGCCCCGAACGCCGTTCCGGGGATCCCTGCGAGCACGAGGAGAGAGAGGCAAGCGCCAGCAGCGCTCGTATGGAAGTATCGCATGATTCTTCTTATATTCTTAGTTTAGACAACATACAACAACCGTGAGAGGTTTTTGGTTCGCTGGTGTGCGCTCGCGTGCAGCTGTTTCTGTTGCACGGCGCCGTGACGCCGTGACGCCGTGATGCGCAGTGAACAACGGGATACGTGACACGCAGTGAACAGCGGGTACACGGCGCGCAGTGAACAGCGGGATACGCGATGGGCAGTGAACAGCGGGGTACACAACGCGTAGTGAACAACGGGATACGCGATGGGCAGTGAACAGCGGGGTACACGGCGCACAGTGAACGGTAGGGCACGCGCCGTGGGGTGAACGGCCGGGTACGTGACGCGGGCTACGGGTCCGGCGGTCATATCGTCTGGGGCGGGCTCGAGCAGCGCCTTCGCGCCGTCACCGTCCGCATTCGTGGTGACGCCGCGCGTGGTGGAGCCGGTTTCAAGGGGACGCTGCGGGCTTTCAGGCAGATGGCGGCATTAACGATTTCTCTCGGCGCTCGGTCGCGAGCGGCGGGCGCCCCGGGACGCCGGAGATCGCGCAGCAGCTGCTCGCGCCCATCGAGGCTTGGCGGCCGGCGGCGGCGCGGGGCCAGGCGGCGGAGGCGCCGGCTGCGGCAGAGCCGAGCCCGGTGGGTGCCGACGCGGAGCCCGACGCCGTACGCCCAGGCCCAAGAGGACGGGCGACGTCCGGGTCGGCCGGGGAAGGCTCCGCCCTCGAGACGCCAGCAGCCGTAGCTCAGGTCGATCCACGAAAGGCCGAGGTTGGCCACGCGAGCGAGGAGTTACCGCTGGTACGCTCGCTCCCGGACGACCGTGCGGCGTCGCCAGAGCTCAGGAGGGGAAGTCTTGGTCCAAACGAGCGATCAGGTCTGTCCGATCGATCCTTTGCCATGCGCTGCGCGCAGCCTCGACATGCTGGCGCTGGGTGGCAGCGTCGGGCGCGATGGTGGCAAGACGGTGATGGGTCCGGCCGATCGAGCAGGGCTCCGGGATGCGCTGGTACAGCGCGAGGGCTTCTTCGTAGCGAGCACGGGCTGCGCTGGCATCGCGGTGGGCTTGCGCGATCTCTCCAAGGCGCCTGATACAGTCGGCTTCGCCGCGCACAGACCCCACCTGCCGGTGGAGCGGCAGCGCTTCCTGGTAGCGCGCCCTCGCCTCGTCGTACTGCGAGCGCTCCAGCGCGATGTCTCCAAGGCTCTTGATGCAATTGGCCTCGCCGTGCACAGACCCCAGCTGCCGGTAGAGCGGCAGGGCCTCCTGGTATCGCGCCCTCGCCTCGTCGTGCTGCGAACGTTCCAGCGCGATGTCTCCAACGCTCTTGATACAGTTGGCCTCACCGCGCACAGACCCCACCTGCCGATAGAGAGGCAGCACTTCCTGGTAGCGCGCCCTCGCCTCGTCGTGCTGTGAACGCTCCAGCGCGATGTCTCCAACGCTCTTGATACAGTCGGCCTCACCGAGCACAGACCCCACCTGCCGATAGAGAGGCAGTGCCTCCTGGTACCGCGCCTTCGCCTCATCGTGCATCGAACGCTCCCGCGCGACGTGCCCAAGGCTCTGGATGCAGTTGGCCTCACCGAGCACGGCCCCCACCTGCCGGTAGAGCCATAGCGCTTCCTGGTAGCGCGCTCTCGCCTCGTCGTGCTGCGAACGTTTCAATGCGATGTCTCCGAGGCTCTTGATGCAGTTGGCCTCACCGCGCACATCCCCCACCTGCCGGTAGAGCGGCAGCACTTCTTGGTAGCGCGTCCTCGCCTCGTCGTGCTGCGCACGCAAGAGCGCGAGGTTTCCAAGGCGCTTGATGCAGTCGGCCTCACCGAGCACATCCCCCACCTGCCGGTAGAGCGGCAGGGCTTGCTGGTAGCGCGCTCTCGCCTCGTCGTGCTGCGAACGTCTCACTGCGATGTCTCCGAGGCTCTTGATGCAATCGGCCTCACCGAGCACATCCCCCACCTGCCGGTAGAGCGGCAGGGCTTGCTGGTAGCGCGTCCTCGCCTCGTCGTGCTGCGAACGTCTCAGCGCGATGTCTCCGAGGCTCTTGATGCAGTCGGCCTCACCGAACACATCCCCCACCTGCCGATAGAGCGGCAGGGCTTGCTGGTAGCGCGCTCTCGCCTCGTCGTGCTGAGAGCGTGAGAGCGCGACGTCTCCAAGGCTCTGGGCGCACAGCGCCTCTCGCCGTCCGTCCCCGGTGCGCTGCGCCACCTCCAGCGCCCGGCCAAGGGGCAATGAAGCCGCATGCCCGGAAAAACGCGCGAAGTTGGTCAGCGCCGCCGCCGCGTCGATCCATCGCCCCGCTTCGACCTCCGTGAGCCCGCGTCGGATCACCGAATCCAGGTTCGCTGTCTCCGGCGCGAGCCGCGCCGCCGCCTCTGTGCCGCCGCGGCTCCCCGGCACTGGCCCGAGCGTGCACGTGAGGTCCTCATAGTGCTCCATCGCCCGCCCTAGGTCCTCCACGATCGGCGGGTACTCCGCTGCCACGTACTCGCGCACCGGCGAGAGCATCTTGAGCCGGCCGCCCTCGAAGTAGGCCAGCCCCACCTGCGCCAGCGCGCGCGCCGCCGCCGGTCCCATTCCCGGCAGGAGCACCGCGAGATCCCGCTGCGCGATTCCGTCCGGCAGCACCGCCAGCACCGAGAGCAGCCGACGCGCGCCGGCTGTCATCCGCGGCGAGCCGATCGAAAGCTCCAGCGACGCCTTCCAGCTCCGGAGCCGATCGTGCGCTCCGCCGTCGCGCTCCAGCACCGCCGTGCGGCGCGCCTCCCACTCGTCCTTCAGGTTGATGAGGTCGTTTCCGTGGGTCGCGTGTGCGAGCAGCGCGATCGCCAGCGGAATACCCTCCATCAGGGAAAGCAGCGCCGAGAGCGCCGGCTTGCTCCGGTGCTCCTCGCCCGCGATGGCGCAGAACACTGCCTCCGCCTCGGCACGTCGCAGCGGTCGGAGCTCAATCGGCGAATTCCAGGTCACCCTCCCCGGCCGGCCCGCGCCGCGCACCGACGCCATGAGAGACAGGTGCGGCACGGCCGCGAGCTCCGCGAGCAACGCTTCGGTCCCAGGCTGATCGTCGCCATCCCAGGGCGTCTCCAGATTGTCCAGCACGAGCACGGCCGGGCCTGCTGCGAGGAACGACATCGCCCGCTGCCACAGATCCGGCCCGGAGGGGACGCGCAGCGCGCCAGCCAGCGCGACGGCTGCAGACTCGGCATCTGGCGCAGCATCGAGCCGTACGAAGAAGCGCCGCTCCCCGAAGCGAGCCACCACCTCCGGGCGGTGCAGGACCGCCAGGCTGACCGTGCTCTTGCCGACGCCCGCAGCGCCGAGGAGCAGCACGCGTCCCGGCGGTTCGCGCACCAGCGCCGCGACGGTGGCCTCCACCTCCAAGCCCCGGCCGATGCACAGCTCCGCCGGTGGCAACCCTGCGGCCAGGGCGCTCCGTCCTCCCGGAGCCGCCCGCCGGCTCATCACGCCTTCGACCACGGCGCGCAAGCCGCGCACCACCTCGGTCCAGGCCTCGTCCCGAACCGTCCAGCCCTCGACAGGCCGCCCGCCCTCGGGGAGCGGAGCAAGCTTGCCGAACTCGGTCCAACCCCAGTCGCAAGGTCGGACAGGCACGGGCACGACCACCACCTCGCCTGCGGCGCGCCGGGCGAGAGCGCGCGCTGCCTCCTCATCGAAGTGACGATCGGAGGCGAGGAAAGCGGGACTCACCAGCAGCACCACCACCTCAGCCGCCTCGATCTGCGCGCGCGCTTCCGCCGCCGGTTCTCCCCCTGCGGCGATCCGGTCGTCGTGCCAGACCTCGATCAACCCGATGCGCTCGATGGGCCTCAGGTGGACCTCGACCTCGGCACGCAACGCGGCGTCCTCCGGGGCAGACGAGATGAAGAGACGAACCGGCTTCGGCATGCGCGCACAGAGCTGCAGTCTGCTCCGGTGAGTTTACAGACCTCTCCCTGGGCTGGATAGCCCAGGACGCCCGCCCGATTGCACGGACGGCCGGATGCCAGCGTGCAGACGCAGGGCAGCGGCTCCGCTCGCCGCGCGGAAGCGGCTGAAGCAATCGTTGTGGTCGATGGACCACGAGGGACGCCTGCCGGCCAAGCTCCCCGCCGCGCTGCTCCTCGCCATCGCCCTGACGCTCGCGCCGAGCACGACGAGCAGCCGCAGGGCCGCGCCGCGCATGCCCGTCCCCGAGCCGCCCCGGAGCCTCGATCCCGTGGCCGTGAACCGCGATTGCGAGCGGTGCCACGCGGAGATCGCGCGCGAGTGGCGCGGGTCGAAGCACCAGCGCGCCTACGTCGACGCGCCCTTCCAGGCGGCGCTCGCAAAGGAGCCGCTGCCGTTCTGCCGCGGCTGCCACGCGCCCGAGGCCCGCTCTTCACGGCCTCCTCCGCCGGAGCGTGCCGAGCTCGGCGTCGCGTGCGTCACCTGCCACGTGGTGGACGGCGCTCCGCTGGCCGCTCCCGCGCCGGGCGGCGAGGACCAGGGCTCCCCCTCCCCGGCTTCCTCGTCTTCCCCGTCTTCCCCGGCTTCTCCGTCTGTTCCCCACCCCGTGCTGCGCGATCCGCGCTTCGCGTCGGCCGCGGCGTGCGGAGGGTGCCACGAGTTCGCCTTTCCAGACCACGCAGCCCGCCGCGCGCCAGAGCCGATGCAGCTCACGCTGACCGAGCACGCCGCGTCGGCCTACGCCGACGTGCCCTGCGCGCGCTGCCATATGCCGCTCGCCGGACACGGGCCCTCGGCCCACCGCTCTCACGCGTTCGCGTCGTCGCGCCGGACGCCAGAGCGCAGGACGCCGGGGCCGCGAGCGCAGCGCCGGCCGCGCTCTCCTCGAGCTGCGCGTCGCCGTTCGTGATCCTCTTCGCCGTCAGCAAGTCAGCGCCCGCGGACTACGACTATCCCGCGACCCGTGACGCGCTCTCGGGGTGGGCCGACGGCTCGAAATACCGCTTCATCGAGTACAGCCATCGCGGCCAGCGCATGCTGGGCGCGAGCGCGCCGGACGCGGCCCGCGCCGAGGCGCTCGCGGCGCGCCTGCGGGAGCGCGTCAAGGGGGCGTCGCCCGCCGTCGCCTGCTTCAGCCCTGCAGAGGTCCTCCGCGAGGTGAGGCTGGCGAGCGCGCCGTGAACGGGCGGCAAACGCCGCTCGAGCAGCGCTCCTTCACGCTCCGCATCGCAGCCTCCTCCGGCCTCCCCCACCGCGCGCTCACGCCTAGCGACACCGGACGGCCCTCGTGTACCATCGCCCCGGACGGCACCCGAGGCGGATCCACGACATGTCCGACGTGTCTCATCGGACCTGATCCCATGGTCGACCCAAAGCAGCAGCCACCGTCGCCCGGCGGGGACGAGGAGAGGGTGACCCCTACGCCGCCGCCGCCCAGGCTGCCGGACACCGCGCCTGCGACGGGCCACGCCGGTGCGCCCGGGGAGGAGCGCCGTCAGGACGCCACCGGCGTCGCGAGCGATCAGAGCACCGTCCGCCGCGTGCGCATCGCGGTCGCCGCAGAGACGCGCTCGCCCGCCTCGGCGGACGACGCGACCCGCTTCGCAGGCCACGCCCCGCCGAGCTCAAGGGCCGCGCCGAGCACGCAGTTCGGCCCTTACCGGCTGCTCGGGAAGCTCGGGCAAGGAGGGATGGGCGTCGTCTACCGCGGCAAGCACGCAGAGACCGGCCAGACGGCGGCGATCAAGACCATCTTCAGCGCGAGCGAGCTCACCATCGCGAGCATCCGGCGCGAGATCTACGCGCTGGGCCGCCTCAGCCACCCCGGCATCGTGCGGATCGTGGACCAGGGCGTCTCGGATGGACTGCCCTGGTACGCGATGGAGCTCCTCGAAGGCCGCACCCTCCAGACCTGCATCCAGGAGATCTGGCACGAGGTGCGATCCGCCGAGACGGCGCCGGTGAGCGCGCCCGCTTCGCAGCCCGCGAGCGCCGGCCCGCGCTCGCTTGCGCCGCGCGACGCGATCCGCCCCATGCTCACGCTGGTCCGCCGGCTCTGCGCGCCCCTCGCGTACCTCCACGGCCAGGGGCTCGTGCACCGCGATCTCAAGCCGGCCAACGTCTTCCTGCGCGACGGCGACCTGCCCGTGCTCGTGGATCTCGGCATCGCCGGGAGCTTCGGCGGCGCAGAGGGCCGCGAGGAGCTCGCGGTCGACCGGGAGGTCATGGGGACGCTCGCGTACATGGCGCCCGAGCAGATCCTGGGCAAGCTGACCGACGCGCGCTCCGATCTCTACGCGCTCGGCTGCATCCTCTACCAGTGCCTCACCGGCAGCACGCCGTTCCCTGGGATCCCCGACTCGGAGCTCGGCCGGTACCACCTCAAGGCCGCGCCGCAGCCGCCCTCCAGCCTCGCGCCCCATGTCCCGCCGGAGCTCGACGCGCTCGTCCTGCGGCTGCTCGCGAAGGAGCCACGCGACCGGCTGGGCTACGCGGAAGACGTGGCGCGCGCGCTCGAGGCGCTCGGCGCCGACCGGCACGACCCGGTTCCCCTGCCCCGGCCATCGCCGTACCTGTACCGGCCCCAGCTGACCGGGCGTGACGCGACGCTGCGCCGCCTGGGGCGGGAGGTGGACGCGCTCGTCGACCGGCGGCGCGGAGGCAAGGTGCTCGTGGGCGGCGAGAGCGGCGCCGGCAAGACGCGCCTCATCATGGAGGTCGCGCGCGACGCAAAGGCGCGCGGCGCCGCCGTGATGACCGGGCGCTGCGTGGCGATCGGCGCCGATGACGGCGCCGTCAAGGCCGCGCCGCTGCACCTGTTCCGGTCGTGCCTGACCGAGGCCGCCGATCGCTGCCGCGCCCTCGGGACCGCGGAGACCGAGCGCATCTTCGGCGAGCGCGGCAGGGCGCTCGAGCCCTACGAGGCGTCCCTCGCCGACCTCCCCTACGCCGTGCAGCGCCCGCCGCTGCCGCCGCTGCCCGCGCAGGCTGCGCGCGCGCGGCTCTTCCGGTGCATGCGGGAGGTCCTGTTCGCCATGGCCGAGGCCGCGCCGCTCCTCCTCCTGCTCGACGATCTGCAGTGGGCCGACGAGCTGTCGCTCGGCCTCCTGGACGAGCTGTCCCCCGGCTCCCTGAAGGCCGCGGGCGTGCTCGTCCTCGGCGCCTACAGGATGGACGAGCTGCGCCCCGAGCTCGACGCAATCGCGCGCGCCCCGGAGGTCGTCAGCGTGGAGCTCGGCCGGCTCTCTCAGGCGAGCGCCGGCGCCATGGCCCGCGAGATGCTCGCGCTGCCCGAGTCGCCGAGGCACTTCGACGAGCTGCTGTTCCGGCACTCGGCCGGCAATCCGTTCTTCATCGCCGAGTACCTGCACATGGCGATCGACGCGGGGCTCCTCGCCCGCGACGCGACGGGCGCGTGGCAGACGGAGGCGCTCGAGCAGGCGATGGCGATGCCCATGCCGCGCTCGCTGGAGAGCCTGATCCAGCGGCGCCTGCGCGCCTTGCAGCCGGCCAGCGCGGAGCTCGTGCAGATCGCCGCGGTGCTCGGCCGCGAGCTCGACGGCGCGCTGCTCCTCGGCACGTCCGGCATCGGCGAGGAGGCGTGGATGGAGGCGCTCCGGGAGCTCCGCGTGCGCCAGATCTTCGAGGAGGCCGGCGAGGGGCGGCTCCGCTTCGTCCACGACAAGATCCGGGAGATCGCCTACAAGCAGATCCCGGACGGGCGCCTGCGCGAGCTGCACCGGCGCGCCGCCGAGCGGATCGAGGCGACCCTGTCCGAGGGCGCCGCCGATCGCGCCCCGGTGCTCGCGCACCACTTCTCGAGGGCCGGGGTGCACGACAAGGCGATCGCGCACCTGACGGAGGCCGGCGATCGCGCGCGCTCCGTCTACGCGAACAGCGACGCGATCGCGCTCTACCGCGCGGCGATCGCCGAGGTGAGCCGGCGCGCGGAGGCGCCGGGAGCGCCCGGCGTGGACGACGACGCGCGGCGCGCGGCCCTCGAGGAGCGGATCGGCGACGTGCTCGCCATCACGGGCAAGCAGGACGACGCGCGGCGGGCCTACGTCGAGGCGCTCTCGCGGCTCGACCGGGCGGCGCGGGTGGACCGAGCCCGGCTGCACCGCAAGCGCGGCAAGACCTGGGCGACGCACCTCCAGCACGGGCAGGCGCTCGCCGCCTACGCCGAGGCCGACGCGAGCCTCGGCCCCGACGAGCCCACCGCGAGCCGCTCCGAGGCGTGGTGGCACGAGTGGATGCAGGCGAAGATCGACCGGCTCGAGGTCTACTACTTCATGGGTCAGCTCGACGCGCTGAGGGCGCAGGTCGAGGCGATCCAGCCGATGGTCGAGCGGTACGCGGGGCCCGTCCGGCAGGCGCAGTTCTTCTACGGCCTCATGCTGATGCAGATCCGCAGCGAGCGGTACCAGGCCTCGGAGCTCGCCGTGCGGCACGTCCGCTCGTACATCGCGGCCAGCGAGGCCACGGGCGATCCGCAGCTCATCGCGTCCGCGCACTTCTCGGGCGGCTTCGTCAATCTCTGGCACGGCGCGCTCGACACCTCCGAAGCGTACCTCGTGAGCTCGCTGAGCGCCGCAGAGCGGATGGGCAACGTGATCGTGCAGTCGCGCGCGCTCACCTACAGGACGATGATCCACCGGCTGCGCCGCCAGCGCGCGGAGGTGCGGTCCATGGCGCTGCGGAGCCTGGAGGTCGCCGCGCTGGGGCACATGCGCGACTACATGGGGGCCGCCGAGGCCCACCTGGCCTGGTGCGCGTGGTCCGAGGGGGCGCCGGAGGAGGAGATCGTGCGCCGCGCCGGGGCGGCCCTCCACTCCTGGACGGAGCTGGCGACGCCGTTCCCGTTCGAGTGGACAGCGCGCCTCGTGCTCCTCGCGGTGCACCTCGAGCGCGATCGCCTCGCCGCGGCCGTGGAGCAGGCCGAGGCGCTCCACGACGTGAAGCAGCACCGCTTCACGGGCGCGCTCGATGAGCGGCTCGATCGGGTCGTCGCCGTGGCCCGCGGCGGCGGGCCGCCCGAGCTGAGCCGGGCTGCCCTCGAGGCGCTCGTCGCCTCCGCCCGGGAGCACGGCTACCTCTGACCCAGCGAGCGCGCCCGCTGCCCCTCCGTTCGGCCTATGCTGCGGGCCTGCGAGCGAGAGGAGGAGCGATGATCCTGATCGTCGGAGCAACAGGGGTTCTGGGTGCAGAGATCTGCCGGCGTCTCCGCGAGGCCGGGCGCGCGGTGCGAGGTCTCTACCGGGAGGGATCGGACCCGGCGAAGGTGGCCCGGCTCCGGGAGATGGGGGTCGAGCTCGTGCGCGGCGATCTGAAGGACCGCGCGTCGCTCGATCGGGCGTGCCAGGGGGTCAGCGTCGTGATCGAGACGGCCAGCTCGACGCTGTCGCGGCAAGACGGCGACTCGATCGAGAGCGTGGACCGGGACGGCTCGCTCGCGCTGGTCGCCGCGGCGAAGGCGGCGTCGGTCGGGCACTTCATCTACATCTCTTTCCCGGAGATCGCCGACGAGTTCCCCTTGCAGGACGCGAAGCGCGCGGTGGAGCGGGAGCTCCGGGCGAGCGGCCTGCCCTTCACGATCCTGCAGCCCACCTACTTCATGGAGATCTGGCTGAGCCCGGCGCTCGGGTTCGACGTGGAGGCGGCCAAGGCGCGCGTCTATGGCGCCGGAGACGGCCCGATCAGCTGGATCGCGCTCGGCGACGTGGCCGACGCGGCGATCGCCTGCATCGACAACCCGCGGGCGCTGGGGCGCTCCTTCGAGCTGGGTGGCCCGGAGGCGCTCAGCCACAACCAGGTGATCGCGGTGTTCGAGGAGCTGACCGGCCGCGCCTTCTCCGTCGAGCGCGTCGGCGAGGCCGATCTGCGGGAGCGCCGCGCCGCGGCGCGGGACCCGAAGCGCGGCGTCGACTCGCTGGCGCAGTCGTTCGACGCGCTGATGCTCCACTGCGTGGAGGGCAAGGTCATCGACATGCGCCCGGTCCTGTCGGCGCTGCCCATCGCGCTCACGCCGCTCCGCGCCTACGCCGCGCGATCGCTCGGGCGCCCCGGCGCGTGAGCGGTCAGCCGTCGGCCGGCGGCCTCTCGCCGCGCCGCCTGTGCTCGTACTCGCGGGCGATGACGAGGAGCAGCTCGTCCTGATCGTCGAGCCCCAGCGCGGCCGCGTAACCGTCGAGGTAGGCCGGGAGCGGGCGGCCGGCGATCTCCGTGAAATACCACGCCAGCAGCGCTTGCCGCGTCAGGCCGAGGTCCTCGAGCGCGGGCGCCTCGACGCCTGCCGCGGAGAGGACCTCCTGCTTGCGAAGGGCCCGCGCGGCGAGCTCGCCGTAGCGGCCCGTCATGCGCAGGTGGTCGACCAGGAGCCGCTCCACCTCGATCCCGAAGACGGCCTGCGCCCACCGCAGCCGCGCCTCCCGCTGGACGAGCAGCGTGAGGCCCTCGACGTCGAGCGCCTGCTCCGTGAGCCAGGCGAGCGTGCTCTCGGGCGTGAGCAGCCCCCGCTCCCGCCGGACCTGCGCGAGGATCTCCTCGAAGAGCTCGACGGGGACCTCGACCCCGTGGCGCCGCGCCTCGCTCAGGGCGAGCGCCCGCGCGAGGGCCCCCTGGACGGCGTTCGTATAGGAGAGCGGCCCTTCCAGCCGGAGCTCGTCGAGGAGCAGCTCCGGCTGCAGCCCGCCCTGCGCGCGCCGTGATCGCGCGCCGGCCGGCTCGGCGCCCGGACGCTGGGCCGGCGCGGCCCCGGCGCGGGCGCCCTGCGTGGCGGCCACGCTGCCGCGGCCGGCGCGCCGGCACGCCTGGTCCCAGACGTCGGTATAGGCGAAGTGGTACGTCACCCTGAGCGGGCCGGGGTCGCGCGCGCGCAGCGCCGCGATCGCCTCCAGCATCGCGACGGCGTCGCGCCGCTTCTGATCCACGCGCCCGTCCGGCAAGAAGCGCCGGAGGGCGTCGAGCTCCTCGGGGCTCGCGCCGGCCGCGGCGCCCTCCGCGAGCAGCCGCGCGAAGCTGCGCTGCGCGTAGAACGTGCGCTTGGCCAGCGAGACGAGCCCCGCGGCGGTCTCCTCCCGGAGGATCGACGCCGCGACCGCGGCGGCGAGCGTGGCGCGGATGTTCACCATCGCGTCGGAGAGCGGCCGGTAGCCGTCCTCGGCGGCGGCGTGGGCGATCGCGACCTCGTCGTCGTCGGTCAGCGCGCCGCTCTGGAACGCCTCGAACACGGCGCCGACGCCGGTCATGCCGAACGGGTGGAGCTCGGCGGCCCGCAGCGCGCCCATGCTGGCGCTGCCGAAGACGTGGACGCCGTGCGCCATGGCCCAGAGGATCTCCTTGTGCCAGACCGAGGGCAGGCGCTCGAAGTAGCCGTCGACGATCCCGATGGCCCACGGCTTCTCGAGCGTGGCCCGGTACACGTCGCCCTGCGCGACCGGCGGCAGGAACACGGCGCCGTCGAGCAGCGCGGCGCCGTCCGCGGCCGGGAGCGTGGGGCCCGTGAAGACGATGACGCTCACGCGGTGGCCGCGCTCCTCGCCGCAGCCGCCGCGCGTGCGGCGGCGCGCGCCCGGGCCCGGGGCCCCGGGACGAAGCCGGGCACGTCGTCGATCGACTCCAGGCCCGGGATGATCACCCGGACGACGGAGATGCCGAGCCCGGGCTTGCTCACGTCGACGACGACGACGCGCTCGACGCCGGCGCGCCGGAGGCACGCGAGCTCCGCGGCGACGTCGTCGTCGAAGGTCTCGCCCTCGAGCGACGGGACGTCGCGGAAGCCGCGGAGCGGGCCGCGGACGCCGGCGATCTGCTCGCGGGCGCGCTGGATGGCGTCCGCGTGGCGCGCCCGCTCGAAGCGATCGCGGTCGCCGTCGTCGCGGGAGCCGGCGATGAACGTGAGCCGGCTCTGCGCGGCCTCGGTGAGCGCCCGGAGCAGCGCGACGCTCCGGCTCGGGTGACAGCCCATCCCCTCGGTCGCGTAGAGGCGGCGGAACGGATCCGGCGCGCGATCGACGATCAGGCAGAGGAACGCAGGGAGGCCGACGTCGGTCGTGGTCTCCCAGACGCCCACGGCGACGCCGGCGGCCTCGTAGAGGTCGAGGACGTGGCGGCACCCGGGGTCGTCGACCGTGGCGAGATCGAGCCGGGAGCCAGGGATCTCGGCCTCGCCGCCGGCGCGGAAGAGCGTTGTCGCGTCGCGCTCGACGACCTCGCAGATGCCGTGGCTCACGGCCTCGAGCAGGTGATTGCCCGAGGCGAGGCCGTTCGAGCTCATCACGAACGAGCCGCTGCCCGCCGGCAGCGGCAGCGTGTAGTTCGTGTGCACCATTTCATAAGGGACCCACACGGCCTCGTCGCGGAGGAGATCGCGCCCCTCGATCCAGAGCACCCGGTGGTGCTCGCGCGCGGCGCCGACCGAGAGGCGCGGCAGCGCGGCGACGTCGACCACGGCAGCGGCGCGCGCGAGATCCCGGTGGCTCGCGAGCCGGAGCGGCAGGTCGACGTGCTCGGCGTGGTAGGACTCGATCGACTCCATGAGCCCGGACGCCCGCGCCGCGTCGAGCGTGAGCCCTTTGCCCTGGGAGACCGCGAGCGAGGCTGCGTTGGGCCGGCACACCATGACGACGGGCAGGCCGATGACATCGAGGCCGGTGACGTCGGCCACCCGGGTGATGCCGAACGCGGACAGGTGCGGCGCGACGCGCGCGATGGTCTCGGCGGGCGGGACGAGCCGGTGCGTGCCCTCCCGGAACCCCTTGGCGGCGCGGACCGCGGCCCGCTCCGGCGAGGGGCCCGCTGCCGCGCTCACTGGTCCTTGTCGCCCGCGACGAGGTGCTCGATGGCCGCCTGCGCGTCCTTGACGCTCTGCTCCGCGGCATGGAGCGTCTGCTTGGCCGCGATCATCGCCTCGCCCGGTTCGCCGAGCTCGCGCGCCAGCGCGGCCGCCGTGGCGTGGGTGGCTGCCTGGTCGGCCCACTCGGAGGCCGCGAGGAGGTCCTGCATGGGATCCGGCCCCTCCTGTCTCCACGTCGCGGGCTCGAACGGCGTCACCCGGCGCAGGCTCGCCAGGTTGACCAGGTAGCAGGCCTGGTTGCCCGGTCGGGGCCGGATCCAGCCCAGCGCGACGCCCTGCTTGAGGAGCTCCATCGCCCGGTCGTAACAGTGCCCGCAGTTCTCCGCGGTCAGCTCGTTCTCGGGCCGGATGTAGTCCTCCCGGCGCAGGTAGTAGAGCTTGCCGTTGTCCGCCGCGAGGATGACGTCCTCGTACTTGTGATCGCCTCGCGGCGCCTTGGGACAGCGCTCGCCATGCTGTTGGTCGGCCATCTGGACTCCTGTTCGACAGCGCGTCTGGACCCGAGAAACCGGCCCGTGCATATCACGCTGTCGCGACGGCTTTCAACGTCCGGGAGCCCTGCGGCGGGTCTGCGCGCTCGCGCGAGGCCGCGGCGAGGCGGGCAGGCTCGGCGGCGCGGATGCAGCCGGGGAGCCCGGCGGGCGCAGGATCAGCTGATCCCCATGGGGGCGCCGCCTTCGGCGACGAACCGATCGGCGATGTCCACGAGGAGCGCGTCCGTGGCGGGCTTGCTCTTCACGGTGACCTGCGTCTCGTCGGGGAGGAGCACGAACGAGCCGACCACCTTGCCGTCGAGCCGCACCTCGTGGCTGCCGCCGGGCGGAGCGGGCGCGACCTCGTAGACCTTGCCGTCACGTGCCTTGATCTTCATGCCCTAGCGGTAGCACGCAGCGGCCGCGCGCGGGGTGCACCGCGCCGCGCGAGCCCAGCCCGCCGCCGCGGGCAAGAGCCCCTCCACCGCGGGCGGATTGCGCGGTAGGATGCGGCTGCGCGCTGAGCGCGAGGAGTGTTCACCGTGCCGAGATCCGACGATCGCTGATGCTGACGCCAGAGCCTGGCCAGCCCCCCGAAGCCGGCGGCGGCGGATGGATCGTCCTCGGCGTCCTCAACGAGATCCTCCTCAAGCTCGCCAACCAGCCGGACCTGCGGTCGCTGTGGGAAGAGGTCTGCGCGAGCGCGCGCTGGATCGTCCCGTCCCAGCGGCTCTGCGTCGTGCTCGCCAACGACGGCGGCGGCGCCAGGATCGCGGCGAGGTACCAGCGCGGCACCTTCGAGTACGGGGCGCCCGAGGGCGGCGGCGTCGTCGTGGACGCCTGGATGGTCGCGGCGCTGGAGGCGCAGCGCCCCGCGTGGTTCAGGGGGCCGTGGGACGAGGCGCGCGAGGCGGATCGCGCGCGCGCGTGGCTCCTCGCGGACGACCCCGACGTCGTTTTCCACGTGCCGATCCAGGTCTACAAGAAGACCATCGGCACGATGCTCTTCGCCCTGGAAGACCAGCGCCAGATCGACCGGAAGGCGCTGGCGAGCGCGACCACGTACGCGCTGTACGTCGGGGCCACGTACACGACGCTCAAGAACTCGCTCGACCTCGCCGCCGCGAGCGCGCAGCTGCGCGAGCAGAACGACGAGCTCGAGCGGGTCCAGATCGAGCTGCGCCTGCAGCTCGATCGGGTCCGCGCGGCGCACGAGGCGATGCTCGAGATGTCGACGCCGATCATCCAGGTGTGGGACGGCGTGCTCACGCTGCCGGTGATCGGCACGATCGACAGCGCGAGGGCGGCCCGCATGATGGAAGAGGTGCTCGACGCGGTGGTCCGGCACGGCGCCCGCTTCATGATCGTGGACCTCACCGGCGCGCAGGCGGCGGACACCTCGACCATCGATCACCTGCTGCGGATCTTCGCGGCGACGAGGCTGCTCGGCAGCCAGTGCATCGTCTCCGGCGTCCCGACGGCGATGGTCGGGCGCATCCTGGAGTCCGGCGGCAGCCTCGACGGGATCCCGGTGTTCAGCACGCTGAAGAGCGCGCTCGAGCACGCGGTGGGCGCGCTGCGGCAGCAGGCGCAGCCGGCGCGCCGGTAGCCGCCGCAGCCGGAGGAGCGCCCGGACCGGAGCGGTGTCGACCGCGCCGCGCGCCGCGCGCCGCCCGCTGTGATACGCCCGCGGTCCCACACAGGAGCGTGACGGATGAAGCTCGCGATGATCGGACTCGGCAGGATGGGCGCCAACATGGCGCGCCGGCTCATGCGCGGCGGCCACGAGGTCGTCGCGTTCGATCTGAACCAGGACAGCGTGAAGCGGCTCGGCGAGGAGGGCGCGGCGACGGCCTCTTCCCTGGGCGACGCGGTGGCGCAGCTCGAGTCGCCGCGCGTGGTCTGGGTCATGCTGCCCGCGGGCGCGCCCACCGAGCGCGTCGTCGGAGAGCTCGGCGAGCAGCTCGGCGAGGGCGACGTGATCATCGACGGGGGCAACACCTACTTCAAGGACGACGTCCGCCGCGCCAGGGCGCTCGCCCCGAAGGGCATCCGTTACGTCGACGTGGGGACGAGCGGCGGCGTGTGGGGGATCGACCGCGGCTACTGCCTCATGGTGGGCGGCGCCCCCGAGGCGTTCGCCCTGGTGCAGCCGATCCTGCGGACGCTCGCGCCGGGGCCGGGGGACATCCCGCGCACGCCGGGCAGGCAGGAGGCCCAGGGCGGCGCGCAGAGCACGTCGGAGGAGGGCTACCTGCACTGCGGCCCGGTCGGCGCCGGGCACTTCGTGAAGATGGTCCACAACGGCATCGAGTACGGCCTCATGCAGGCCTACGCGGAGGGGTTCGACATCCTCAAGAACGCCGCCACGGAGCGCCTGCCCGAGGAGCACCGGTACGCGTTCGACCTCGGCGAGATCGCCGAGGTCTGGCGGCGGGGCAGCGTGGTGGGTTCGTGGCTGCTCGACCTCACCGCGATCGCCCTCGCCGAGAGCCCGGAGCTCGCCGGGTACAGCGGGTTCGTGCAGGACTCCGGCGAGGGCCGCTGGACCGTGATGGCGGCGATCGAGGAGGCCGTCCCCGCCGAGGTGCTGTCCTCGGCGCTCTACGCGCGCTTCCGCTCACGCCACGATCACACCTTCGCCGAGAAGGTCCTCTCCGCGATGCGGCACAAGTTCGGCGGGCACCTGGAGCGCCCCACGGGGGGGTGAGCGGCGTCTCGGCCTGCCGATCGAGCGAGGCTCCGGGAGCGCTCCCTGCACGCCCTTGCGCGCGGCGCCGCGGGGGAGAACCTCATCCTCCTGAAGAGGCTCATGGATGGGTGATAAGTTAATGAATTTGTTGTGCTTTTAGCTCATCAAAAGAACTCCGACGAGTCGCGCTCGTCGGGCTGCGCGCGCTGGCCGGCGGCGAGGAGCGCCTCGGCGAGGAGCATCGCGTCGACCGGCCAGAGCTCGGGCGGACGCCGGTGCTTCGCCCCTGCCTCGGGGAGCGGGCGACAGCTGAGCACGAGGCGGCGGAAGCGGTCAGGGACGGCGTCCCGGCCGTGCGCCGCGCCGAGCAGCGCGCCGGCGATCGCGGCGTTCGTGTCGGTGTCGCCGCCGGCCATCACCGTGTCGATGAGGCCCCGCTCGAGCGAGGGCGCGTGGAGGAGCTGGTGGAAGGCGTTCTGCAGGGCGATGAGGACCCAGCCGGCCTGGTGCGAGAAGCTCCGGGGCGGGGCGCTGCGCGCGGCCGTGAGCGCGGCGACGACCGCGCGCTCGCCGCTCCCCTCCGCCTCGTCGAGGGCGGCCGCGAAGGCACCCTCGACGCCTGCGCCGCCCACCGCCGCCGCGATGGCCGCGACGAACGCGGCGGAGGCGGCGCAGCAGACCGGGTGGGGGTGCGTGAGCGCGCTGTCGTCGCGCGCCCAGGCCGCGGCCTCCCGCGGGCGGCCCGCGCCGAGGACGCCGAGGGGCGCCGCGCGCATCACCGAGCCGTTCGCCTCGCTGGTCAGGCTCGCGGCGGCGCGGGCGCGCTCGCGCCGCGCGCCGGGCAGCGGCGCGCCCGCGGCGGCCCTGAGCGCGGCCGCCGTGGTGTTGCCGATGTCGAACGGGCTTGAGCCGTACCAGTGCACGTAGGCGTCGAGCGCGGCCTCCGCGACGAAGCCGCGCTTGCGGACGATCGAGCGCGCGAGCATGAGCGCCATCTCGGAGTCGTCGGTCGGCTGCCCGGCCAGCGTGCCCCACGTGCCGCCGTCGGCGAGGTCGCGGACGCCGTCCGGGTAGAGCGGCGCGATCGCCTCCGCCGTGCGGAACTCGACGAGCGCGCCGAGCGCGTCCCCCGCGAGCTGGCCGAGCAGGCAGCCCTGGGCGCGTGAGAGCGTGCCAGCGCCCTCGACGAGCAGGCTGTGCGAGGGGCGCAGCAGCCCGTACGTGCCCTGCGGCGGCGGGATGCGGCCGTGGATGACGGCGTTCCACGGGCGGCGCGCGAGCTCGCGCACGACCGCGGGGGCGCCGCCGAACAGGCGGCAGACCTCGCCGTCACCCTGCGCGGTGTAGGTGATGGGCGCGCCGTCGTCGTCGACGAGCTCGCCGCCCGCGGCGCGCACGAGCGCGTGCCCGGCGGCGTAGTCCCAGCTGCGGGGCCGGCTGAGCGAGACCGCGGCGACGCCCTCGCCGGCCGCGGCCAGGGCGAGCCGGTAGGCGAGGCTCGGGAGGGCGAGGAACCGCGCGGGGGCGACGCAGCGGGCGTTGCGGGCGGGGAGGTAATCCGCCGACTGCGAGAGCAGCACGACGGCGTAGCGATCGAGCGCGCCGCCGGCGAGCGACGACGAGACGGCGGCGCCGTTGCGCCGGATCGGCCCGGCGCCCTCGGCCCAGGCGATGAGATCGCCGTCGTCGTCGGGATAGGCGTACGCGAAGACGACGCCGAGCACCGGGGTGCCCTCGCGGAGGAGGCCGATGGAGACCGAGGCGCCACGGTAGCCGTGCAGGAAGGACGCGGTGCCGTCGTGCGGATCGACGACCCAGCGGTGCGACGGGTCCACGCCGTCCAGGGCGCCGGTCTCCTCGCCGAGGAACGCGTAGGGGGTGGCCCCGGTGAGCGCGTCGCGCAGCAGGAGCTCGACCTCCACGTCGACGTCGGCGCTCGTCCCGGCGCCGCGTGGGCCGCCCGGGCGGTGGAACTCCGCGCGGAGGAGCGCGCCAGCGCGGCGCGCCGCATCGACGGCCAGCGTGAGCTCAGCGTCGTAGCCCATGCCGCTCCCCTGGTTCCACGCGAGGCACCCTACCCCAGGTCGGCGCGCTGGCGGTGGCCGGCGTCGAGATCGCCCGGGGGAGGCGCGGCGCCGTAGCCGCGCACATCGGCGACGGCCGCGTCGACCTGCGCGACGATGGTGCGGGCGTGATCGAGGAACGCCGCGCCGGCCGGCAGGAGCCGCATGCCGCGCGCGGTGCGCTCGAACAGCTGCGCGCCGAGCTCGTCCTCCAGGCCGCGGATCTGCCGGCTGAGGGGCGGCTGCGCGATGTGGAGGCGGCGAGCGGCGCGGCCGACGTGGCCCTCCTCGGCGACGGCGATGAAGTAACGGATCTGCGAGAGGCTCACGCGCCGATTCTAGCCCGAACCCCGCGCGCGGGGAGCCGCGCGCGAGGACCCGAGATCAAAACGGTATTGGATGGCCGCTCGCTGCGCGCGCATACGCCTGGCATGAACGTGGAACTCCTCAGGCCTCACGCGTGCGAGGCGATGCGGCGCGCAGGGCGCGCGGCGGCGGCGACGCTCTCGGCCGTCGGGGCGCGGCTCCAGCCCTTCGTGACGACGGCGGACATCGATCAGTGGGTGCGCGAGGACACAGCGCGGCGCGGCGGCCGCCCCAGTCAGCTCGGCTACAAGGGCTTCCCTGCGGCCGTGTGCACAAGCCGGAACCACGTCGTATGCCACGGGATCCCGCGGCGCGACGAGGTGCTCCTGCCGGGCGACATCGTCAACGTCGACGTGACCACGGAGCTCGGCGGCTACCACGGCGACACCTCCGCGACGTTCTTCATCGGGGACCCGAGCCCCGAGGCGCTGCACGTGGTGGACGTCGCCAGGCGCTGCCGGGACGCGGGCATCGCCGTCGTGCGCGACGGGGCGCGGCTCGGCGACATCGGCGCGGCCATCGAGGAGATCGCGCGGGCGGAGGGGTGCGGCGTGGTCCGCGAGGTCGGCGGGCACGGCATCGGGCGGAGGATGCACCTGCCGCCGCACGTCGCGCACACCGGGGTGCGCGGGGCGGGCATGCGGCTCCGCGCCGGGATGGCCATCACGATCGAGCCGATGGTCAACCTGGGCTCGCACCGCATCCGCACGCTCGACGACGGGTGGACCATGGTCACGGAGGACGGCAGCCTCTCGGCGCAGTTCGAGCACACCGTGCTCGTCACGCGGGACGGCTGCGAGATCCTGACGCTCTCCTGACGCTCCGAGCGCCGCGCTGAGGCCTGCGCCTGCGCGCTCGCAGGCCGAGGATCCTGGGAAATGCTAGGATGAGGGCCTATGCGGCAGGCGCTCGAGCACGGCTACGCGTTCGATCCCGACGACCCGCGCGCCCCTTCCGAGGCGACGTGGGAGCGCATGACCGACGAGGAGCGCGCGCGGGTCGTGGACATGCTTCCGTCCGAGTTCGAGCTCGAACCGCCCGAGGGCGATCCGCACCGTGTGGCTGCGGCGCAGGTGATCGCGACGCTCGACGCGTATTTCCGCCGGAGCGGGCGGAGGGTCTACCTGTCCTCGAACCTCGCGGTGTTCTACCCGGACGAGCCTGCCTTCGCGCCGGATCTGCTCGCCGTCCTCGACGTGGAGCCTGGCGAGAGGATGAAATGGGTCGTCGGCGCGGAGCGCAAGGGGCTCGATCTGGTCCTGGAGGTGGCCTACGCGGGCAACCTGACGAAGGATTTCGAGACCAACGTCGAGCGTTACGCCCGGCTCGGCATCTCCGAGTACTTCATCTTCGACCGGCGCCGGCTGAGCCTCCGCGGGTACAGGCTCCCGCCGGCCGACACGGCGCGCAGGGCGCGGAGCTACCAGCCCGTCCTGCCCCAGGCAGGACGGTTCGCGTCGCAGGTGCTCGGGCTGGAGCTCGCGGTGGAGGGCTCGAAGCTGCGCTTCTTCAGCGGGACGGCGAAGCTGGAAGAGGCGGATGAGCTGATCGCGCGGCTCGGCGTGATGCTCGACGACGTGCTCGCGCGCAAGGACGAGGCGGAGCTGCGCGCCGCGGACGAGGCTAGCCGCGCCGAGGAGGCCGAGCTTCGCGCCGAGGCGGAGGCCAGGCGCGCCGAGGCGGAGGCCAGGCGCGCTGCGGACGAGGCCAAGCGCGCTGCGGACGAGGCCAAGCGCGCGTCGGACCTGGAGCGCCAGCTCGCCGAGGCGCTGGCCGAGATCGAGCGCCTCCGCCGCAACTGACCACTCGCGCCGCGGCGTCACACCCCCTTGGTCACCCAGGCCCAGACGAACTCGCACTCCATCGGCGACGCGCCGCTCTCGTCCGTCACCGTGACGGCGACTGTCACGTCCCCCTTCGGCTGGTCCAGAAAGGACTGGCGTTGCTCTGGCGTGAGGGTCGCGACCGCGCGAAGGCCGCCTCGGGCGCGGCGCGTGTAGTCGATCTTCATGCTGCGCAGGAGCGGCAGCTTGTCTTCGGGCAGGTTGACGGCGACGACGAAGCCGGTCGCCGTCTCGGCCAGGAGCCCCGCCGCGGCGGCGTGCACCCCGCCGATGTGGTTCCGCACCCTTCCCCCGTTGGCGAGCCGCAGCGCCACCCGATCCGAGCTTACCTCGTCGAACTGGACCCCGGCGGTCCCGGTGAACGGCACCATGCGCTGGAACAGCACGCTTTGCGCGCGCGTGCGAAGGAAGGACGGAAGCGCCTGGAGCGGCGCGAGCGAGCGGGCGATGAAGTTCAGCTGGGACATAGACCCTCCGGAGGCGAGCTTAGCGCATGCCGGCCCGGCGCCTCATCAGGCTGTGGGCGGCGCGGCCCCCACGTCAGCGCCGCCGCCGCTGTGGCTTGTTCACCGCGACCGCGGCCTCTTCCTCGGCCTGCTCCGCCGCGGAGCGCGCGGTGTCCGTCTCGACGCGCAGCTTGCCCCGGCGGTCCCCCTCCTCCGCCGCGCCGATGCGCTGGCGTGGGACCGCACCAGGGCGCCAGTCCTTCCCGATCGCCCTCGCCATGGCCACCTCGTGCCTGCGGCGATGCTGCTCGTGCCACCACCGCATCTGCTCGGCCTCCTCCGCCCAGTCGTCCTCGTGCGCGGTGAACGCGACGAGCGCGTGAATGCCGAGGCCGATGGCCCAGAGCAGCGGGACGATCGACACCCAGAACGCGACGCCGAGCAGGAAGCCGAGCGTGAGGAGCACCGCGTTGACAATGAGGTAAACGCCGAGGTGCCGGTAGAAATCGCGGCGCTTGCGCCGGAGCCACGTCGCGCGCTCGGCGGCGGTCGCCGCGCTCGACCTCCGCTCCACGTCGTCGCGCTCGCGCGCGCGGAGCGCGCGGCTCGCCTCGCGCAGCGCCTCGGGGGCCACGCCCACCTCCTCGGCCGCGGCGAGCAGGTCGTCGAAGCCGAGGCGCGCGTCGCCCCGCGGGGCGCGCGCATCGCCTCCGTCGGCGGCGGCCTGGCGCTCGATCGCCTGCGCGAGCACGTCGCGGACCTCCTCGGTCGAGAACCGCTGCGCCGCGGTCTCGCCGCCGCGAGGCGCCTCGCTCCCCTTCGCGCCGGGCGCCTGCGCGGACGTCGCCGACGTCGCGGCCGCGGCCGCGGCGGGCGCCTCACCCCTGCCGGCCGCCTCGAGGGCGCGCAGGAGCTCGTCCATCGACGCGAACCGATCGTCGGGGCGCTTCGACAGCGCGCGCAGCACGACCGCGCTCACCGCGGGCGGGACGGCGGCGGCGTCGAGCAGGGCGCGGTCGGCCTCGTCGGTAAGGATCGACGCGACGACGGCGAGCACGTCGCCGGCGCCGCGCCAGGGCAGCCTGCCGGTGAGGAGCTCGAAGGCGAGCACGCCCCACGCGAACTGGTCCGCGCGCCCGTCGAGCTCGGCGCCGCGGATTTGCTCCGGGGCCATGTAGACCGGCGTCCCGAGCTTGACGCCGAGCGCGGTCAGCGTCGGTAGCGCGGGGGCCTCGGTGGACGCGCTCGGATCGGCGTTTCCGGCGGCGCGGCGCGCGATGCCGAAGTCGAGCACCTTGATCACCCCGTCGTCCCGGACCATCACGTTCTCTGGCTTGATGTCCCGGTGGACGAGCCCCCGCCGGTGCGCCGCCGCGAGCGCGCGGGCGACGTCGGCGAGCCAGGCGACCCGCGTCGAGGCCGGCGCGCCGGCGTCGTCGATGGCGCTGCGCAGGGTGCGGCCCGGGACGAGCTCCATCACGATGAACGGCGTCCCATCGAGCTCACCCACGTCGAAGATCGAGACGGCGTTCGGGTGGTCGAGCGCTGCGGCGGCGCGCGCCTCGCGGAGCAGGCGCGCGCCTGCGTCCTCGTCCACGGCGCCGCCCGCGATCACCTTGACCGCGACGCGCCGCCCGAGCCGCGCGTCGTGCGCCCGGTAGACGCAGCCCATCCCCCCCTGCCCGATGGCGGCCTCGATCGTGTACCGCTCGAACGAATCGCCCGGCTTCAGCATTGCCGGCGGGGAGCCTAATGGATCCGCGCGGGCTTGGACAGGCAGCCCTTGGCCGGGAGCGGCGCGTGTGGAGGTCGATCCGCGGCCGCATGACGCCCCGTTGGCCGCGGAGGGCCCGGCGGCGTGGCGTCAACTCCACGGACCGCGGCGCCGCGGCTTGTGTAAGGTGGCGCCATGTCATCGCATCGAACGATGCTGCTCGGCGTCGCGGTCGGGGCAGCGGGCGGTCTCACGGCGAACGCCGTCGCGGCAGGGCACCCGACGCTCACCTGGATCGTCGATCACATCACCTACCCGGTGGGCCAGATCTTCCTGCGCCTGCTGTTCATGCTCGTGCTCCCGATCTTGTTCTCGGCGCTCGTCATGGGCGTCTGCGAGCTCGATCTGAAGCACGTCGGCCGGCTCGGCCTGCGGACGCTGGGCTACACGGCCGTCGTCTCGAGCATCGCGGTGCTGATCGGCCTCGTCCTGGTGAACCTGATCCGCCCGGGTGACGGCCTGCCCGAGGCGGTCCGGAGCCTCGCGCACGGCGGGGGGATCAAGGCGGCAACCGCGCCGGTCGACACCTCGCCGGTGGGGATGATCATCGCGATGGTGCCGGACAACATCTTCAAGGCGGCGGCAGGGGGCGACGTGCTCGCGGTGATCACGTTCTCGCTGCTCTTCGGCATCGGCCTGTCGCTCGCCCAGACCGACGCGGCGACGCGGCTCCGCGAGTGCATCCAGGGGCTGCTCGACGTCTCGATGCGGCTCATCGAGGGGGTGCTCCGGTTCGCGGCGATCGGCGTGGGAGCGCTGCTCTTCACGATCACGTCCCGCATGGGCATCGGCATCATGCAGCAGCTGGCGGCGTACGTGCTCACCGTGCTGCTCGGCCTCGGCCTGCACATGTTCGTGGTCTACTCGCTCTCGGTCCGATTCCTTGGCGGGATGTCGCCGGTCGCGTTCTTTCGTGGGAGCCGGACGGCGATCGTGACGGCGTTCTCGACCGCCTCGTCGAACGCTACGCTGCCTACCGCGCTGAAGGTGGCCGAGGAGGAGCTGAAGCTGCCGCCGTCCATCGCGCGCTTCGTGCTGACCGCCGGCGCCGCGATGAACCAGAACGGGACGGCGCTGTTCGAGGGGGTGACGGTGCTCTTCCTGGCGCAGGTCTACGGCGTCTCGCTGACCTTCGGGCAGCAGGCGACCGTGATGCTCATCTCGGTGCTCGGTGGGATCGGCACGGCGGGCATCCCTGCCGGCTCGCTGCCCGTCATCGCGATGATCCTGGGGATGCTCGGCATCCCGCCCGAGGGGCTCGGCCTGGTCCTCGGGGTGGATCGGTTCCTCGACATGTGCCGGACCGTGATCAACGTGGTGGGGGACCTGGCAGCAGCGGTGTTCGTGTCGCGGGATCAGCACCCGAAGCCGCAGCAAGCAGCCGGCGCGTGACCGGACGGGGCGAGCCCCCACACGCGGGGCCTCGCAGCGGAGGCTGGCGCCCCGCAGATCAGGAGCGCCCGCTCCCGACCATCGGGGTTGAGCCGCTCGCCAACGTTCCTTGGTTCAGGCCGCCATCCTCATGCCGGGCATCATCATGCCCATCATGTTCGGCATCATCATCGCGGGCATGATGCCGCCCATCATGTTCGGCATCATGCCCATCATGTTCGGCATCATGCCGCCCATCATGTTCGGCATCATGCCCATCATCGGCATCATGCCCATCATGTTCGGCATCATGCCCATCATATGCGGCATCATGCCGCCCATCATGTTGGGCATCATGCCCATCATATGCGGCATCATGCCGCCCATCATGTTCGGCATCATGCCCATCATCGGCATCATCGGCATCGCGCTCATCGGCATGTTCATCATGGCTCTCCCCTCGGTCAGTCGTTGCGGGAAGTGGAGTAACTCCCTGAGCGGATCGGAGCAATATTGAAGACTTGGAGCGCCGTGCTTTCCTCCACGGGAGCGGACAGGGCTCCGGACGGAGCGGATGGACGGCCGAACCGAACAGAGGAACATCCACGATAACGGCAGCCATCGCTGCCGCCCTGGCCGAACAGGGCCCCGTGAAGCGGGCGTGCTCAGGAGGGGAGTCACGGAGAGCAGGCGCCAGAAGGCCGTTCCATCGCGGTCGAGGTGCGTGTGGGAACGAGGCGCCACGCGCAGCCGTGGCGCGCAGGGACGCCCGATGGACGGTGCCTCCCTCCGTCACTCGATCGTGAACGCCGCTCCTGTCACGGGATCGCGCAGCAAGATCGGCACGTCCTCGCCGGCGCCCGTCAAGCGCGCTCGCGCCTCCTCGATCGCCTCGTCCACGGCTGCCTCCGCTGCCTCCTGTGCGGCCTCCCCTGCCCCCTCGCCGCCCGCGCCGAACTGGGCCGCCCGCTGGTCCTCCTCGGCCCGCTGCGCCCGCTCGCGGTTCGCCTCGGTATCGAGGGCGTCGGTCGTCTCGCCGACGGGCACCACCTTCACGAGGAAGTCACCCACCCGCAGGCTCATCGGATCCGGATTCTTCAGGTCGCTCACGGCGTCTGTCCTCCCGCCACGCATGAGCTTGCCGTAAATCCGGCCGATCCACCACCCCGGCCGCCGCGCCGATCGCGAGGCACGCGCGCGCGACCTTCAGGAGAATGACCGGTGCTCCGGCCGGTAACGAGCGCTCGCCGTCGTCGTGGCGTAGGAAGAACGGTAGTCCGTCGCGAGCCACACCAGGCCGACGGCCACGCCCGACACGAGATAGAAGCTCCTCGCCGCGGGCTCCTCGTCGAAGCCGAACAGCCACGGCGCCGCGACGAGGAGCACGGCGACCGTGGCCTCGATCGCTCCGTGGACAGGGAACGGGATGATCTTCGCGGCGCCCAGCGGGAACGCGGTGAGCAGCGTCATCGCGAGATGCGCGGCGCCGAGGACGTAGCAGAGCGTCTCGGGGAGCCCGCCGAAGCCGAACAGCGAAGGGGCCAGCAGGAACAGGGCCGCAACGGCATAGTCTACAAACCCATGAGCTCGAGGCGACAGCATCTTCATGACCGACTCCTTGCAAAATCGATGTCCGGATTGAGTGCCTTTGTCGGCCCGGAAATTTGCAAGGGGTATGCCGTCGAGAGGCTCGCGGAGAGAGGTTATCCTCCCCAGCGACCACGGCGGCCATTCGATCATCCATCGGCCAGGAAAGAACGATCAGCGGGCGTGCGCCTGGAGGCGCAGGCCGCTTCGACAGCCCGACCCGAGCCACGTTTCCGCCCGGAGGGCCTCAGCCATGCTCGCTGTTCGTGTGGCAGATTGCCCCGCCATGCGTCACTTCGCGGCGGAGATCAGGAGCTCGGGATCGACGCGTGTCTCGAAGAGATTCATGCGCCAGTCGAGGTGAGGCCCGTTCGTGCGGCCGGTCATCCCGACGGTCCCGATGACCTGACCCTGCTTGACCTCGTCGTTCACCTTCGCCGCGAAGCCGTGCAGATGGATGAACGTGGAGGTCAGTCCCTGCCCGTGATCGATGATCATGGTGTGACCGCTCAGCGGGAGGTCCTTCTCGACGAGCACGACCTTGCCACAGGCAGGCGCGCGCACCGGGGTCCCGACGGGCACCGCGATGTCCACGCCCCAGTGGATACCTCCGTCCGTGCCGTTGAGCAGGCGCGGCTGGCCGTACCGCGAGGTGATGGGGCCCTTCGACGGCCAGATGAAGCCGTTCTTGTAGCAGTTCCTCTTCGTGTACTTGTTCCGGACCGCGTCGAGCTTCTTCTCGGCCTGCGTGAGCTTCACGCGTGTCGCCATGTCGAGCTTGACCATGTTCTCCGGCAGGTGGTCGACCTTGTCGACCTCGAACTTGCGAGGCTCCACGTCGAAGAGCTTCTCCAGCACCTGCCCGTCGTCGAACGTGATGGTCAGCTTCTCCTGCGCTGGCGCGTTGCGCGAGAAGGCGATCAGGAACTCCCCCTCGTCGCTGACGGTCACGCGGTGGCCGGGGAACGCCATGCGGCGCAGCTTGCCGTTCAGCTTGGCGCGCAGGAGCCCTCCCTGGACGGCACGCCCTTCCACCGAAAGGCGGCTGTCGTCGGCCGCGGGCGGCCCGGCGTCGGCCGCGGGGGGCCCGGCGTCGGCCGCCGCCGCGCTCGCCGCGGCGTCGGCGGTGTCGGCCGCCGCGGGGGCGGCGCTGGCGTCGGGCGCCTCGGCCGGCGCGCTGCTCGCGGAAGCAGGCGGGGCGGCGGAGGCAACGGGCGCCGGATCGGCGGAGGCTTGGGCGCCCGTGGTGGACGAGCTCGAAGAAGGAGCACCGCGATCGCAGGCAGCGATCGTGAGCAGGCTTACAACGATGACGGGGACGCGCATGACGGCGATCGTGCCAGAGTTTCCGCGCATCGACGAGATAATGTCGAAGCGCGTCATGCAGGCATGTACCGGTCGCAAACGACCCGTGCGCCTTGCAGACGACGTGCGCGCCTCGGCGCGGCACCCTCACCCTCGTTGGCGCGTGACGAGCGCCACGAGCACCGGGCCGCGACGCCGCGCGCATCAGACGATGCGCGGCGTGATGGATCGAGCGCGGCGGGCAGCGCGGTGAGGATCAGTTCTCGAAGCGAGGGGTGTCGTGCCGCGGCTGCGGCCGCACCGGGGGCTGCGCCTGCGCGGAAGGCTGCGCCTGCGGCCGAGCTTGCCCCTGCGGGTGCGGGCGGCCCTGTCCCTGCGGCCGAGCTTGCCCCTGGGGCCGAGCTTGCCCCTGCGGGTGCGGGCGGCCCTGTCCCTGCGGCCGAGCTTGCCCCTGGGGGCGACCCTGTCCCTGGGGCCGAGCTTGCCCCTGCGGGTGGGGACGGCCCTGTCCCTGCGGCCGGCCCTGCGCCTGCGGCCGAGCTTGCCCGTGCGATTGCGATGCGGGCCTGGGATCGATCTGGAAGACCGGAACCCCGGGGTCCGCGAGGAGCGGGAGGCGCTTCTGGATGAGGCGCTCGATGTCGGCGAGATAGGCGCGCTCCTCGCTGTCGCAGAAGGAGAGCGCCACCCCGGACGCCCCGGCGCGCGCCGTGCGGCCGATGCGGTGCACGTAGCTCTCCGGGATGTTCGGGAGGTCGTAGTTGATCACGTGCGAGATGTCGTCGATGTCGATGCCGCGCGCCGCGATGTCGGTCGCGACGAGCACGCTCGTCGTCCCCTGCTTGAAGCTCGCGAGCGCCCGCTCGCGCGCGCCCTGGGACTTGTTCCCGTGGATGGCGACCGCCTCGATGCGCGCACGGCTGAGCTGCTGGACCACGCGGTTGGCGCCGTGCTTGGTGCGGGTGAACACGATGGCCCGGCGGAGCGCGGGATCCTTGAGCACGTGCTCCAGCATCGCGCGCTTGTCGCCGCGCTCGACGAAGACCACCCGCTGGTCGATGTTCTCGGCCGTCGTGGCGATCCGCGCGACCTCGACGCGCACCGGGCTGCGCAGGATGCTGTTCGCGAGCTTCAGGATGTCCGGCGGCATCGTGGCCGAGAACAGGAGCGTCTGCCGGCGCTCGGGCAGCATCGCGAGCACGCGCCGGATGTCGTGGATGAACCCCATGTCCAGCATCCGATCGGCCTCGTCGAGGACGAGCGTATCGAGCCGACCGAACGGGGCGATGCCCTGCGAGCAGAGATCGAGCAGCCGGCCCGGCGTCGCGACGAGCACGTCGACGCCGCGGCGCAGCGCCTCCATCTGGGGGCGCTGCCCCACCCCGCCGAAGACGACCGCGGTCCGCAGGCCGAGGTTCTTGCCGTACGTGGTGAAGCTCTCGGCGACCTGCGCCGCGAGCTCGCGCGTCGGGGTGAGCACGAGCACGCGGAGCCCGCCCTGCTTCGACCCGCCGCTCTGCGCGAGGCGCTGCAGGATCGGCAGCGCGAACGCGGCGGTCTTGCCCGTGCCGGTCTGCGCGCAGCCGAGGAGGTCGTTGCCCTCGAGAATGGGCGGGATGGCCTGCTGCTGGATGGGCGTCGGGGCGCTGTACCCCTCGGCCTCGATGGCGCGGAGCAGCGGTTCGATGAGCTTGAGATCGGCAAATTGCATGGACATCGGGCTGGAGGACAGCCCCTCCTGAGCAAGGGCGGAAGGTACGCCGCGGCACCGCGCCCTCCTTGTGGAGAGGGTTCGATCACGGAGAGCTGCCGCCTCGCGCCCCTTGAACGGAGGCTGCGAGGACCAATGACAGCGACCGAGCACCGCGACCCGTGCCAGGTCAGTCCGAGGCCGCGACTCTAGTACGGCGTGGTGAGGAAGTCGAGCAGCGACCGCGAGCCAACAGCGAGCCGTCACGCGTTGCTCACGTCGCTCGTCGTTCGGCTTCGGGTTTCGGCTTTGCCTTGGCCGCTTCGCGCTTCCCGCTGCGGTTACCCGCTACGACGCCGCCCGAGCCGCGATCCCATCGCTCCGCTCGCGGTGCGCGGAGCGGGGTCCGCGCGCGCGGCGCACCGTGCTAGACCGTCGCCCGAGCGGAGGGCCTGCTTCTCGCGCGCTCGCGCTCGTGGCTCGCGCCGCATCCGCCCGCGACTTCCAGCGTCTTCCCGCTCCTTCGAAGCAGTGCAGCACGCCATGGCCGAAACCGCCGAAGCCTCGAAAACGCCGGCTCGGGTCGGGCACTCCGCTCCGGAGCGCCCCGGCCTTCGGTTGCCCCGATCCCGGCTGCGGCGCTGGGCTCTCGGTGCCGTCGCCGTCCCGGTGCTCTCCGGCGCCGGCTTGTGGATCGCGGTGCACCGCATTCCATGGATGGGCCCGCTCGTCGCGAACGGGCTGCGCTCGGTGATCGGGGCCGAGAACGTGACAGCGCTCGAGGAGACGGCGTACGCGCTGGAGGATCGCGTCCAGCGGTTCTGGCGCAAGGACGAGCCGCCGAAGACGTACTGGGAGGTGCCCGAGCAACCGGTTCCTGCCACGACGGCGTCACCGCCTCCGGCGGCGACGCCGGGCTCGGCGGCGGGGGGCGCCGGCGCGGCGGCGTTCCGGCCGACGGACGTCGGCCCCGCGCACGCGGCCTGGTCGGCCCCCGGCGACGGGCGGTGGGTGCCCATCGCGGATCGCGTCCATCCGGGCGACGCGCCGCGCCTCTACAAGACGCTGCTCCACCCGGATCCGAACCGCTCCTGGGCGGAGCTGTTCATCGTGGCGGTGGATCTCGCGAGGGTCGATGTGCACCTCATGGCCGGCTCCCGCGAGCCGGCGGCGACGACCGAGGAGGGCAAGCCCTACGAGCGGCCCGCGAAGATCCCGGAGGCGGACCACGAGCGGCTGCTCGCGGCGTTCAACGGCGGCTTCATGACCGAGCACGGCCAGTGGGGGATGCGGGTCGACGGCGTGACGCTTGTGCGCCCCCGGGACCAGGGCTGCACGCTCGCGCGGCGCCGCGACGGGCGGATGCAGATCGCGCCGTGGACAAGGCTTTCGACGGAGGAGAGCGACATGCAGTGGTGGCGGCAGACGCCGAGCTGCATGGTCGACGAGGGCGAGTTGCACCCGCTGCTCCGCGCGCCGCAGGTCCGCAACTGGGGCGCCACGCTGGACGGCAACACGGTGATCCGCCGCTCCGCGGTGGGGCTCGACCGCGACGGCAAGGTCCTCTACGTCGGGATCAGCAATCACACGACGGCGCCCGCCATCGCGCTCGGGATGCAGCACGCCGGCGCCTCGACGGTGGCGCAGCTCGACGTGAACTGGTCGTACCCGAAGTTCCTTCTCTACGAGCCCGGTGAGGGCGGCGCCCTCGCGCCGGTCGCGCTGGCGAGCGGCTTCGAGTTCTCGGAAGACGAGTACATCCGCAAGCGCTCCCTGCGCGATTTCTTCTACCTGACCCGCAAGACCCCGGCGCCCTCGACCGCCACCCCGTGACGCCTCGCTGCGGCCGGCGGTCCCCTCCGGACCGGGTCGCGCGCCCACGCGTGTAGGCTCGGATCGAGCCGCCGTCGAAGGCTTGCGGACGCCTGCCAGCCCGACCGCTGCGAGCGGCGCGGCGGCTGCCGGCGCCGGTCGGTCCTCGCCGTGCGGCCTCGTGCGGCGCCTGCGGCGCGGTCGGCCCTCACGGCGTGAACGTGTCGTCCAGGCGAGCCCGTTGAATCGCATTGCACCGAGCGGACGCGTTTTGCCACACGAGCGCGCCCGTTGAGCCGCATTGCATCGAGCGGACGCGTTTTGCCACACGAGCGCGCCCGTTGAACCGCATTGCATCGAACGAGCACATTTTGTCACAGGACTGCGACTCTCACGCATCGCAGCGCATTGCAGTCAGCTCACCTCAATTTCCAACCCGATTTCATCGAGTCTGCCGTTATCCGCGATTGACAGCGCGAGGGAGCTCGATAGGTAAACGACACCTCACGGCGGAACACCATGCGTTTTTATGCAGACCTCCATGTGCACTCGAAGTACTCCCGCGCGACGAGCAGCGATTGCGACCTCGCGCATCTGAGCTACTGGGCTCAGCGCAAGGGCATCACGGTGCTGGGCACGGGGGACTTCACCCATCCAGCGTGGATGGCCGAGCTCCGCGAGCACCTCGTGCCCGCCGAGCCCGGGCTCTTCCGCCTGCGGGACGATCTCGGCCGCGCGGTCTCCGAGCGGCTCCCCGGGGCCTGCCGCGGAGCGACGCGCTTCGTCCTCTCGGTGGAGATCTCGACGATCTACAAGAAGGGAGATCGGACGCGGAAGATCCATCACCTCCTCTACGCGCCAAGCTTCGACGCGGCGGAGCGCATCGCCCGCGCGCTCGCCAAGATCGGCAACCTGACCGCCGACGGGCGGCCCATCCTGGGGCTCGATTCGCGCCACCTGCTCGAGATCGTGCTGGAGGCCGGCGAGAGCTCCTACCTCGTACCGGCGCACATCTGGACTCCCTGGTTCTCGGTGCTGGGCTCCAAGGCGGGCTTCGACGCGGTCGAGGAGTGTTATGGCGATCTCGCGCCGCACATCTTCGCGCTCGAGACCGGGCTCTCGTCCGATCCTGCGATGAACTGGCGGATCTCCGGGCTCGATCGGTACCGGCTCGTCTCGAGCTCGGACGCGCACTCGCCCGCGAAGCTCGGGCGCGAGGCCACGGCCTTCGACGCCCCGCTCGACTACTTCGCGATCCGGCGCGCCCTGGAGACCGGTCAGGGCTTCGGGGGCACGGTGGAGTTCTTCCCGGAAGAGGGCAAATACCACCTCGACGGCCACCGCAAATGCAATGTCGTGCTCTCGCCGGCGGAGACGCGGGCGCTCTCCCTCGCCTGCCCCGTGTGCGGGCACCCCGTCACGGTGGGCGTGCTGCACCGGGTCGAGGAGCTCGCCGATCGCGACGAGGGCGTGCGCCCCGAGGGCGCGAGCGAGTTTCGCAACCTGGTGCCGCTGCCCGAGGTGCTGGCCGAGCTCCACGGCGTGGGCGCCTCCAGCAAGGTGGTGCAGCGGAGCTACGACGGGGTGCTGTCGCGCGTCGGCCCCGAGCTGTTCCTCCTCGGCGACGCCCCGCTCGACGAGATCGAGCGCGCCGGCACGCCCCTGCTCGCCGAGGCGATCGCGCGCATGCGCGAAGGGCGCGTGATCCGCGACGCGGGCTACGACGGCGAGTACGGCGCGATCCGGGTCTTCCAGCAGGAGGAGCTCGCGCAGCGCCGCGGGGGCGGGCTCCTCTTCCAGCCGGAGGCCGCGGCGCCGAAGCCGCCTCCCTCGGGGGCGCGCGCTCCTGCGGCGTCACGCCCCCCTCCGCGCCGCGGCCGCGCCGACGCGGAGCCTCGCCCGGCGCCGGCCGGCGAGGTGTCGCCGGCCGGCGAGGTGTCCCGCGGCGCGCCGCCTGCGCCGGGCGGCGCAGCGCCGCTCGAAGCGCTCGACCCGGAGCAGCGGGCCGCGGCGGAGATCACGGACGGCGCGCTGCTCCTCCTCGCAGGGCCAGGCACGGGCAAGACCCGCACGCTCACGCACCGGATCGCGCACCTCGTCCTCGATCTCGGGGTCCCGCCGGAGCAGTGCCTCGCGATCACCTTCACCCGCCGCGCCGCCGACGAGCTGCGGGAGCGGCTCGGCGCGCTGCTCGGCGAGGCCGGCGGCCGCGTGCCCGCCATGACCTTCCACGCTCTCGGCCTCTCCCTGCTCCGCGAGCACGCGCAGGGCGCGGGGGTCGCGCCGCCCGCGATCGCCGGCGAGCGCGAGCGGACGGCGCTGCTCGCCGCGGCGCTCGGCGTCTCGGACCGGCGGGCGGCCAGGTTGCTCGCCGACATCGCCGCGCTGAAACGGCGTTACCCGCGTCACGCCGACGCGCGCGGGGCGCTGGCCTCCGGCGAGATCGACCGCCACGTCGATCGCGCGTGGAAGGTGTACGAGGACGAGCTCGCCGCGCGCGGGCTCCTCGACCTCGACGACCTGATCGGGCACGCCGTCCTGCTCCTGGAGGAGCAGAGCGGAGCGCTCGCCGCGGCGCGCGAGCGCGCCCGGTATCTCTCCATCGACGAGTACCAGGACATCGACGAGCGCCAGTACCGGCTGGTACGGGCGCTCGTCGCTCCCGGCGGGAACGTCTGCGCCATCGGCGATCCCGATCAGGCGATCTACGGATTCCGCGGCGCGGACGTGGGCTTCTTCTTCCGTTTCCAGCAAGATTTCCCGGCGGCGCGCGTGGTGCGCTTGAAGCGGAACTACCGCTCGTCGCGCCCCATCGTTGAGGCGGCGCTCCAGGTGATCGCGCCCTCACCGACGCTCGGCGCGCGGGAGCTCCTGCCGAGCGCGGGCGGTGTGGAGCTCGTGGCGGTCCACGAGTCGCCGACGGAAGCCGCCGAAGCCGAGCGCGTGGTCCACACGATCGAGCGGATGCTCGGCGGGTCCACGTTTTTCTCGATGGATAGCGGGCGGGTGGGTGATCCTGCCGGGAGCGGCGAGTATTCCTTCTCGGATTTCGCGGTCCTCTACCGGACCGAGGTGCAGTCCGAGCGGCTCCGGGAGGCGCTCGCCCGCTCGGGGATGCCGTTCCAGCGGCGGTCGGATCGCCGCCTCGCCGAGCGCGCGGGCTCGGAGGCGCTCGCGCGGGCAGTCGCCGGCACCCCGCCGGGGCCGCTCGCGGCGCGCCTCAAGGCGGCCGCGGCGCGCCTCCGCGAGGAGGTCGCGCAGCCCGGGCTCGCGGGCGCTCCGCCCGCCGCGGTCGCGGCCGAGGAGGGCGCGGCGTTCCTCGGCGAGGCCGACGTGGACGCGGCGCTGGAGCTGCACCTCGCGCTCGCGGAGCGCTGCGGCGGCGACCTCGATCGCTTCTTGATCGAGCTCGCGGTGTGCGCCGAGATCGACGCGTGGGATCCGCGGGCCGACCGCATCTCGCTGCTGACGCTCCACGCGGCCAAGGGGCTCGAGTTCCGGGTGGTCTTCCTCGTGGGGTGCGAGGACGGCCTGCTCCCGCTCCGCTTCCCCGGCAGGGACGAGACGGACGTCGCCGAGGAGCGCCGGCTCTTTTATGTGGGCATGACGCGGGCGCGAGAGCGGTTGTTCCTCACCCGCGCCATGCAACGCGCGCGGCACGGCAAGGTGGTTGAGACCGAGGTATCGCCGTTCGTGCGCGAGGTGGAGGAGCGCCTGCTCCAGCGGGCCGGCCCGTCGCCCGAGGCGCAGAGGGGCTCACGCGCCGGGGCCGATCGTCAGATGAAGCTCTTTTAACGTGATGTGCCGCCGAGCCGCTTCTGGGCCGCGCATGCCGCCTTGTCCTGCGTCCGCGCGCACTGGTCTGCATAGAAGGTCCGAGCCCGCGCCTTGTCCTTGAGCTCCAGGAGCGGGCCGAACGCTTCACACGCCCTCTTCTCGCCCCACTGCGTACAGGCCTTCTCGTAGAGCGCGTAGGCCCGCTCCGGATCGGCGGTCACGCCGTCGCCGCGCTGCCAGATCTCCGCGGCCCGCAGGCAGCCGCCCGTGCCACACACCTTCTCGTAGAGCGCCGCCGCGCGCGCCATGTCCTTCGGAATGCCGTTCCCCTTCTCGTACATCCCGGCGAGGCTCAAGCACGCCTCGGCCCCGAACCCCTTCTCCGGACAGCCCTTCTCGAAGAACGCATACGCCTTCGCGACGTCCTTCGGAACGCCGTCGCCCTGCGCGTAGACCGCGCCGGCGGCGTTGCAAGAGCGCATGTCCCCCAGGCTGCAACCTCTGCTGTATGCCGCGATCGCCTTCACCCCGTCCTTCGGCGCGCCTTGCCCCTTGCGCAGGATGTCCCCGAGATCGACGCAGTCCTCGGACTGGCCGCCCTCGCACGCGCGCTGGAGCACGCCCACGGCGACCCCGACGTCCTTCGCCGCGAGCTTCCCCTCGACCAGCATCTTGCCCAGCGCGCTGCAGCTCGGCCCGTGCCCGAGATCGCAGCCGCGCCGGAGGAACGCGACGGCGCGCGTCGGGTCCTTCGGGAGGACCGCCTGCGGGCCTTCGCTGAGGTACCACTCGGCCACGCTGAAGCACGCCCAGCCGTCGCCCATCTCGCACGCCTTGTCGGCGAACTCTCGCACCTTGGCCCGCCCCGCGGCGTCCGGGGGGACCTTGGCGCTCTTCATGTCCCGCAGGAGCTGCTTCGCCCTCGCGTAGCAGGCCTGCGTGACGCCGGCGCCGCACGCCTTCTCGAACAGCTCCGCCGCCCTCGCGTCATCGCGCGGAAAATCCTTGCCGCCCAGGTGCTGAATCCCGAGGTGATAGCAGCTGCCGACATCGCCCTTCCCGCACTCCGCCGCGCAGGCTCTCGCGTCGGTGGGCTCGCACAGGTGCGCGGGCGTGAGCGCAGGCGGGGAGCACTTCGCCCCGCTCAGCACCGTCCCGAGCGGGCACGGGCTCGGCAGCTTCGGGAACTCGTCTTCTGCCTGCTTCACTGGAGCCTCGGCCGCCGCCGCCTTCTTCGTGAGCAGCGGGACGAGCTCCAGGCGCAGCGGCGCATGGCAGCGCTCCGTCGGCGCCTGCGCGTCGGGCCTCGCGGCCCGGCAGGCGTCGAGCTCCCCTTCCTTGCTCGTGGTGCCGCCCTGGCTCGCCGCCGCGGCCGCCCCGACCGCCGTGAAGACCTGATCCACCGTCCGCGCCGCGCCCCGGCTGCCTTGCGCCATCGCGAAGGCCCCGAGGAGCGCGGCGCGCACGAAGTGCGTGGCGCCCTCGCAGCTGCCCGAGAGATCCTGCGCAGAGGAGGAGGCCACCGTGGTCGCCATCTTCCCCGTCGGCACGAGCGCCACGTCGATCGCGGCCGAGCCGCCGCCCTCGATCGCGGTGCTCAGCGCCGGGGCCCCGAAGGGCACGTTCGCCTGCATCTCCGCAGGGTTTGTTAATTGTATTACTTTTTCTGCCCGGGTCACGCCAGCGAAGGAGTAGCTCCCTGGGAGCTTGCACTGCGCGAGCAGCTTCAGCGTCGTGCAGTCGTAGGAGACGACGGCGATGCCGTCTTTCATCGCGAGCCCGAGATCGGAGCGGCGTGTCGTGAGCCAGTCGACGATGAGCGGCTCGGCGTGGCCGATGGCTGGACACCCGCCGCTGGTCGTGCTGGCGGTGCTCTCCGGCGAGACAGTGGGCCGGGGAGGATGCACGACCACCTCGGGTTCCAGGCCCGGTCCACAGGCCATCGCTCCGAGCGAGAGCCCAACCACGCACAAATCGAACGCGCGCTTCATCGGGCCGACAGAACCATGAGCCATGGGGTCTGGTCAATACGGCGAGCGCGACCGCACGCGGCATACGCCCGGCCGCGCGGACCCGGGCTATGCTCGGCGCGCCCCCGCGCCCGGAGCCTCCATGAGCACGTTCAGGTCCCAGGAGAGACTGCAAGAGAGCCTGAACCTGCTGACTACCCTGCTCGAAAAGCAACGCGTCATCGAGGCGCTGACGCACAAGCAGGAGAGCAAGAACAAAGAGCTCGTCGAGGCGCTGGTCCATCGGCAAAATCTCGCCCTGCTGCAGAGGAAGCTCAGGGATCTGCACCCGGCAGACCTCGCCCACATCATCGAGGTGCTCCCGCAGGCGGACCGCCTTGTGGTGTGGGCTGAGCTCGAGCCCTACCACGCCGCACAGGTCCTGCTCGAGTCCTCGCGGTCGGTCCGCGACTGGCTCGTCGCGGAGACGGAGCGCCCTCGCCTCGTCGCGCTGCTCGGCCAGCTCGATCCGGACGATCTCGCGTACATCAGCGACTCGGTCGATCCGGAGATCGTGGCGGAGGTGTACCAGTCGCTCGACGCGCGCGAGCAGTCGCTCTTCCAGTCGACGATCGCGTACCCGGACGGCTCGGTGGGCCACCTGATGAGCCCGGAGTTCGTCTCGGTGCGCGACGGCCGCGACCTCGGCGGCGCGCTGGAGGACGTGCGCCGGCGGGGCGAGCTGCCGCCGCACACCGAGGCGCTGTTCGTCGTCGACGCGCGCAACGTGCTCCGCGGCGCGCTCTCGCTCAAGGACCTGCTGCTCCGCGAGCCGAGCGCGCAGGTGAGCGCGGTCATGTCCACGGACGTGGTGAGCTTCACGCCCCAGGAGCGCGCGAGCGACGCGGCCAGGGCGTTCGAGCGTTACGACCTCATCGCCGCGCCAGTGGTGGACGAGCGCGGCAAGCTCGTCGGCCGGCTGACGGTGGATGTGGTGATGGACTTCCTGCGGCGGCAAGCCCAGAGCGAGGCGCTCTTGCGCGCGGGCCTCGCGGGAGAGGAGGACTATTTCGCGCCCGCGTGGACGAGCGCGAAGAACCGCTGGCTCTGGCTCTTCGTCAACCTGCTCACGGCATTCCTGGCCTCGCGGGTCATCGGCCTCTTCGAGAGCACCATTCAGGATCTCGTGGCGCTGGCGGCGCTGATGCCCATCGTGGCGAGCGTCGGCGGCAACACGGGCAATCAGACGGTGGCGCTCGTGATCCGCGGCCTCGCGCTCGACCGGCTCACGCGGGCGAACACGGGGCACCTCCTGAAGAAAGAGCTCTTCGTCGGCCTGATGAACGGCGCGGTCTGGGGCACGGTCGTGGGGCTCGCCGCCGCCGCCCTCTACGGAAGCGTCCCGCTCGGCCTGGTGATGGCGGCGGCCATCCTGCTGAACCTCGTGGTGGCGGCGATGGTCGGGTGCGCGGTGCCGCTCGTGCTCCAGCGCCTGGGCCGCGATCCGGCGCAGGGGTCGAGCGTCCTGCTCACGTTCACCACGGACTGCATGGGCTTCTTCATCTTCCTTGGGCTCGCCAGGGCGTTCCTCGTCTGAGCCTGCCCGCGCGCCGCGCGCTCGCGCTACGATCCTGCGATGGACACCGCCCCCGCCCCGCAACGGCCGCTCGTCGCGATCCGGTATTGCCCCAAGTGCCGCTGGCTCACGCGCGCGGCCTGGCTCGCTCAGGAGCTGCTGATCACCTTCCCTGACGAGATCGACGTGCTCCTGTCGCCGGGCGCGAGCGGCACCTTCGATGTCACGCTCGACGGCGCGCCGCTCTTCTCGCGCGCCGTCGAAGGGCGCTTCCCCGAGCCCAAGGAGCTCAAGCAGGCGATCCGCGACCGCGTCGCCCCCGAGCGCCCTCTCGGCCACTCCGATCGATGAGAGGCGCCCGGCCTCTACAGCGGTTTCCGTCCACCACTGCACCATGCAGAGCAGAGCGGCGGTCTCCCGCACAGGAGACGGGCCCAGATCGGCGTTTTCGGCGCGCAAGCGCACTCCAGTGCGCTGAGCACCGAAAACGTCGAGGTGGGCCCGTATCCGAAGCGGGTGACCGTCGCTCTAGATGTCGAAGTCGAGGATGCTGTCGAGCTCGGAGCCGCCGACGGCGGGCGTGCCATGGGGCGGCGACGCGACGCGCAGCCTCGGGGCCTCGATCGCGACGCGCTGGCCGCCGGCGACGCTCTTCGTGAGGAACACCGAGCCGCCGACCACGCTCCCCTGCCCCAGCACCGTCTTGCCGCCGAGGACCGTGGCGTTCGCGTAGATGGTGACGTTGTCCTCGACCGTGGGGTGGCGCTTCAGGCCGCGCGCGCCCCGCGAGTGCTGGGGCAAGGAGAGGGCGCCGAGCGTCACGCCCTGGTAGAGCTTGACGTGCTCACCGATGTCGGTCGTCTCGCCGATCACGACGCCGGTGGCATGATCGATGAAGAAGCTGTCACCGATGTTGGCGCCTGGATGGATGTCGGCGCCCGTCCTCGTGTGCGCCCACTCGCTCATGATCCGGGGCATGAGCGGCACGCCGAGCAGGTACAGCTCGTGCGCGACCCGGTGCACCGTCACGGCGAGGAGGCCTGGATAGGCCAGGATGATCTCGTCCATCGAGGCCGCCGCCGGATCGCCGTCGTAGGCCGCCTGCACGTCGACCAGGAGGCGCCGCCGGACCTCCGGCAGCCGGGCGATGAACATCCGCGCCACGTCGCGCCCCCGCTGCCGGCACCTCGGGACGTCGAGGCGGCCCGCGTCGACGGTCTCGTCCTGAAAGCACAGACAGCGCTCGATCTGCCGCTCCAGCTTGTCCCGCACCGTCGAGACCAGGGTGCCCACGTGGTAGAGCAGGTCCTCGTCCGACAGGTCCTGCCGCCCGTGATAGCCCGGGTAGAAGATCTGGAGCAGGAGATCGATGATCTCGGTGATCTCCTGGCGGGACGGGGTGAAGCGCTTGTTGATGTGATGCCCGCGCGCATCCTCCCGGTAGCTCGCGATCAGCGCGTCGACGATGCCGTGCAGGTCGGCCGGCGCCTCGGAGGGGGCAGCATCACATTTCTTGCTCACGTCGACCTCACGAGGCCTTCATGGCCTCGACCTCGGAGAACATGCCTTCGAAGAGCGGCCCCGAGAGGTACCGCTCTCCGGCGTCCGGGAGGATGACCACGATGGTCTTTCCTTCCCACTTGGGATCCTTCGCGAGCCGGCCCGCCGCGACCATGGCCGCGCCGCAGGAGACGCCGCAGAGGATGCCCTCCTCGGACGCGAGGCGCCGGGACATGGCGATGGACTCGTCGTTCGAGACCGTCTCGACCTGGTCCACGAAGGAGAGGTCGAGGTTCTTGGGGACGAAGCCGGCGCCGATGCCCTGGATCTTGTGCGGGGACGGGGTGAGCGGCTGGCCGGCGAGCGTCTGCGTGATGACCGGCGAGTGGACCGGCTCGACGGCGACGGAGTGGAGGGCGCGGCCGCGGCCGCGCTCGAAGTAGCGGCTGACGCCGGTGATCGTGCCGCCGGTGCCCACGCCCGAGACGAGGACGTCGACGTTGCCGCCGGTGTCGTCCCAGATCTCGGGGCCGGTGGTGGTCTCGTGGATCGCGGGGTTCGCCGGGTTCTCGAACTGCCGCATCAGCACGTACCGGCCGGGGTCGGAGGCGGCCAGCTCCTCGGCCTTGGCGATGGCGCCGTTCATCCCCTTGGGGCCCGGCGTCAGCAGCAGCTTGGCCCCGAGGGCGACCAGCACCTTGCGCCGCTCCATGCTCATCGTCTCGGGCATGCTGAGCACGCACTCGATCCCCCTCGAGGCGGCGGCGAAGGCCAGCGCGATGCCGGTGTTGCCGCTGGTCGCCTCGACGATCGCCTTGCCTGGGCCGAGCACGCCCCGCTGCTCGGCGTCCCAGACCATGGCCGCGCCGATGCGGCACTTGACCGAGTACGCCGGGTTGCGCCCCTCGATCTTGGCCAGCACCGTCGCGCGCGGGCCGTCGATCACGCGGCGGATGCGCACGAGCGGCGTGCGGCCGATGCTCTGGGTATTGTCGTCGTAGACGCGGGGGAAGCTGGTCATGGGGGCCCGTGCGGGTGAGTGGGGAGGGAAAGAGGAGATCCAGAGGCGCCCCGTGTTGTCAAGGACCACGTGCGCCGCGCCTCGGTCGCGCCGTATTTCCAGAGCGCAGCGCAGCGTCCGTCCGTCGCTGACGTCGGGCGGCACCTGTCGCGCCAGCTCGCCCGGCGGGCGCGCGCCACGCTCAGCGCGCGCTCTCGTTGAACCGTTGGACGTGCAACGGTCGACGTGCAGGGACCGGCGAGACACCCCGGCGCATGGAGGTCAGTCCGGCCATGAGCGATCGTGCGGTGGATGGCGCGAAGTCGATTACGCGCTCCGCGCGAAGCGCGGGAGCCATCCAGATCATCCTCGGAGGGCGGACTGGCCTGCTTCGGCACGGCCTCGACCCCACCGCGCCGGCGCTCGGGTGTCCCGAGTTCCCATGAGGCACAGGCGATGACGCAGCGCGACCAAGGTGGCGGTGATGGCGGCCAATTCATGAGAGATTTTGCCGGAGTGCGTCATTCTTGATCTGCTGGCGCTTGATAATTCACGTCGTACCACGCCGTGCCACGTTGGAGCACGGACGGCTCACAGGTGCTCACGAGCGTTCAAGAATCGCCGAACGATGGGGCTGCGTGCGTGAGCAAGGTGCTTCCCTGGGTAACCCCTGGATAACCGATGAACCACCACCGTGGGACTACGTCGGACCAGGTCCACTTCCTTGACGCATGCGCATGCGAACCTATTATGTAGAATTTTAGCTCTTGCCATGAGTGGCATAGGCCTCGCATCATCGCTGACATGTTCCCCGCTGAGCCCCCTTGCGCGGAGGTCCAACTGCCGCATGACGATGACGAGCCTACTTTAATTTTCCGTCGTCCGCCGGCGTCGATTGGGGGCATGGCGATGCCGTTCGAATCGCCGGCTCCGGTCATGGCATCTCCGACGCGGCGTTCCACGTCGCGCCTGATCGCCTTGAGCGCGGGTGCCGGTCTGGGCTTCGCGGCGGTGGTGGGCGCGCTCGTCTCGATGCAGCTCGGCGCGGCGGGCTTCGATCTCCGCGCGGGCTCGGCGCTCCAGCCTGCAGCGGCCGCCGCGGCCGTCCTGCGATCGACGGGGGTGGCGGCGCGGGTCGAGGCGAAAGCCGAAGCGGCCGCGCCGGTCCAGGCGACGCCAGCGACGGCGGCGCCGGCCCTCGCTGCCGCCGATCGCGCCGACGCGACGCTCGATCGAACGGCGGTGATCCCCATCCCCGACGGGATCATCACCATCCCCGCGTCTTTCGCCTCGGCGGATGGGGCGTACGATCTGGTGATCCACTTCCACGGGGTCAACGACGTTGTGCAGGCGGGGTTCGATCGCGCCCGGGTCAACGCGGTTGTGATGATCATCAATCTGGGTATCAGCTCCGGGGCGTACGAGACCCAGTTCTCGATCCGCTCCTATCTGCCGGCGTTGATGGCGAAGGCGCAGGTGGCGCTCGAGGCGCGCGGGCTGCGCGGCGCCCGGCTCCGGCGCGTCGCGCTCTCGGCGTTCAGCGCCGGGTACGCCGCGGTTCGCGGGCTCCTGAACCAGCCGGGGTTCATCGACAAGGTGGACGCCGTGCTTCTCCTGGATGGCATTCACACCGGCTACATGCCGCTCGACCACAGCCTGGACATGGAGCGCCTCAAGCCGTTCAGCCGCTTCGCCGAGCTGGCGGCCGAGGGCAAGAAGCTGATGTCGATCACCCATTCGGAGATCACCCCGAACGGCGATTACGCCGGCACCCACGAGAGCACGGACGCTCTCCTCAAGCTCACGGGCGCGCAGCGCACCCCGGGCCCGGGCGCGGACGAGCAGGCGATCTACGACCTGACCGGGGAGGCGAGCGAGGCGAAGCTCCGGTTCGCCCCCCTGTCCGAGGCGCACAGGGGCGCGCTCCACGTCCGCGGCTATCCGGGCACCCAGAAGCCAGATCACGTGAGGCACCTCACCCGCATGGCGGAGACCGCCCTGCCTGATCTGGTGCGTTACTGGAGCGAGCCGCCCGCGCAGTGAGGAGTGGCGTATCGGGGGCGCGCGAGCTGTCGGTACGGAGACGCATATTACGGAGACCGGGGCGTCTTCATTTGAGAATTCGTCACGGGGCGGCCATGGGCATATAGATTACGAGTGCTGGTGAGAAAGGCGGCGACCGGATCTGTTTGATCTGCGATTGGCCCTGGCTCCAGCGATCGTCCTCTGCTACCGCGCTGCGCGATGGGTCAACCGGACCTGTTCGCCAAACGAACGTTCGCCGAAGAGACGGAGCGCCTCACTGGAGGCGCCATCACCTGGCAGGACCCTCCGGAGATCCGGCTCGAGAAGGTGCAGTGCGATGGCCTGCTCCTGATCCACCGCCCGGCTCTGCTGGTGGAGCTGACAGCGCCTTGGCCGGAGGCGCGTGGCCACGAGGAGGTGATGGTCGAGCTGAAGCTCGCCGGGGATCACGTGGACCGGAAGGCGATAGAGCGGGCCCTCTTGCGGCGGCAGGCGAGGCAGTTGCAGCGGGTCGAGCAGGAGGAGGAGGCGCCGCCCTGGGTGGGCCACGAGCCGCTCTGGCTGGTCGCTCCGCACGTGCCGGAGTGGCTGCAACGGGTGTACGCGCCCACGCGGTTCGCGCCCGGCTGCTACCGCGTGGAGCCGCTCGGGCACTGGGTGCTGTGGGTCGCAGCGAACGAACTCCCCCTCCGTGACGAGCTGATAGCTTTCCTGGTCGCCCGTTCCGGGCGAGCCCTCGACGAGTTCGGCCGGTGGGTAGCCGGACGTCGGCCCATCGAGTGGGTGCTGGCCATGCTAGAGTACCTGGCGATGTCAGCGACGACCCGAGAGGAGCTCCTGTGGAGGTTCGGCAAGGCCGAGGACCCGGAGGTGGAGGCCCGGCGGCAGCGCATCCTCGAGGTGCTTCTCGAAGCGAGCCCGCAGGTCCAGGAGCGGCTCATCGAGAAGGGCATCGAGAGGGGCGTCGGCAAGGGACGTCTGGCCGAGGCCCGGGCCGCCCTGCGACGTGTGCTCGCTCGCCGGCAGCTCGCGCTGAGCCCGTTGGACGACGCTCGCATCGAGGCGTGCGTCGAGCTGGCGACCCTGGAGCGGTGGCATGACCAGGCCATCACCGCGACGAGCCTCTCCGAGGCACTGCAGTAGCTCGGTCAGGCACCGGGCGTACCCCTGTCGCTCGCCCCTTACGGCAGCGCTTGACCCGTCCACGCTGTCCGGAACGACCATCCAACGATCACAGCGGCGATAACGCGTAGCACCATCGTCGCCGCGCGCGTTCTATCGCCGATTTCCTCGAGTCCGTCCTTCCTTGATCTAAAGCCACTGCTGCGGTCCTGCGCACCTGTTCATTTCAGACGCCGTGGCAGGCGTGGAAACTCGGATGTTGCGCGGGAGCCTGTGCACCCGGGATCCGAGGAGCTTCCGCTGCGCAGAGCTGCGGTTGGCGCGCCAGGGGTGAGGATGCGTGCGTGGCAGATCGCCGCAGGCTGGGGCGCGCGTGCCGAGCTCAGCCGGCTGCGCCACGGCCTGGGAGCGGGAAATCACCGGCAGACGAAGATGCCATTGCGGTATCGGAATTGCTTTTTCCATCAAAAGAGACGGTGGCATCATGATAGCCGGACAAAGGAAAGCGCAGGGCACCGCGCGGCGGACTCAAGCGGTGCGAACAGCAACCCTCACCGCCCGCCGCAAACGCGGCGGAGCGGCGGCCGACGTGGACAGCCGGCGCACGTCCGCGGCGACGGGAGAGGCGGACACGACCGCGGCGATCCCGCGCCCGGCGCTGACCTACGCGGATGCGCTCGAGGGCGCCCGGAAAGGGCCGTTCCCGGGAGAGATCGAGCCGCAGCTCGCGACGCTCGTCACCGAGCCACCCCCCGGCGAGGGGTGGCTCTACGAGGTCAAGCTCGATGGCTATCGCATGCTCGCGAAGCTCAGCGTGGGTCGCGTGACGCTCCTGACCCGCCGCGGCCAGGACTGGACCGAGCGGTTCGCGGGCGTGCGCGACGACGTCGCCCAGCTGCCTGCGCGGGAGGCCGTGCTGGACGGCGAGATGGTCGTTGTGAGGCCGGACGGCGTGACCGACTTCCAGGCCCTCCAGAACGCGCTCAGCGACGGGAATGGCAGCCGCGAAGGGCGCCTGATGTACTTCGCCTTCGACCTGCTCTACCTCGACGGCCGCGATCTCCGCGGGTGTACACAGCTCACCCGCAAGCGGGCGCTCAAGGCGCTGCTCGCAGAAGCGCCCGAGGAAGGGACGCTCCGCTACACAGAGCACGTCGCGGAGGACGGCTCGGCCGTCGTCCGGCACGCGTGCGAGCTCGGGATCGAGGGCGTCATCGCGAAGCGCCCGGAGGCTCCCTACCGGAGCGGGCGCGGCGACAGCTGGCTCAAGGTGAAGTGCGGCCGGCGCCAGGAGTTCGTGATCGTCGGCTTCACCGAGCCGTCCGGCGCCCGGAAAGGGCTGGGGGCGATCCTCGTCGGCGTGAACAGATCAGGCAAGCTCTCCTACGCCGGCAAGGTCGGTACGGGCTTCACGAGCAAGACCCTGACGACCCTGCGCAGCCGCCTCGAGTCGATCGTACGCTCCACGCCGGCGTGTTCAGGGGCGCCGCGCATGCGGGGCGCGCGCTGGGTCGAGCCCAGGCTCGTCGCGGAGGTCCGCTTTTCCGCGTGGACGCGCGACGGACGGCTGCGACACCCCTCCTTCGAAGGGCTCCGCGAGGACCGCACCCCGGAGTCGGTCACCGTCGAGCGCGAACAGCCGCCGCCGCGATCACCGCCCGGCGAGGCGGCGGGCGCGACGCCCAACCGAGCCGCGGACGCGGCGCCAACCAGAGCGGCCGGCGCGGCGCCGAGGAGGACCGCGAGCACGACGGGGGGCAAGGCCGCGCGCGGGGGCCGGAGCAGCGGCGCAGAGCGGGTCGATGTCGCCGGGGTGCCGCTGACGAACCCCGACAAGGTGCTCTATCCCGCGCAGGGGATCACGAAGCTCGCTCTGGCCCGGTATTACGAACAGATCGCCGAGCACATGCTGCCCCACGCCGAGAAGCGCCTGCTCACGCTGGTCCGCTGCCCCGCGGGCCAGGGCAAGCCATGCTTCTTTCAAAGGCACGAGGCCGAGGGGCTGTCCGAGGCGATCCAGCGGATGGCGGTCGAGGAGGACGACGGCGAGCGCACCTATCTCTATATCGAGACCACCGAAGGGCTCGTGTCGCTGGTCCAGATGGGGGCGCTCGAGGTGCACCTCTGGGGGAGCCGCGTGGAGCGGATCGAGCAGCCCGACAGGATGGTGTTCGACCTCGATCCAGCGCCGGATCTCCCGTGGGAGCGCGTGGCGGACGCCGCGAGGACGGCGCGGCGCCTCCTCGAGTCGCTGGACCTGCAGAGCTTCGTCAAGACGACCGGCGGCAAAGGCCTCCACGTCGTGGTCCCGATAGCGCCACGCAGGGGCTGGGACGAGGTGAAGGCGTTCACGAAGGCCGTGGCCGACGCGCTCGTGCGCCTCGATCCGGCGCGGTACACCGCGACGATGTCGAAGGCGAAGCGCACCGGCAAGGTCTTCGTCGACTACCTGCGGAACGGGCGCGGCGCCACCGCGGTGGCGCCCTATTCGACGCGGGCGCGCCCCGGCGCGGCCGTCGCGACCCCGCTCGCGTGGGACGAGCTCGACGCGCCGCTCGATCCCGCCTCGTTCACCATCGAGACCGTGCCGCAGCGCCTCGCCACGATCCGCGACCCATGGGCGGAGCTCACGAGCGTGCGCCAGTCGATCACCAGCGCGATGCTGAAACAGATCGGGCTCTGACCCTCTTCCCGACGCCCCCGACAAACTCAGGAGCCGGTGAGCTCACCGAAGAAGAACGACACCAGCGATACCGGGAATGGTTTTCACTGACGTTCCGTTCAGCATGGTCGTAATCACGCAGAAAGGCGGCGTGCGCTTGGTTGACGGCGTTGCGCGCGCGCTGCATCGTCCCCTGGGTCGACCATGGCTAAGGATCGGGACTCCAGCGCGCTGGCGGAAATTGCAGAGCGACTCCACCAGTACGACGGTGAACCGCTGCGGGTCGCGTTCCTGGCGCGCGGCATCGACGCGCTCACCCAGGTCGCGGAGCGGCTCGATCAGAGCGAGCTTGGCGAGGTGGTCGCGTCGCCCAGCAACGCGGATGCCCTGGTGACGGCGCTCAGGCAGCCCAGCGCCGTCGGCCTCTTTTCCGCTGCGGATCCGCTCATGCCGGCCCGCCTCCGCGGCCTGCAGGCGAGGGACACGCTCCTCGCGGCCGAAGGGGGCACGCTCACCGCCGAGGAGGTCGGCGAAGGGCTGCACCTCTCGCCGCAGGCGATCGAAGCGCAGCGCACCGCCGGAAGGCTGCTGGCCGTCAGCATCGGCGGTCGCGGGCACCTCTACCCCGCATGGCAGTTCGCGGACGAGGGCCTGCTGCCGGGAATGGAGGAGATCCTGGCCCTCCTCGAAGAGCACCCCCCGCTGGCGAAGATCCGTTTCTTCCTCTCCGGCAACCTCCGCCTCGACGGCGAGCGGCCGCTCGACTGGCTCCGCCGCGGCGAGCTGGACCCCGTGCGGCTCGCCGCGCGCACCTTCGGTGAGCAAGGCGCGGCCTGAGAACGCGCCGCGATGACGAGGGCGTCGCGCTCGCCAGGGATCCGGGCGAATGCCCTCCGCGCAAAGAACGCCGGACACGCGGGCCCGGAGCACGTGCGGGACGTCGCGCGCGTCGACCGCCCTGTCGCTCGTCCGTGCGGAACAGAGTCGCCATGAAGACAACGCTCGAGGCCCATCCGGACCCGCCCCTCGACCTCGCGGCGTCGCCGCTCCCCATCGCGATCTTCCGGAGGAGCTGGTTCCGGATCCACTGGCTCACGCGTGATCCGATGCACTTCGGTCGCTCGGGTGACAACCGCTTCGACGCGCCGGAAGGCGAGTTCGGCGTGCTGTACGCCGGCAAGGACGCGCGCTGCGCCTTCATCGAGGTGTTCGGCCACGCGACCGGCGTGCGCTTCGTGGAGCAGAGCGAGCTCGCCGCGCGGGGGCTCGCGCGCATCGCGCCGCGGCGGCCGCTGCGGCTCGTGAACCTCACGGGAGCGGGGCTCGCGCGCCTCGGGGCCGACGCCCGCCTCACGTCGGGGGAGTCCTATCGGGCCGCCAACCGCTGGGCGCGCGCCATCCATGACCACCCGAGGCGACCCGACGGCATCGCGTACGCCGCGCGCCACGATCCGACCCGCATCTGCGCCGCCCTCTTCGAGCGCGTCAGCGCGGAGCTCGAGGTGACCCAGCTCGGCTCCCTCGTGGATCCGGCGAACGCCGCGCTCCTCGCCAGGCTCCTTGATACCTACAAGTTCGGGCTCGTCTGAGCCTCGACGAGCGGACGGCGCGGCGGCGCGGCGGCTTACGACGCTCCGCCGAGCGCGATGGTGGAGCAGGGCGCGCGTGCGGGCTCCGCGCGCGCGCGCCGGCACAACCGGTGCTTCTCCTGGAAGCAGGCGCGCCGCCGCGGCGCCGCGATGGGCGGAGATCGCGGGACGCACGGACGAGAGGCGGGGGTCCGATGAAAATCAAGAATCTGCGGCTGGAAACAGGCTATCTCGTGGAGCCCATCCCGCTCCAGAAGGGGATTGCGGTTCATCAGATCCAGATCACCACGGTGGGCGGACAGGGCTCGCCTCGGGTCTGTATCTCGCTCGATCCCAACCGCTGCACGGTGGACAGCTTCGGCGAGGCCAAGGCGTGCACGCGGGTGGCGCCGGTCCAGATCGAGGCGGACGTGGAGCTCCTCGAGGAGTGCGACGGCAAACAGCTGCTCGCCCTCAAGTTCGAGGGGGGCAACGGGCCAGCGGTCCGGCTCGCGCTCCTGCCCCTGTGCGGCACAGGCAAGGAGGCCATCGTCGCGCGGCTCCTGATCTTCGGGGACACCGGGGAGATCATGGCCATCGTGCCGATGCAAGGGTCGTCGGCCGGCTGCCTGACGGCGTGAGCGAGCCCGGCGCGGCACCGCCGCGCCAGGCTCGCCGGGCGCCCTGCCGACCTCAGGGGCCGGGACAGGGCCGGAACATGAGGCCGTACTCGATGCGGACCTGGACGTCGGTCGTGTCGTTGGTCAACACCCCGGAGCTCGCCGGCGCAAGCCGGTTCGTGACATAGAGGCTCGTCTTGATGTTGAGCGGCCGCACGGTGCCGCACTCGGACCAGACCGAGGTCGTGAAGGTGTCCGTGCGCGAGAAGTTGTTCGTGAACGGCCCGATCATGCTCCACGTGAGCGGCCCCGAGGTGAGCGGCGACCCCGAGAAGTAATACGATGTCTCGTGGAGCCCCTGGACGCCTGCCTCCAGGTCGGCGAACCCCCGGTACGTGGCGTCGAAGACCGCGACTTGCCACCCCGGATCGAACCGCAGATCCACGGCCAGCTGGCAGAACGCGCGGTTCGCGGCGCGGCCGATGCCCGGGCCTGTGTGCGCCTCGAACTGGTCGAAGATGACCGTCAACGCCTTCTGATCAGGCGAGATCACCCCCGCAGCGGAGCCGACAGGGCAGCCGCTGCCAGCATAGGTGAAGTTCGCGATCCGCGTATTCTGCGCCAGCGCAGGAAAAGCGAAGAAAAACGCCGAACAAAAGCCGAACGCCCATCGCAGGAACATCGTCCCCCCCTTTCGCCGTCAGGCGACATCACATCGCCGTGCGTCGTCGCCGGCGCGCGCGCGTCACCGCTGTCGCACGCCGGCCGACATGTCGTGACGAGCATGCGATCGCGGCGCGCTCCGCGCAACCCGAGCGGGGCACTCTCGCCCGGCGCGGCGCCGCAGAATGGCCGGAATCCATCGAATGATGTGAGGCCTGTCGGTCTCACGGACATTCGACCAGAGCCGGAGTGCAGGCGAAGCAGACGAAACGAAGGAGAGGCCTGTCACGGCGGCGCGGCGACGCGGAACACCGGGACGAGATTCACGCGCTCATCCCAGGACGGATGGCGCTTGTAGAAGAAATCGAGACGAGCCTTCGCGTCCTTCGCAAACGCAGGATCGCGCAGGCGCGCATTGAACTCGACGCGCAGCGCCGGATCCGCGGCGAGCATGCGGCGGGCCTCCTCCTCGGCGACGTAGGCTTCCATGTACTCCTTGCGCTCGAAGGAGGCGTTGAAGAAGCCCCAGGCGACGAGGGAGTCGGGCGCGAGCGGCTCGAGGAGGTGCAGGACGAGGGGCGCCCGCGGCTGCGCGATGGGAACGAACAGCGAGCCGGCCGGAAGATCCTGCCGCTCCGGCCGGAAGGCGCCCTGGAGCTTCACGCGCGTCCGACCCTCGAAGGGCTGCTCGAACGTCACCGCGTCGGCCCGGAACGCCTCGACGGCGAAGCCGGGGCGAGCCTCGGGGAGGATCTGGTAACGCACGCCGTGCAGGCGCAGCTTGTCGGCCACCCAGGCCGCGTACGCCGCCGGGATGACGTAGCCGGCTTCGGGCGCGGTGACCGTCAGGTCCGGCTGGATGCGGTCGAACAGCGGCACGCGCCAGATCTCCGGGCGAGACTCGTCGTAACGGGTCCACGTGCCGCCCGAGATCTCCGAGACTCGCTTCTCGTAAGCGAAGCCGCGGAACGGGAAGATGCGCGAGACCGGCCCCGCGCGGTACGTGAGGGCGAACGGGACGCCGGCGAGGCGCGCGCTCGCGGCGTCGGCGCGCTCGGCCGCGGCCTTCAGCGCGCCCGCGCCGGAGGAGACGCGCTCGAAGAGCGCCGCGAGGACGTCGTGGACCGCGCGCACGCGCTCGGCGTGGGTGGCCCAGCTGTGCGTCTCGACGAGCACGCCGATGCGGTTGCGGGCAGCGCTGTAGGACTGCGAGAAGCGCGGCGGCCCCGGCTCGGTGGAGATCCCCGACGAGGGATCGTCGTCCTCGCGGAAGGCCGGGTAGAACGGGAGCGGCAGGTGGCCGAGCGCCGAGAGGCGCGCCTGGAGCTCCCCCGAGAGGGCGCGCGCCACGGCGTCGAGCCCGCCGGGGTGAGGCACCGAGGGCTCCACGACCACCGCGATGTCGTGCTGGAACTTCGCGCCGTCGGTCGTGTGCAGGTCGACCTGGACCACCGGATCCCAGGCGTCGAGGAGCGCCAGCATCGCCCGCATCTCGGGCGCCTCGGCCTTCATGGTATCGCGGTTCAGGTTGAGGTTCTGCGCGGTGGCACGGAAGCCCATCTCCTCGGGGCCGCGCTGGTTGGGCCGCTGGTTTCGACGGAACCGCTCGTGGCCGTCGACGTTGAACACCGGCACGAACACCGCCGTGGCCGCCGCGAGGGCGCCGGGCGCCATCGCGCCGTCGAGCAGCTCGCGGAGCGCCCAGAAGCCGCCGTCCTTGCCGTCGATCTCGCCGGCGTGGATGCCGCCCTGGAACAGGATCACCGGGCGCCGCTTCGCCCGCGCCGCCGCGGGGTCGAGCGTGCCGTCGTCGGAGGCGGCGATGGCGAGCATGGGCCTGCCCTCGGGCGTCGTACCGAAACGGACGCAGCGGGCGCGGCCCGGATAGGCCTCCTCGAAGGCGCGGCATAGCCGCTCGACCTCGGCATAACGACCCGTGCGCCGGAAGCCGGTCCGCTCGGCCTCGGTGACGAGCGAGGGCGGCGCGGGGCGCGCAGAAGGCGCTGGCCCGCCGCCGGCCGACGCGCCGCGCGCCGTGGCCTGGCGGGGCGCGAGCAGCGCGGCCAGCGCGATCCCGAGGGCGGCGGTGTGATGAAGGAGCGCGGCGCGGGGGTGAAACATCGCGGGAGTCGAGCAAATTCCGTGGAGAGCGGCAAGGCACGATCGTTCCGGCCGGCACCGGGCAAAGCGCGATGCCGGCCGAGCTCAGGAGTGCTCTCTCAGCGGGACGCGAATGGGCCGTGTTGCAGCGGGCGCGCGATGTCGGCGCCGGTGGTTTGGACAGGCAGCTCTTGTGCTTGGGAGGGCGCTCGCCGCGGAGGCGAGCGGCGAGCTCTAGCCGGTGGGCGCCGTGCCGCTCGGCGCAGGGCCGGGCGCCGCGTGTGCCGTCGTGCCGTTCAGCACAATGGGGGCCGCCGCGCCATTCGGCGCAGCGGGAATTGCAGCTCCGGGCGACGCCGGCGCCGTCGGCTCAGCCTGGGCCCCGTCCGCCGGTGCGGCGGCGGTGTCGCTGGACGACGCCGCCCGGCCAGTGCGGCCCTTGTAGAGGGACGGCGCGATCGAATCGGCGTCCCCTTCATCCCAGCGCAGGTACGTGACGGCGCGGCGGGTCTGGTCGTAGGCGTGGACGAGCAGCGAGAACGCCCGCGCCCTCCTGTCCGCGGCCTCGGTCGGCCCGGGTCCTTTGCCGTGCTCCCTCACGCCGAGGGCCGCGAGGATCTGCGGCCCGATCTCCCCGGCGCGCCTCACTTCTTCCTCGGTCGCCGCCGTCTTGCCGGTGACCTCCGACCAGCTCGCGGTGAAGAGCGCCGAGAGGGCGACGAGGTCATTGGCCGTGTCGATGTACCCTTGTCCGGCGCGGATCTCCGCGACCGTCTCCGCGTCGAGCAGGCCGCGGCGGGCCAGCGCCTCGGCGTCGCTCAGCAGGTTCTCGCGCAGCGGGGCCGCCTCCGCGAGCAGCGGCTTCAGCGCGTTCTCGGCGCCTCCGCTCGACAGCCACGCGAGGTGCGCGTACCAGGCCGCGAGCGCGTAGGTCTCGAGCCGGTCGAGCGACGCGAGCTCGTGCGTCGGCAGGCGCTCCGCGATGGCGGAGCGCAGCGCGAGGAGACCGGGCAATACGCCCAGCACCTGGGAGACCACACGGGGAATATCGAGGTTGATGGCGATGAGCCGATCGGGGCTGAGCGCCTCGATCTCGGGCAGGGTCTCGTCGAACGCCGCCGCCGCCTGGGGCGGGGCCGCGGGCTTCTTGGGAGCGGGCTTCTTCTTGAGCGGAGAAGGCTTCGTCATGAGGGAATGACCTCTCGTTGTTCGTCGTCGCGGAGCGGCGGAGAACAGGTACGGTGTGCTCCTCACCCCCGCGCGCTGGACGTGTTGAGAACGTCAGGCGCACACCGGACGTTCCGGGCAGGGATAATCACCCTCACCAAGCCGTCAATCGACCTCCCGGCTGATTTTCTGACGGCGTGCTGCCGAACGTCGTAATCTTGCGCCATGGCGCTCGGGCCCGCGCGGGGCTGGATAGCGACGTCGCCCTGCCAGAAGGGAGCCCGGCCCTTGCGGAGCGCGAGCCAATGGCTCCGGTGCTGCTCGCTCCGTGACAGGCGCGCTGAATGTGGCGATGGTTGGACAGCACGTGCTGTGCCATGAACCGGCGAGCACCGTTTCGGGCCATCGTCTCCCGTGCCACGAAAGCTGCGGGGAGCCTCCCCCGGACCGTGTCCGGTGCCACGAAGGCTGCGGGGAGCCTCCCCCCGGACCGTGTCCGGTGCCATGAAGGCTGCCGGGAGCCTCCTCCCGGACCGTGTCCGGTGCGATGAACGCTGCCGGCAGCCTCTCCCGGACCGTGTCCGGTGCCACGAAGGCTGCGGGGAGCCTCCCCCCGGACCGTGTCCGGTGCGATGAACGCTGCCGGCAGCCTCTCCCGGACCGTGTCCGGTGCCACGAAAGCTGCGGGGAGCCTCCCCCGGACCGTGTCCGGTGCCACGAAGGCTGCCAGGCCGCCCGGTTTCTCCTAAGCTCCGCCAGAGATGAGCGTGCTTCCTTCCCGCCGTGCGCTGTCCCTGGGCGCGGCCCTGATCGGCGCCGCGGCGCTCCTCACGCCGCTCGGCATCGCCTCGCTACGCCACGCTTCGGAGGAGCGGGTCGATGCCCCCACAGCAACGGCGCCCGCGCCGCCCGGTGCAGCGACGGCGCTCGTGGATGGCGGAGACGGCCCTCTGGACGACGACGCCGGCGCGCCTGCAGCCGGCGGCGCCGGCCTCCTGGACGGCGGCTGGGACGCGGGCGGCGCGCGGTTCGAGCTGCCCGCGTGGTCCGCCTCATCGCGCGCGGCCACCTACGGGGCGCTCTCGGCCGACGCTTGCGACAGGGAGATGAAGCGCCGGGGGATCCCGCACGCCCCGGCGCGCGGCGCCCCGCTGGTCGACCGGCCGATCAGGATCACCGGCCCGCTGCGCGGGGTCACGTTCCGCGGCGACGGCGTGGCGAAGCCCAGGTCGGCCTCCCCGTTCGACATCGCCGATTGCCGGCTGGTCCTCGCGCTCGACGATCTCGCCGCCTTCCTGGCGACGCGCGGGATCGTCGAGGTGGTGCACTTCAGCATGCACCGGCCCGGTCCCGCCGGCGCTGTGGCGCCGACGAAGGCGCCCGCGAAGCCGCCGGCAGGCAAGAAGATCCCGCACGGCGCCGGCAAAGCCGCGAAACCGGGTGAGCGCGCCGCGAAGAAGCCGGCGGCGGCGCCCGGGCGCCCCAACCAGCACGCCCTCGGGCTCGCCATCGACGTGGCCGCCCTCGTGAAGGCCGACGGGACTCGGCTCGACGTGAAGGCCGACTGGCTCGGCGCCATCGGCGCGCCGCCGTGCGGCCCCGGCTCGGAGCCGAAGGCGCCCAGCCCCCACGCCCTCGAGCTGCGGGAGATCCTCTGTTCCATTTCCACGAGCGGGCTGTTCAACGTCGTCCTCACGCCCAACGCGAACGAGGCGCACGCGGACCACTTCCATTTCGATATCAAGCGAGACGCACGCTATTTCCTGCTGGAGTGAGCACGCGTCACGGCGCGGTGTCGCTCCGCTGCAGTGGAAGGATCGAGCGCCCGCCGGAAGCGAAAGGCCCGCACACACCACTGACCGGCGGGCCGCATTGCGTTATCGAGAGACATTTTCCACGGGCAATTGCATCCTTGATGCCGTTCCTGCTGGTTGACGCCGCGCGGCACGCGCAACTACCGTGCACGCGGAATGAGGGACGGGGACAAAGCCACCAGGGGAGCGTCCGTCGTGGCTGTTGCGCTCTGCGCGTGGTGCGCAACCACATCGACCGCGTGCACGTACTCCGATGCCTGCTGGGAGACGCGCACGTGCGCTCCGGATCCGGAGCCGCCGCCCGGACCGTGCGAGGGAGAGCCCGGCGAGGACGCGTCGAGCGCCCGCGCGCAGAGCGGGCAGTTCGGGAACGACGGGGCGGACGCCTGCACGGAGGGCGCCGCGACGGGCGCCCTCCCGGTCGTGACCGCGTGCGGCGAGGGCATCGAGTCGACGGGCGGGTACGGGGGCGACGGCGGGATCGAGCAGGGCGGCGACGGCGCTTCGGGGCAGCCCGAGCCCGCACCGAACCCCGACGGCAAGGGCCTCGGAGGAGCCGGCGCCGGCAGCATGGCGTGCAGCGACGGGAAAGATGGCGCGCCCGGCGCGGACCGTGGCCGCGCCGGCGGAGCAGCCGGCATTGGCTATCTCACCGACGATGGGTGGATCGGCGTCCGCGGTGACGACGGGGACCGGGGCGGCGTCGGCCAGGCCGGGGGCGGCGGGGGCGGAAGCAAGTCGCGCGACGGTGTGAGTCCCCCCGTGTGCCCGGCCTCCGGACCCCAGACCGGGGCGGCCGGCGGCTCGGGGGGCGGCGGCGGCTGCGGTGGCTTGGGCGGCAAGGGCGGCGGGTACGGCGGCGCGAGCATCGGCATCGTGGCGCTCGAGGGCACGGAGCTCACGCTCGAGGCCACCGACGTGTTCACGGGCCGCGGCGGGAACGGGGGAACCGGCGGAACGGGCCAACCGGGCGGCTTCGGCAAGCACGGCGGGTACGGTGGCAAGGGGTTCGTGGCCGGGATGTGGGACGCCTGCCATGGCGGCTATGGAGGCAATGGCGGCCGCGGAGGAGACGCCGGCGGCGGGCTCGGCGGCCCGTCCGTCGGCGTCGCGTACGTGGTCCCCAACCTGGCCCTCCGGCCCGGCGCCGTGATCAAGGTCGGACCGGCTGGCGAGGGCGGCCTCGCGGGGAACGCCGCCACGCTGGATGTGGCTGGCAAAGGCGGTTCCGGTCCTTCGGCGGAGACCCAGGCGTTCAGCGGGCCGAGCGAGCTGCCCCGTTAGCGCCTTGGATAGCGTGCGTCCCCAGGGACGCTTCCGGTGAGGCATGCCCATGCGCGCGAAGTCCGTGTTCCTTCCGTTCGTCGTCCTAGCGCTCGCCATGGCCGGTTGCGGGAACTCTCCGGAGGTGAACGGGCCGGGCGGCGCACCGCCGTGCGACGCTCCGTCCGCCTGTCCGGGCGATGCCGTCCCGGAGTCGGCGTGCCTCGAGGAACTCGCCGCGGATCGCGCGATGGACGGCTGCGGGGTGTTCGTCAACAGCGAGATCCTCGACGGAAACGACGCGAACCCCGGCACGAAGGGCCGGCCGGTTCGCTCGGTCCAGCGGGCGATCGAGCTCGCTCGCACCGCGCGCGGTCGCGTGTTCATGCCCACCGATAACTTCGTGGGGGCGATCAGGCTTCCTTCCGGCGTGGACATCCATGCCGGCTTCGACTTCCTCGAATGGCGGCGCCGGAGCAGCGACAGCCACGGCCACATCAACTCGGAGACCGATGCGCGGATCGCGGTGATCGTCGAGCCGGCACGCCCCGGCGACACGGGGGCCGCGGACGGGGTCTCGACGCTCGATCACCTGTGGATCCAGAGCGGGGTCCAAATCGGGGTGCTCGTTCAGTCCAACACCGCGGTGGAGATCGTCCATAGCCAGATCAGGGCGCTCTACGGCGGCAGGGCGGGTCACGACGGGGAAGAGTGGCGGCCGAGCCGAGCACCGGCCGGCCCCGATGGCCTGTTCGGTGAGGACGGGTGTTCCGTCGCGACGATCCCCGGGGGCGCGGCGGTGACGAACCCGTGTGACGACGGAACGTCGAGCACCGGTGGCAAAGGCGGTGACGGGCTTCCCGCGCGGGCCGAGGACGGGGACACCGGTGACCCGGTGCCGGCGTCCGACCCGTACTCAGGCCTCGGCGGCGACGCGGAGCGCGAGGACAGCGTCTGCGAGAACGGTCGGTCCGGGCTCTCCGGGTCCCCGGGAACGGTGGGGGCGGCCGGCCAGGGCATCGGGCGCCTCACCGAGACGGGATGGGAGGGCGACAAGGGGACGGACGGCGGCAGGGGCACGCCGGGCCAGGGTGGAGGCGGGGGCGGCGGCCGGCGCGGCGGGCTCGCCGTGTGCACGGCGGCGGACAAGGGAGGGGCCAGCGGCGGCTCTGGAGGCGCCGGGGGTTGTGGCGGCCGAGGGGGTCGGGGCGGCGGGAACGGCTCGCCGTCGATCGGCCTCGCTGTGCTGCACGCCAGGGTGACGGTCCGGGACAGCGTCATCGAGGCGCCCGCCGGCGGGCGGGGAGGCCACGGAGGGCCGCCCCAGCAAGGTGGCGAACCTGGACGAGGCGCGCCGGGCGGCGACGGCCGCGACGGAGCGCGGGCCTGCGAGGGGGGCCGCGGCGGTGACGGCGGCGACGGCGGCTACGGCGGCCCCGGGCGCGGCGGCGACGTGATCGGGATCGCCTACCTCGACGAAGACCAGCTCACGCTGGAGGGGGTCACCTTCGAGCTGGGCCTGCCGGGCCCAGGCGGCACGAGCTGGAGCCATGACGGCACCATGACGACGGGAGAGGCTGGCGTCGCCGTGGAGACGCTGCGCTTCCCTGAGTAGGCCGGGTTACGGGCCAGCTCGATCGACGGAGCGGGCCGTCTTCCCCATCGCGACAGAGCTCGCCCCCGGCGCGGTTCTCCGCGCCCACGCCGCCCTGGCCCGACCGCTCTTCGGGCGGCGCCTCGGCGCGACCGAAAGAGGTTCTGCGCCGATCTCGATGAGCTACGGACTCGCAGGCTCATCGACCCTCTCGCCGAGTCTGCGCTTTATCCAGGTTGAAGCACCTCGACGTACTCTAATCGCCCCGTCTGCTTCACGCACAAAGTCGGGCGCAAGGACGATTGTGGACTTGGTTGGTCGGAATGCAGCAGGATCGGAGCGTGGTCCGGCGTCTGGCCCTGCATAATATCCGATCCGTCCGCTCGGCAACTTGCGCGCGACGATGTAACCATCGCCGTGATCCAGCCATTCGTCAGGTTTGTAGACACCGGTTCTCCCATCGTAGTGCTGGACGATCACGGCCTCGGAATAGCCGTCCAAGAGCCGGCGATTTCGACGGATCTCCTCGACCTTCGACATGCGCTGGTCGAAGGGTTGGGATTCCAGAGGATCGGGCTCGGATGGCTTGGCGGCGCCAGATGGCTCGGCCTCGGGAACCCGCGAACGAAGAGCCATGCAGAGTTCCAGTTGTGCCCTGGTCGAGGCGAGAACGGTGCGCTCTTCTTTGCAGCCGCGGCGGGGAGATGCCGCAGTCGAACTCGGGGGCGATGCGCTCGGAACCGCTTGTACGCTCGGTGGCGCGCGCGGCGAGGCGCGTCCAATGAATGCGCCAGCGATACCGGCAACGAGTGCGAACACAAGCCAGCTGCGAGTCGTCATCGCGCCTCTCGAGCTCCTACGCCGGCGGGCGCCTCGTCACTTCTGCGTATCAGGAGCAGATTCGGCGTCGCGACGATCGAAGATCTTCAAAATGGACTCGATCGTCGTCCGCAGCTCTTGTGGAGGTTGGCGCGTAGTCGTCCACTCCAGCACCAAGCCGATCAACCGTTGGACGAAGTCACGGTCGGCCTGCCGCACGACTAGCGTCGTCGTCACCTCTTTAGATAGAATTGCATCGAAGGCGCCTCCCATCGCGCACAGAGTCCCTAACCATTCATTCGCCGGGAGCTCGGACGCCGACGCCCCGCCGTCGAGGGACTCCACGATCGCAGAGAGACAGTTGAGCCCCTCAGAGAGCGCCTGCGCCACTTGCCGCTCACGCGTCATTCGCTCGCCCTCATTTGTCAAGCTGATATCGACAGAGCCAAGTTCCAATTGGATTGATAATAGTGCAGTTGTCTCCATTCGAGTACTGATAAGAACATGTCCACGTGGGCTTGCCGCCCTTGCACCAGTACAGATCGCCAACTCCGCTATTGGGGCTATAAGGATGCGAAGCGTGATGAACGCAGTAGGCGCCGATCGCCTCACACTGGTCTACGCACGCATGGCTGCCGGGGGATGCGCAATTCACCTGGGCTGCCGCCTCAACGGCTTCGCTGCATTCGGAAGGCTCCATCTCGTCTTGCGGATCCGGTGGCGCATCTCCGAAGCCTCCGGCGCCACTCGGGGTGATGATGCCTGCGCCGACGCCCTCGCCACGACCATCCCGAAGGTAGCACTCACCCATGTCGTAGTTGCACGCAGCAACGAAGCCACAGATCAGCACTACGCTGGCCTTCATATCGCCTCCAGTCGCAAAACTGGTCCGACGGTTAAGCTCATGCCCCGCGGCTCGCCGCAGGTTCGCTGACGAACCGCACCACTCCCCGGCGCGGCTAGACTCTTCTCAGTCGAGCGTGGCGTCAATGGGTAATCAGGGGCACGGATTCTGTCCGTGCGCCAGTTGGGGCGGCCGGCCAGGGCATCGGGCGCATCACCGAGGCGACAAGGCGGCAAAGGGCGGCAGGGGCATGCCGGGTCAGGGCAGATGCCTGGCAGCGGTCCGCTCCACGTCCCAGCACGGCGTACGCCGGCGCTGCAAAACCCACACTGGACGCGACGCTCGCTTCGCGGCGCCCCTCCCCCGAACTCCCCATCTCAGCCGTGCAATCTGGACAGATGCGGCGCTTCGTGCGAACTCTTGATGAAGAACATGTCGGTCACGTGTCGCAGCCATGTTCGCGTGCTTTCTGCTGGCGAGGTCCACTGGCAAGAGTGGAGCCCCTCCCGGAACGGCGGCGAGGGCCAGCGCCCCGTGGTCCTGGTACACGGCCTGTCCGATAGCTGTCGAACCTGGAACCGCCTCGCCCCCGCGCTCGCTGCGGCAGGGCGCCGGGTCGTCGCGCTCGACCTGCCCGGCCATGGCGACTCGGCCCGGCCCGACGCTCCCTATACGGTCGCCTGGTATGCGGGCGTGGTCGCTGAATGGATCCGTGCCCTCCGGCTCGGCGATTTCGATCTGGTGGGGCACTCGTTCGGCGGCAGCATTGCAATGTGTGTGGCCACCGTGCGCTACGCGGAGCCGTTCTTCGTGCCGGTGCTGTTCGGCGTCGCGCTCGCGGCCATCTCTTCGCCGATCGCGAGCTGGGTCACCCGGCAGCGGCGCCCTCCGGCCGGGCGAGGGGGAGCGTGAAGAACAACGTGGCGCCAGCGCCGAACTGACTCTCCGCCCAGATCCTCCCGCCGAGGGCCTCCACGAAGCCCTTCGCGATGGTGAGCCCCAGCCCGGTCCCCAGACGCGCGGTCTCCGCCACCTGCCAGAAACGATCGAAGATGTGAGGGAGCTCGTCGGCGCGGATCCCCGCCCCCGTGTCCGCCACGGCGAAGAGCGCCTCGTCGCCACGTGGCTCCGCTCGGACCGTGATGGCCCCTCCCTCCGCGGTGAACTTGATCGCATTGCCGATCAGGTTCGCGAAGACCTGGAGGACCCTCTCGCGATCGCAGAGCACCTCGAAGCCGCCCCCGCCGCGGATCTCGCCCTCCAGCACCAGGTGCTTCTGCGTCGCCAGCGCCTGCTCCATCTCGATCGCGTCGCGGACGAGCGCGCCCGCCGCGTGCCCCCGCTTCTCCATCGACAGCCGACCCGCCTCGATGGCGGCGACGTCGAGCAGATCGCCGATGATCCGGAGCATCCGCTGCGCGGCGAGGAGAATGACCTCGGCCTTCCTCCTGTCGTGCGCTCCCTGCTCGTCGGCCGGCAATGTCCGCATGAGGAGAGCCGCGGCCGTCAAGATGGCGCTCAACGGGTTCTTGAGGTCGTGAGAGACGATGGCGAGGAAATCGTCCCGCGTGCGAATGGCGCGCTGCGCGTGCTGGTACAGGCGCGCATGCTCCACGGCCATGGCGGCCCGGCGCGCCACCTCTTCGGCCACCGCCAGATCAGCGGCGGAGTAGCGGCGGCTCGGCTCCGTCGTCACGAACGTGAGCGTGCCGAGCGTCCGCCCGCGGGCCACGAGCGGCACCACCATCACCGCTCCCGAGCCTCCTGCGCGGAGGGACCCTCGATGGCCCGGATCGTGGGCGGCGGCCCCCACGGCAGACTCGGTGATTTCAGGGATGAGGAGCGGTTCGCCGGTCCGCATCACCTTCGCCTGCGGGGTCTCCCTGCCCGGTCGTTGGGCGAAATCCTCCATCCGCTCGGTCAGCCGTTGCTTCGCGGGATCGGCGGACGTCGGCTCGAGGCGCTCGACACGGCCGTTCTCGTCGACCAGGTCGACGAAGTAGAGATCGGCCAGGGCGTGCACCGACAGGCGCGTCACCGAGGAGACCGTCTCCGCGTAGTCGAGCGAGGAGGCGAGGACCGCGCTGACCTCCGCGAACAATCGCTGCACCTGCTCGGCTCGCTTCACATCCATGATATCCCGGAAGACGAGCACCGCCCCCGAGACCTGCCCTGCTCGCTGCAGAGGGGCGAACGTGCAGCTGACGTGCAAGGGCGCTCGGTCCCGACATGAAACCACGTCCTCGTCGCTCCGGACCGGCTCGCCCGTGCGGATCGCCCGCAGCGCGGGGTGATCCTCGTCGGGTACGGACGTCCCATCCGCGCGTCGAATCTGGACGACCTCCTGGACGCGCCGCCCCACGACCTCCTCCGTCGTCCAGCCGAGCAAGCGCTCGGCCGCGGGGTTGAAGAAGGTGATCCGCCCTTCGCGATCCATCGCGAGCACGCCCTCGCCGATGCTGCCGGTCACCGCCCGCGTGAACTCGAGCTGCTCACGGACCCTCGCCTCCACCTCCTTCGCGGGAGTGACGTCCATCGAGACGCCTTGAAGCCGAGGCGCGCCGGCGCTGTCGTTCACCAGGTGCACGCCGCTGTGGAGCCAGAGCACGCGACCGTCCGCCGTCCGACAGCGATGGTCGCAGCGCTGGTCCCGCTCGGCGGCCAGCGTCCTCCGGAGCGCCTGATCGAGCTCGCCGCGATCGTCCGGCTCGGTGCAGCGGCTCCAGAAGTCGGGCTCCGCGAGCCACCGCGCGCGCGGATAGCCGAGGAGCTCCTCGGCCTGCGCGCTCACGTAGAGGACCTGGAGCGTGCGCGCGTCGGCCTCCCAGACGAACGATCGAGCGAGGTTGTCCACGAGCGCCTCGTAACGCTGCCGCAGCGCCTCGGCGAGGGCCCGCTGCTCGTCGGCTTCGGCCTGCCTCCGTTGGGCCGCTGCTCGCGCCGCCTCCGCGGCCGCCTGCTTGGCGTCGATGATCGCCTGGCGATCGAGCGCGATCGCGAGCTGGTTGACCACCGCGTTCATGAACACGAGATCCGGCTCCTCCAGACGGGCGGCGCCCTCGATCTGGAGAACGCCGAAGATCGGCCCGCGGTCGATGACGAGAGGGAGGACGAGGAAGCTCCCGCGCTCCTCTGCCTCGGCCCGCGGAGCCCCGGCAGGCTGTCCGGAGGGCGCGTTCGTCGCGGTCGGCTCGCCGTCCAGATCGGCCGGCCGCGTGGCCTCCGCGCCGGTGAGGTAAGCGTACGAGGTCGCGGCATGGGACCTGGTTGCCTGGAGTCGATCGGCGCCGACACCTTCGGCGCTCCAGACGATGGTCTTGACCCCGGGGCGACCCGGGACCTCCAGGAGGACGAGCGCGGTGCGGATGGGGAGCGCCCGCGCGAGGGTCGTGAGGACCGACGGGGCCGTCCGCTCGGCGCTCTCGAAGCGCGTGAGCTGTTTGCTGATCTCGTAGAGGTACAGGACGCGAGGGGACGCGCGCTCGAGGCCTCCGGCGGCCGGATCCTCGCCGCCGCGCCGCGCCGGCTCCTGCTCGCCGCGCGCGTCGTCGCGCCTCGCCCCTTTCTGGTGCGCTCTCGGCGGTTCCTTCGTCCGGCGGCCAGCGCTCATCCCCTCCCCCTATTTCTTCGTGCGCCTCCGGCGCTCGATGTTCTTCGCCGCCAGAGGGGCACCCAGGTCAGCGCGCCGCCCGATCCGGGCGCCGCCCTTCCCCACGATGAAGTGGTAGGCGCCGAAATCGTGCTCGCTGCCGCGCGTCTTCACGACCATGAGGGTCGGCCGGATCTCGCCCGGCATGGGCGTGTACCGGAGCACGACGAGGTTGTCGGCCACCGGAGAGAACCTGCGGTCGGTGACGGTCTCGCTGGAGTACATCGCGCTCGATTCGAGCGTGAGCACGGTAGTCACGCCGAGCGCCTTGAACCGCGTGATCAGCGCGTAGAGAAGCTGCCGCAGCTCGTCCTCCGCGATGCCCTCGGCCGCGAGGTGGCTCACGCTGTCGAGGACGAATCGACGCGTCTTCTGCGTGCGGATCTTGTCGGTCAGGAGCGAGAGGAACTGGCTCGGGCGGACGCGCTCCCGCGAGAGATAGATGACCTCGGCGAGCCCCTTCTCGATCGCCTCTTGGAGCGGCAGCCCCAGCGCCTCCGCGGTCCTGATGAGCTGTGCGGGCCCCTCCTCGAGGGCGAGGTAGAGCCCCGGCTCTTCGCGGCGGCAGCCTTCGAGGAGGAACTGCATCGACAGGGTGCTCTTCCCGATGCCCGCGCTCCCGGAGAGGAGGGTGACGCTGCGCTCGAGCAGCCCTCCGCCGAGCAGCCCGTCGAGCCCGGGCACGCCGGAGGGCAGGCGCCGCGCCGTGTCCAGGGGGGGCGGCGGCTCGCCGAACGCCGCCTCCGCGTTGTAACGGGGATAGACGATGAGCCCGCCCGGGCCGATGAGGACGCTGTGCCGGCCCCTGAGGTGGGCGGTGTTCCTGAGCTTGTAGATCTCGATGTAGCGCTGGCGCTCGAGCCCTTCCTCCGTCGAGGAGAGGAGGATGACCCCGTCGACCACGGTCTCCTCGACGCCGAAGCGGCTGATCTGGTTGGTGCCGTAGGGGATGTCGGTGGCGAGGAAGCCGACCGCCTGCGCGTTGTGGATGACGCTGGCGAGCTGGAAGACCTTCTCTCGGTCTACCTGCGGGTCCCTGACCTTGTGCAGGAAGACCGAGACCGAATCGACGACCACGCGCCGCGCCTTCATGCCGAGGATCCGCTCGCTGATCATGAGCAGGTGCCCCTCCACCAGGATGTCGGGCTGCGGGATGAAGACGATCTCGACCATCCCGCGCTCGATCTCGGCGTCGAGGTCCCAGCCGAGGCCACGGGCGGTGGCGCGCAGCCGCGCCTCGCTCTCCTCGAAGGAGAAGAATATCCCCTTCTCGCCGGCCTTCGCGCCGCGGTAGATGAACTCGAGCGAGAGCACCGTCTTGCCGGTCCCCGCCACGCCGGCGATGAGGAGGGTGGAGCCACGCGGGATCCCGTCTCCGAGGAGCTCGTCGAGCCTCGAGATGCCCGTCTTGAGGCGCGGCTCCTTGCCCTCGACAGCCGCCCGGTGGATGGTGAAGCGGGGCGCGAACACGTCGATGCCGGCCCGTGTGATGGCGAACGAGTGCTCCTCGCGGCTGTGGTCGGTGCCGCGCATCTTGACGATCTGGATGACCCGCCGCTGCTCGCCGGACTCCTGGCGCTGGTTGATCATGATCAGCCCGTCGACGATCGAGAACAGCGGGTTGGTCTCGATGTCGCTCTGCCCGAACTCTCCGAGGAAGAAGGTGGTGGTCTCCCACGCCATGAGGTTGATCGCGAGCTCGTAGCCGAACTTCCGGAGCTCTTCCTTGGACTTGGCGAGGTCGTCGAAGACCTTGAAGCTGTCGATGACGACCATGGACGGCTTGACCTTCTTGACGTGATCCATGACGAGCCGAAAGGCGCCGTCGAGGCCCTTCGTCCGGAGGATGGCGCCGAGGTCGACGAACTGGATTCCCCCGTCGATCTTCCCGGCGTCGAAGAAGTCGAACTGATTCAGGTAGCGCAGCGTCTTCGCGGTCGGCTCCGAGAGCGTGCTGAAGTAGAGGACCCGGGTCCTGGCCGAGGCGTTGTGGAAGCAGATCTGCTGGGTGAGGATCGTCTTGCCCGCGCCCGGCGGGCCGGCGATGACGACGATCGACCCCTTCGGCAGCCCCCCCCCGAACAGCGCATCCAGGTTTCGCACCCCCGTCTCGATGCGCGCGATGGCCGTCTTCTTCGTCATGTCTCCACTTCCTCGCCGTCCTCGCCCTCGGAGATCCCGGGCGCGCTCTCCGACGCTCTCTCGATCCCGCCCGCCTCCTCCTGCGCGACCTTCGAGAGCTCCGCGTGGAGCGCCGGCGTGAGGATCTCCGCCGTCAGGTTTCCGAGGACCGTGAGGAACTCCACCAGGATGAACCGGAGCCCCTCCTCGATCTGGTCGCGACGCACGCCCCCGGCGCGCTCCTGGAGCGCCACGCAGCAGATCCCGGCCGACTCCATCCTGAGCGACGAGAGGACCGGGTATCGCTCGCAGGCATAGTAGAGCACGCGATCCACGATGGCGCCGAGCGTGACCTCCCCGAGGGTGACGTGGGCGCGCCGCCACAGGGCGTTGAACGCTCGTTCGAAGAGCTGGACGAGGCGGTCGGGCGGCGCGCCCTGCGCTGCCCGATCCATCCAGGCGTCCACGCAGGCGCTGTGCTCGTTCGCGTCACGCATGGGCGCTACGTCGCCTCGACAGTCGCCGGGGAGGGGCAATGTTCATGCCGGTGTCGCATCGCGCGCTCGATCTGGGCGCCGCGCGCGGGCAGCGTCGCCATGGCGCTCGCGCTTCAGGCCGGACGCTCGCGGCGTTTGCGCTCGGGACGCTCACCGGATCCGTCGACGGTGCGAGCTGTGCCCGCCGTTCAGCTCGGCGCGGTCGCGGGCTCGAGTCCGCGCTCGATCGCCGGGCGACTCCCCGCCGAGCGCGTGGAGCGCGCCGTCCGCGGTGCGCTGCGCCGCACGCAACGAGATGCCCGCCGACCTCCGCGCGGCGCGGAGATCGTCGACCAGCTTCCGCACGCGATGGATGTCCTGCGCGCTTCCGGCGGAGGCGCGGAGCGCGATGATGGATTCGAGCCCCTCGAGAACGTGACGGACGGCGCGGCGCGCGGAGGTCGCCGCGTCAGCCGCCTCGAGCAGCATCGCCCGCTCATCCTGTGAATCTCTCTCGAGGTCTCGCATCTCGGTCATCTCGTGCAGTTCGCGAGGGGAAAAGCCGCGCGGTCCATCGCGATGCCGCTGCGGGAGGGCTCGCGGAGCGAGCCTCTTCGTGCTCCACGCCCGCTCGCGGCTCGATCTTGCGCGGCCTGACACCGCGGGGTTCAGGCTGGCACAGCGGCGGCCCCACGTCTCTCGTTATCGCCCGGTGGCGGCGCCTCGTCCCGATTCGGGCACGGGAGACGGTCGAGCGCTGCATGGAACTCCTCTTCTTCTTGCCCCGTCCTCTGGGACGAGGGGCGCTGCCGCGGCGGTCGAGCGCGAGGTTGGCCCCCGAGGAGCGCGGCGGGCTGGCCTTGCTGCCCGTTCGACGGCGGCGTTGATGAGCAGCCGCACCTGGGCGGCCGCCTGTGCGCTCGGCGCGTCGCGCGGAGCGGCACGTCCAATGAAGGCGCCAGCGACACCGGCAATGAGCGCGAACACAATGCAGCCATGAATTGCAATCGCGCTTCTCGCCACGATGCGCAGCCTGGGGGCGCCGGCTGGAAGATCGCATCATGTCGATTCGGCCACTCCTGGGGAATGATGCCCATATGACGGAGTCACCCAGCGCGTCGGATCTGGCGCAGGGCATACCTGTATTCCCTCAGCCTCCAGAACCGCCCCCCCGCGGCGCGCGTGGAAACAGCGTTCGCTCTCACAACAGAGCAAGCCCGCCAGCGTATGTCTTCCGATGCGGTGAGACTCGTCTCAAGTAGAGCGCGATGTCAACAAGTAACCATGAAGTTTAATTCTGTCCGTGCGTCAGCAGGGCGGCCCGGCCAGGGCATCGAACGCAGCACCGAGGTGGGATGACAAAGCGGCCGACTGCGGCAAGCACACGCCAAGCCAGGGAGGAGGCAGGGCGGCCGCCCTCCGGGGACCACTCGAATGTGCCCAGTGCGGCGTACGCTGGCGCTGCAAAACCTACACTGGGCGCGAAGCACGCTTCGCGGCGTCCCCCCGAGCTCCCCATCGAAGCCGTGCAATCTGGACAGACGCGGCACTTCGTGCGAACTCTTGATGAAGAACATGTCGGTCACGTGTCGCAGCCATGTTCGCGTCCTTTCTGCTGGCGAGGTCCACTGGCAAGAGTGGACCCCCTCCCGGAACGGCGGCGCGGACCAGCGCCCCGTGGTCCTCGTACACGGCCTGTCCGATAGCTGTCGGACCTGGAACCGCCTCGCCCCCGCGCTCGCGGCGGCAGGGCGCCGGGTCGTCGCGCTCGACCTGCCCGGCCATGGCGATTCGGCGCGGCCCGACGCGCCCTATACGGTCGCGTGGTATGCGGGCGTGGTCGCTGAATGGATCCGTGCCCTCCGGCTCGGCGATTTCGATCTGGTGGGGCACTCGTTCGGCGGCAGCATTGCAATGTGCGTGGCCACCGAGCGGCCAGGGCGCATCCACCGCGTCGGGCTGGTCGCCGCGGGCGGCATCGGGACCGAGGTCGCGCTGCCGCTGCGCCTCGCCGCCGTGACCGGGCTGATCGAGCTGGCCGCGCCGCTGCTCATGGGCGTCGGCACGCACGCGGGCGTGCTGGTGCTCGGCGGCGATTTCAACGCGGAAGAGCGCAGGCACCTCGCCAGGATGAACGCGCGGCCCGGCACGGCGCGCGCCTTGTCGCGCACGCTCCGCCACGCGATCGATCTGCGCGGCCAGCGCCATCACCTCATGGACATCGCTCATCGGCTCCCGGAGATACCGCCGCTCGCCGTCTACTGGGGCGAGCGCGACCAGGTGATCCCGGCGCGCCACGCGGCGGACATCGACCGCTACATCGAAGGCGCGGCCGTGCGCCGCTTCGCCAAGGCGGGGCACTACCCGCACCGGGAAGCGGTGAGCGATCTCGCCCCCGATCTCCTCCGGTTCCTCGACGAGCCGCGGCCCGCGCCGCGCCTGCGCACCGGGGCGCGCGCCCCGCGCGCATCCGCCACGGCGGCCCGCGCGCCGCAGGCCAGCCCGCGGTGGCAGCCCTGGCCGGACGCCGCGGTCAGGCGCTGGGCGCGGAGCTCGCTGTCACCGCTGCGGCAGACACCGCAGCAGGACACCGGCGACTCGGCATCTCCCGCCGACCTCGGGAGCCGCCCGCCGCCGGTTCCCTGCTAGCAAACACTCGCGCCGCATTCTCCGACATCCGAACGTGAACGTGGTCGTGGTCGTGAACGTGGTCGTGGTCGTTCACGGCTTACCGTTGACGACCACGACCACGACCACGACCACGTTCACGACCACGTTCACGTTCACGTTGGTGACCAATGGTGGGGGAGCGGGCTTTGTGCCCTGGGTGCGATTGTGGCCACGCTCCCCCTTCCCTGTTGACGCCGCGCCCCCCGGTGCGGTTCTCTCGGGCGCCGGTGCAACTCGAATGTGAGACCTGCGGCGCCTCGCTGCGCGTCGAAGCGGACCAGCGGACCGCGGTGTGCCCCTACTGCGCCTCGCCGTCGGTCGTGGAGCGGCCGCCCTCGAACGATCGGCCGTCCCCGCACTTCGTCCTCGGGTTCACAACGACCCGGGAGAGCGCGCAGGGCGCGGTCAAGGCGTGGCTGGGGAAGCGGAGCTTCTTCGCGCAGTCCAGCGTCAAGACGGCGACGGTCGACTCAATCCGCGGCGTCTACACGCCCGCCTACCTGTACTCCGCGATGGCGCAGACGCGCTACGCGGCGCAGATCGGCGAGGACTACCAGGAAACCGAGACGTACACGACGACCGACGACAAGGGAAACAGCGTCACCCAGACGCGCGTCGTCACCAGGACCGAGCACCGGCACCTCGAAGGCCAGCACGCGACCTACGTCATGGACGTGCTCGTCGTCGCGTCTCGCGCCGTCCCGAACGCCGAGCTCGAGGCGATCGAGCCGTTCGACCTCCGCACGATGCGGCGCTACACGCCCGCGGTGCTCAGCGGCTGGATCGCCGAGGAGCCGACCATGACCCAGGCCGAGTGCTACGGCCTCGCGCGGCGGGAGGCGCTGGAGAAGATCGGCCGCGACCTCTCGGGCTTCATGCCCGGGGACAGCTACCACGGCCTGACGCACGAGACGCGCCTCGACCGCGAGACGCTCGAGCTGCTCTATGTGCCCCTCTGGGTGCTCGCCGTCCGGCACGACCCGCAGAAGCCGCCCTTCCGGGTCCTCATCAACGGCCAGACCGGCGCGATCCACGGCAAGGCCCCCCTCTCCTGGATCAAGATCGCCCTCGCCGTCGTGCTCGTGCTCGCGCTGATCGCGGCGCCGTTCGTCCTCGCCGCGGCGCGCGACCGGGGCCGCGATCCCGCCGAACGGCGCGGCGCCGCGCGGCCGCTCACCCCCGCCGCCGCCCCCGCGCCGACCGAGGGCGTCCGCCCGGGCGGGAGCAGGCCTGCACCGACCGGAGGGACCCGATGAGCGTGAGCATGGACGTCGCCTCGGCCACCACGAGCGCCACGGGGCCGTGCTGCGCGCGCTGCCAGGGGCCGCTGGAGCCGGGAGACCTGCGCTGCGCCGTCTGCGGCCTCGCCGCGCCGCAGGGCCGCGCCCCGGCCTCGCAGGCGGTGCAGGTGCTGCGGTGCACCGAGTGCGGCGCCGCGGTCTCGTACTCGGCCGAGGCCCAGGCGCCGAAGTGCCGCTTCTGCGGCGCCGTCACGCGGATCGAGCAGCCCGTCGACCCGATCGATCAGGCCGACTGGCTTCTCCCGTTCGGGGTGCCCCCCGATCAGGCCGATCAGGCGCTGCGCCAGTGGATGTCGACGCTCGGCTTCTTCCGGCCGTCGGATCTCTCGCGCGCGGCGACCGTCGAGGGGCTGCGCCCGATCTGGTGGGCGGGCTGGCTCGTCAGCGCGGACGCCGTGGTGAGCTGGACGGCGGACTCGAACGCGGGCGCCCACCGGAGCAGCTGGGCCCCGCACGCCGGACAGACGCAGCTGCCGTTCCGCAACCTGCTCCTGTCCGCCTCGCGTGGGCTCTCGCTCGACGAGGCCCGGGAGCTCGCGCCGTACTTCCGGCTCGACCTGGCGGTGCCCGCCGCGCACCGGACACAGCAGCAGCTCGGCCCGCCCGACGCGGTGCTGGAGCAGTTCGACGCGCAGCGCTCGGCGGCGCGGAAGATCGTCAGCGAGCGGATCGCCGCCAGCGCGGAGGACGCCCTGAAGCGAGGCGTCATCCCGGGGTCCGCGTTCCGCAACGTGCACGTGGCGGTGCTCCTGCACGCGCTCGAGACCCGCCGGCTGGCGCTGCCGTCGTACGTGCTCGCCTACCGCTACAAGGGGCGCAGCTACCGCGCCGTCGTCCACGGCCAGGACGCGAGCCACGTCACAGGCACGGCGCCGATCGCGTGGGGCAAGGTGGCGCTGGTGGTCGCCGGCGCGCTCGCGCTCGTCGTGCTCGTGATCGGGGCGCTCGTGCTCGCCCGCGCAGCGTAGCTTCGCCCGCCGCGGTCCCCTCCCCGGCTCCGTCGCTCCGTGCGCGCGGCAGGCCGCGCCGGCCGCTGTGGCGGAATGCCTCTAGCGCACGCTCGGTGCGGCATAGCAGAGCCCTGTTCCGCGGCTTCTGCCGCGCGCTCGGGCCATGGTCCGGATCTCGCACCGACCGCCCGATCTCAATGGAGGAAACCATGGAAACCGGATCGCGGGAGAAGCTGCTGGAGATCCTCAAGAAGTTTCGGACTGCCATGCTCGTCACGCAAGCCAGCCAGGGGGCGCTGCGGGCGCGCCCGATGGCGCTCATGAAGGTCGACAGCGACACCGGGGACGTCTGGTTCATGACCAGCATCGACTCGGGCAAGGTCGATGAGATCGAGTCGCACCCCGAGGTGAATGTGACGCTCCAGGAGGGGCGCCGCTTCCTGTCGCTGTCGGGCTCTGCCTCGATCGTGCGGAGTCGGACGAAGATCGAGGCGCTGTGGTCGGAGGAGGCGAAGGTGTTCTTCCCGCAGGGCAAGGACGATCCCTCCCTCGCGCTCATCCACGTGAGCCCGCGCGAGGGCGAGTACTGGGACAACGACGGCGCGGCCGGGCTCAGGTTCCTTGTCGAGGCGGTCAAGGCGTACGTCACCGGGACGACCCCGAAGACCGACGCCGCCCAGCACGGCGCGGTGCCGCTGAACGGCGGGCAACCCGGCAATGCCCGGGTGTCCGCGCGATAGCGATCCACGTCGTCGCGCCGCGGATCGATGCGCCGATCCGCGGCGCGGCTCGCCGGCGCCGTGGATCGGGTGGACGGAGCGTGGCGCAGCCCTTGCTCCTCTCGGGACTGCGCAGCGCTCCGCTCCACCGGAGCGGGGGTGACGCGAGAACCCGTCAGCAGCGAGGTTGGCCATGGGGATCTTCACGATGTCTCGTCGAGCTCAGATGGTCGTGGTCGCGGCGGCGGCGGTCGTCGTCATCGTGGGGCTGCGCTACGCAGAGCCGTTCCTCGTGCCGGTGCTGTTCGGCGTGGCGCTCGCGGCGATCTCGTCGCCCATCGCGACCTGGGTGACCCGCCGCGGGCTGCCCGCGGCCCTCGGGGCGCTGGCCGCGCTCGTGGTCGACCTGGCGATCCTGGTCTTCGTCGGGGCGGTCGTCACCATCGCCGGGGTGGAGCTGGAGGAGAAGGTGCCGGCCTACCTGGTCCGGATGTCCTCGATGACCGGCGCGCTCGCCATGACGCTCACGGAGCGCGGCTTCCCGGTGAACCCGGAGTTCCTGTCGCGCACGCTGCACACGGCGTCCCTGGTCCCGCTCCTCGGCGGGGCCGCGGTCACGGTCGCCAGCGCGGCGTCGAGCCTGGGGGTGGTGCTCCTCGTCGTGTTCTTCGCGCTCTGCGAGGGCGCCGGCGCGGGCGCGAAGGTGCGGCGGCTGCTCTCGACCCCTGCGCGAGGGCTCGAGCACGTCGATCGCATCGTGCGGGAGGTGAAGAAGTATCTCGTGGTGAAGACGCTGACGAGCCTGCTCGTCGCCGTCCTCGCCTATGTGCTCCTGGTCCTCCTGGGCGTGGACCTGGCGCTCCTCCTGGCGTCGAGCCTGTTCGTCCTGCACTTCATCCCCAACATCGGCGCCGCGGTGGCGACGATCCCGGCCGTGCTCGCCGCGCTCGCCAGCCAGGGCCCCGGCACCGCGGCCCTCGTGGCGGTCGGGTACCTGCTGATCAACCTGCTGGTGGGCAACGTGCTGGAGCCGCGGGTGCTGGGGCGGACCCTGGGACTGTCGCCGCTCGCCGTCCTGATCGGCATGCTCTTCTGGGGCTGGCTCTGGGGGCCGGCGGGAGCGCTGCTGTCGGTGCCCATCATGATGGTCGCGAAGATCACGCTGGAGAACGTGGAGGGACTGTCGTGGGTCGCGCGCATCATGGAGCCCGCGCCCGAGGAGCCAGAGACGGCGCCCGCCAGCGGCGAGCCGGCGCCGAGCTCGCTGCTGCGGCCGAGCGTCGCGGGGGCGCGGAGATCCGGGTAGCGGTGGGTGGTCTCGTGCACCAGGTCTTCTCTCAAAGATCTGCACATGTCCACGAGCGCCATGACGAGCACGAAGCTGCATCAGCGATCGGAGGGCGAGCAGGCGCTGCCCGCGAGCGCCGACTTCCGCGCCATTTTCGAGGGGCTCCCGGGAAACTATGTCGTGCTCCGTCCGGACTTCACCATCATCGCCGCGAGCGATGCCTTTCTCCGGGTCGCGAACACCCGGCGCGAGGAGCTCCTGGGTCGCAACGCCTTCGATGCCTTCCCTGACAATCCGGACGATCTGCACGCGACCGGGACAAGGAACCTGCGCGCCTCGTTCGAGCGTGTGATCCAGACGGGCGCCCCGGACAGCATGGCCGTGCAAAAGTACGATATCCCGCGCCCCGAAGCGGAGGGAGGCGGCTTCGAGGAACGGTACTGGAGCCCCTTGAACTCGCCCCTCCTGGGGCCGGACGGCAAGGTCGCGTACATCATCCACCGCGTCGAGGACGTGACCGAGTTCGTCCGGCTGAAGCAGCGCGGGATCGAGCAGGCCCGGCGCACGGAGGAGCTGAAGACGCGGGCGGAGCGGGTCGAGGCCGAGGTCTTCCTGCGGGCACAGGAGATCCAGCGCGCGAACGAGCAGCTCCGCGTGGCGAACGAGCAGCTCAGCCGGCTCGACGAGCTCAAGACCAGGTTCTTCTCGAACGTGAGCCACGAGTTCCGGACGCCGCTCACGCTCATGCTCTGCCCGATCGACGAGCTCCTGACCGGCGCGCCCGGCGGCCTCACCGGCAGGCAACGCGAGCTCGTCGAGCTCGCGCGCCGCAATGCGCGGCGGCTCCTCAAGCTCGTGAACAGCCTGCTCGACTTCGCCCGGATCGAGACGGCCCCTATGCGGATGGTCTACGAGGCGCTCGACCTCTCGGCGCTGACCGCGGAGGTGGCGAACTCGTTCCGCGCGACCATGCAGCGGGCGGGGCTCCGGCTCGTAGTGGACTGCCCGCCGCTTCCGGAGCGCATCTACGTCGATCGCGAGATGTGGGAGAAGATCGTCCTCAACCTGGTCTCGAACGCGTTCAAGTTCACGTTCGAGGGCGAGATCGCGGTCTCGCTGCGGTGGGGCGGCGACCACGTGCTCCTCGAGGTCCGCGATACGGGGACGGGGATCCCCGCCGACGAGCTCCCCCGGATCTTCGAGCGCTTCCACCGGATTCAGGGGGCGCCCGGGCGGAGCCACGAGGGCTCCGGCATCGGCCTCGCGCTGGTGCGGGAGCTGGTCCGGTTCCACGCGGGCGACGTCCACGCGACGAGCGAGGTCGGCCGGGGCAGCACGTTCACCGTCCGCATCCCCGCCGGATCCGCGCACGTGCCTGCGGAGCGCGCCGGCGTCGATCGGGAGCTCGGCATGACGGCGGTGACGGTCCAGGCGTTCGTCGAGGAAGCGTCGCAGTGGGGCGCCGAGGCCGCGCCGTCGGCGGAGCTGCCGCTGGGGTCACCGGCAAGCGCAGGACACGCGCGCCCGGCGGAGGGCCCCGCCGCAAGCGCAGGACACGCGCGCCCGGCGGAGGGCCCCGCCGCAAGCGCAGGACACGCGCGCCCGGCGGAGGGCCCCGCTGGCCACGTGCTGCTCGTCGAGGACAACCCCGACATGCGGAGCTACCTCCGGGACGTCCTCGCGACGCGGTGGACCGTGGAGGCCGTCGAGAACGGCGACATGGCGCTCTGCGCCGCGCGGGCGCGCGTGCCCGATCTCGTGCTCACCGACGTCATGATGCCCGGGCTCGACGGGTTCGGGCTCCTCGAGGCGCTGCGCGCCGATCCGAGGACACAGCTCGTCCCCGTGGTGCTGCTCTCGGCCCGATCCGGGGAAGCGTCGCGCGTGCACGGCGCCGAGGCGGGCGCGGACGATTACCTCGTCAAGCCGTTCTCGGTCCGCGAGCTGCTCGCGCGCATCGGCGGGCGCATCGAGATCGCGAGGCTCCGCCGCCAGGTCGCCGAGGACGTCGAGCGCCTCCGCGAGAGCGAGCAGCGCTTCCGCTCCCTCGCCGACTGCGCCCCCATGATGATCTGGATGTCCGGGCCTTCCGGCAGGTGCGAGTACGTCAACACGACGTGGCTGCGCTTCACGGGGCGCTCCCTCGAAGAGGAGCTAGGCGACGGCTGGCTCGACGCGATCCACGCGGACGAGCGCCCGCTCGTCGCGAGCGCGTGCGCCGAATCGATCGAGACGCGCGAGCCGTTCATGCTGGAGTGCCAGATGCTCCGCCGGGACGGCGAGAGCCGGTGGGTCGTGACGCAGGGCGCCCCGCGCTTCGGCGCGGCCGGAGCGTTCCTGGGGTTCGTCGGCTCGTCCCTGGACATCACCGAGCGAAAGCGCGTCGAGGACGCGCTGGCCGACGCGGATCGCCGGAAGGACGAGTTCCTGGCCATGCTCGCGCACGAGCTGCGCAACCCCATGGCGCCGATCTGCGTGGCCGTGGAGCTCATCCGGCGGAGGTGCCGCGGCGGGCCGCCGGACCCGCACGTCGAGGTGATCGCGCGGCAAACGAAGACCTTGATGCGCCTCGTGGACGATCTGCTCGACGTGTCGCGCATCACCCGGAGGAAGATCGAGCTCCGCAAGGATCGGATCGACGTCAACGCCGCCGTGGCGCGCGCCGTGGAGTCGACGCGCGAGCAGATCGAGGCGCGGCGGCACCAGCTCCGGCTCGCGCTGCCGAGGGCCGCCGTCCACGTCCTCGCGGACCCAGTCCGCCTCGAGCAGATCCTCGTCAACCTGCTCACCAACGCGTGCAAATACACCGACGTCGGGGGCCACATCGGGGTGACGGTCGAGCAGCGCGGGGACCAGGTGGAGCTGCGCGTCCGTGACGACGGGATCGGGATCGCCAGGGAGGTGCTGCCCCAGGTCTTCGAGCTGTTCCATCAGGCGGATCGCAGCCTCGATCGGGCGCCCGGCGGCCTCGGGATCGGGCTGACCATCGTCCGCGATCTGGTCGCCCTCCACGGCGGGAGCATCGAAGCGACGAGCCCGGGGCTCGGTCAAGGCAGCGAGTTCATCGTGCGCCTGCCCGTCGCGGCGGACGAGCGCCTGCCCGTCGCGGCGGACGAGCGCCTCCCCGCGGCGGCGGACGAGCGCCTCCCCGCGGCGGCCGTCGGGGCGACGTCCGCGCCCTCGAAGAACGGAGAGCAGCCGTCTCCCGCGGCGAGGAAGCTCCGCGTCCTCGTCGTCGAGGACAACGTGGACGCGGCCAGCACCCTCGCCGACGCCTTGCTGGCCCTAGGGCAAGAGGTGTGGATCGCCGGTGACGGCCCGCGCGCGCTGAGGGCCGCGGCCGAGCATCGGCCCGATCTCGTGCTTCTCGACATCGGGCTCCCTGGGATGGACGGCTACGAGGTGGCGCGTCGCCTGCGGGAGGCTGGGCTGTGCTCGGGCGCGCTCGTCGCGCTCACGGGGTATGGGCAGGCGTCGGACCGCCGCCGGGCCGAGGCGGCAGGGTTCGACGCCCACTTCGTCAAGCCGATGTCGCTGGACGCGCTCGCCGGGGTCGTCGACGCTGCCGCGGCGCCCGGAGCCCGTCAAGGCGCCGCGGACGGCGCCGGCGCGAGCCCGAAGACGCGCTCGTGACGGGCGCTCACGTGGCACCCCATGCACGAGGCGACGCGGCCGGCGGAGGTCACCTCGCCCGCGGGCGTGACCGTGCCGTAGACCCAGCCCGCGTCGGTGCCGGGGGTGTCCGGCGCGACCTTGAGCACCACGTAGGCGCCGGCGAGGCGCGACGCGCGGTAGACGCGATCGCCGTCGCGCAGGATGGGATCGAAATGATCCATGGCGTCCGGCGGGGTGGCGCCGGCGCCCGGGAGGGCGGCCGCCGCGCCGTCCTCCACCAGCTCGGGGACATAGCTCTCCTTGATCAGGACCTGCCCGACCGGCTGGGCGACGGGCGCCTGTCCCTCGACGAGCGGATAGCGATCGCGGTGCTTGGCGAACACCGAGTAGAGCTTGCGGGCGTGGCCGCCGTCCTCGGCGGCGCTCATGCGGACGCGGCCGGGCAGCGGCATCCGGCACAGCCAGGGCGCCCAGCGGAGCTCGTCGTCGACGCGCCCCCAGGGCTTGTAGTCGCGGAAGGCGGCGGCGATGAGCGGGGCGAGGCGGGGGTCGATCTCGGCCTCGGCGGTGCCGGTCTCCGGCGGTGAGCCCGGCGCATCTGCCGAGGAGGAGGAGACGGGGGCCGGAGGGGGCGTTGCGCTCCCGGCGTTGTCCGGGGTGATGGGCTCGTCCAGGGTGTTGCTGCACCCGGGCGCGAGCGCGAGGATCAGGAGCAGGGTGAGGCGCATGGAGCGGATCGTACGCTCAGAGCGCCGGAAAGGTCTGCCGGGCAGCACGGTTGCGCGCGACACGGGATCGCCCGGAACGCTGGTGTTCTTGCGCGCGCCGCAGCGCGCCCGCCGGCGGCCGAGTTCATGGCGCGGACGGAGCAGGCCCGGACGGCGGCGGCGCGGCACGGGTCGGCTGGCAATGGGGACAGAAGTAGGTCGATCGCATCATCGTCCCCTGCCGGCGCATCTGGACCGCAGCGCCGCAGTCGTAGCAGGCGCGCCCCTCGCGGCCGTACACGCTGACCGGCTTCCTGCGGTCTCCGCCGGCGCGCGTCGTGCGTGTGGCCGCGTAATGCGCGGTCGACCCACGGTACATGCCGGGGGGATCTCGCGGCTCGACATTGCTTTGCAGGAGGCGGCGGCCGACGTCGAGCATCGCGGAGAGCTCCTCGTCGGAGTACGCCCGGACCGGGGCGAAGGGGTCGAGCCGCGTCCGGAAGAGGAGCTCGCTCTTGTAGATGTTGCCGATGCCGGCGACGACGCGCTGGTCCATGACGGCGACGCCGAGGGGCACCTCGTCGAGGGCGCGGAGGCGGCGGAGCGCCTCGGCGGCATCGAAGGCGCCGCCGAGCAGATCCGGGCCGAGGCCGCCGAGGAGGCGATCGCCGCGCAATGCGCTCGCGCGGAGCAAGCGCGCGACGGGCGCGCGGAAGCAGACGGCGACGTAGCCCGGGACCGCGAGGATGGCCGACGCCGTCGCCTCGGACCGCTTCCAGCGCTCGCCATCGCGGTAGAGGTGCCAGGCCCCGCTCATGCGCAGGTGCGTGTGGAGGACGGTCCCCTCGTCGAAGAAGATGAGGAGGTTCTTGCCGCGCGCCTCCACGCGCTCGACGCGGCGGCCGACGAGCCGACGGCACGGCTGGTCGCTCCGGGGCAGCTCCAGCGCGACGACGCGCGCGCCCGTGAGCGCGGGGCCGAGGGCGGCGGCGATGCGGAAGAGGGTGTCGCCTTCAGGCATGAGCGGTGTCCGGAGGCTCTGGTACGGACCGGCCGGATCGCAAGGGGCACGAGCGGAAGAGTCAGGCCCTCACCGCATCGCCAGCCTCGCTTCGCGCTCGCCTGAACAGGTATGCTCGCATCCTCGAATCGCGGCGGTTCAGCGTCGCGCCCCTGGAGAGAGCCTCTCGATGCCTCACCCGACCTGGTGCCCCGCCGTCCTGCTGGCAGCGTCGCTCTGCGCGTGCGCCGCGCCTGCTCCCCCGCGCGCCCCGACCGAGCGTCCGATCGCCGTACCCATCGCGCCCGCGGCGCCGCCCGTCGCTCCAGAGGCCCCGCCCGACGCGGCCTCGCCGCCGGAGGTCGAGATCCGAGGCCACCAGATCCTCCTGGACGGCCGGCTCGTCGGCGACGCGAAGAGCATCGCCGAGCTCGGCCAGCTGACCAAGGTCGATGAGCTCTTCGAGCAGCTCCAGGCGCGGCGGGCCCGCGAGAGCGACCGCGGCGCGCCCGCGCAGGGCGAGATCGCCGTCGCCGCGGACGAATCGGTCGCCTGGATCGTCGTCGAGAGCGTCTCCCGCACGGCGGCCTTCGCGGGCTACCCCGTGGCGCTGCTTCGCACCGGCCCGGGCGGGCTCCGTTTCCGCACGCCCGTGCCCGGATCTCCCGGTGAGGACGCCTCGGAGCCGCCGTGGATCGAGATCGCCGTCGATGTCCGCGAACGCGACGTGGAGGTGAGCCTCTTCGAGCTGACCGTCTCCCCGCCGAGCGCCTCGGAGGGCGGCGGGTTCGTCCGGACGCTCGTGAAGCGCGAGGCGGTGGGCCCGCAGCGGGAACGCGCCTCCGCCGCGCTCGCGGAGCTCGCAGAAGCCGCGTGCGCCAAGGCGCCGCGGACCTGCCTCGACCGCATCGGCCTGCGCGCCGTGCCAGGAGCGAGCCTCGCCGACGTCAAGGAGGTCGTGTCGACCACGCTCAGCCGCGCCCGGCAATGGAAGGGGCGACAGCCGGCCTCGACGCCGGAGATCCTCATGCTCCGAGCCCTCCCCCGCGAAGGCAAGTTCACCGGGCCGCCAGGGGCGCCGCCCTCGTTTCGCGCGTTGTCGATGGAGGTCTCGGGCCGGCTGGCCCCCGAGGAGATCCGGAGCGTCGTGCGCGCGCGGTTCGGTGAGCTGCGCAAATGCTACGAAGCCGGGCTGCGTCGCGATCCCAACCTCGCTGGCCGGATCTCGGTGCGCTTCGTCATCGGCAGGGACGGCAAGGTGACCGCTGTCGCCGAGGGCGATTTGCCGAACAGCCCCCCGCCCTCGCCCGCGAGCGCGCCCATGCCGGATCGCGCGGTCGTGAGCTGCGTGCTGCGCGAGTTCGAGAAGTTCACGTTTTCGGCGCCCGAGGGCGGCGTCGTCACCGTGGTGTATCCCATCATGTTCTCGCCGAGCTCGTGACGCCGGCGCGGTAGCGCGAGCGGCCGTCTCGCGCTGCGCGGACGGCTCCGCCGCGCTCAGGCCTGTCGATCGACGCGCGCACGGGGGGTGATCACATACCCCTTCCGCGCCAGCGCGTGCCGGAACCCGGCTTGCAGGTCCCGGTGCGTCGCCAGCTCGTCGAACTCGATGCCGAGCTCGATCACGGTCCGGGCGATGCTGGGCGAGGCGCCGACTACGCTGCACTCGGCCCCGAGCAGCCCCGCGGCGCGCGTGGCCTGGAGCAGGTGGTTGGCCACCGCGCTGTCGACCGACGTGACGCCGGTGATGTCGATGATGACGAACTCGGCGTGGTGCCGCTCGACCGCGGCGACGAGCGATTCGACGAGCTGGGCGCCGCGCGAGCTGTCCATCTGGCCGACGAGCGGGACGACGAGGATGCCCGGGTGGATGGGGATGCTCGGCGTCGAGAGCTCCTGGATGAGCTCGAGCAGCCGCCGCTGCGTCTCCAGGAGGATCGACTCCTGACGCTTCGCGTCCTCGATCTTCTTGCGCTCGGTGATGTCCTCGATGAGCCCGAGGAGATAACGGCCCTTGCCCTTGGCGTCCTCCATGGGGATCCACCGGGCGTGGCCGATGCGGTCCCCGAGGAGCTTCGACGGGATGCGTATCTCCGGCACCTCGACCGGCACGCCCCCCGCAAGCACGGCGCGGCTCTCGGCATCGATCTTCGCGGCCAGCGCCTGCGGCAAATAGTCGACGAGGCGCTTGCCGATCAGCTCTCCCGGCGCGTGCCCGTGGAACTCCTCGAACCTCCTGTTCACCCGCACGTAGCGGAGATCCGCAGCGTCCTTGACGAAGAGCAGGAGCGGGAGGTGCTCGATGATGCCGTCGAGGAGGACGCGCGTGCTGTCGAGCGACGCTTCGGTCGCCCTGCGCTCTGTGACGTCGTCGTAGACCACGGCGACGCACTGATCTCCGACGGGGAACGACCACGTCGTCATGACGCGCGTGCCCGCTTCCTGGGGGAGGACCAGCTCGCTCTCGTCGGTCCCGCCGCTGCGGATCAGCTCCGCCAGGCGCTGAGGAATGCCGAGCTGCCGAAGGCTGGGGACGCTCTCGTCCATGGTCCGGCCGAGCATCGCCGCGGTGGGCCTGCTGGCGATCCGCTCGGCAGCACGGTTCATGTAGACGTACCGGAGCGACCGGTCGTCCGCCGGGGCCTCGAGGGAGAGGAAGGTGCAGCCGAGGTGCACCGCCTCGACCACCTGCGCGCACCGGCGCTGGTGCTCCCGGACGCGGCGCTCGCCCTCATCGACGAGGCGGAGCAGCGCGCCGCGGCCGCCGCCGATCGTGCAGGCGAGCCCGCGGAGCACCCACCGCGGCGCGCCGGGGCCCTGGTCCGGCAGGTCGATGTCGGCTCGATCGACCTCGCCCGAGAGGAGCGCCTGGATCCGGGCGACGTCGGCGGCCGCGGGCGCCAGCGACAGCAGCACGCGATCGCCCTCCGGCGACAGCGGCAGGCTCGGGGCCCCGAGCCCCGCCAGGAGGAGATCGAGCTGCTCGTTCTTGCACAGGACAGCGCCCTGCGCGTCGATGACGAGCGCGGGGTCGTCCAGGGCCTCGATCAGGAGGCGCGGATCGATGCGGAGAGTCTCTGCTCTGTCTTCGGCTGTCGTGTGCACGCACCCACCCCGTGAGCCCGATGCGAGGCCGAGCGCGGCCCTCGCTGCAACCGGCGCATCATCGCTCCGTTGCCGCGCTTCTGCACCCTCCCGGTGCGCCGCATTCGCCGAAAAAAGGGAGACGGCGGCGCGCCGGAGGCGCTCTCCGGCGCCGCAGCGAGCTCGACCTTCGCTGGGGCCGCCGCGCGTGGGGCCCCGTCAGCTCGCGGTCACGCCGGCGCGGTTCTCCTGCGGCGGCTGCGGCGCCATGCGCCGGATACAGTAGCTCAGGGCAGCCCGCAGATCGCGCTGCGTCGCGATCGTCGAGAGATCGAGCCCCAGCGCGACCATCGTCTGCGCCACGTTCGGCTTGATGCCGGCCACGATGCCTTCGGCGCCGAGCAGGCGGATCGCCGCCACGAGCTCGATGAGATGGCTGGCCACCTTCGTGTCCACCACTTCGACCCCGGTCAGATCGAGGATCGCGAAATGGGCTTGTTTCTCCATGATGCGCGCGAGCAGCGCGTCCATCACCTCGGCCGTCCGCACGCTGTCGACCACGCCGATCATGGGGAGCGTCAGCACCCCGTTCCACACCTCGATGATCGGCGTGGAGAGGTTGCGAATCACCTCCTGCTGCTTCTCGATCTGGGTGATCCTGGCCCGCAGCTCGTCCTGCGCGCGCCTCACCGTGGTGATGTCGAGCGAGAACCCGAGCACCGAGTCGACCTCGCCGCGCCTGTTGAGCACGGGGACGACCCAGCTCTCCCAATGGACGCCGTGCGCCGTGTTGTGGTCATGGGCCATCGCGCCGGCGAGCGCTCCCCGCAAGATGATGCGGTCTTTCTCGGGATAGAGCTCGAGCAGGTTCTTCCCGAGGAGCTCGCCCCTCGCGAGCCCGGCGGCGTCGAGCCCCTTCCCGTCGTGGTAGATGACGGTCCCCTGGGTATCGATGGCCCAGATGGCGACCTGGAGGTTGTCCGCCAGACCGTCGAGGAGCCGCTCCTTGAGGCTCGGCTCGGCCCGGCTGCTCTCGCGGTCGGCGTCGACCTGCCGCAACGACCCGTGGATCGTGCCCCCTTCGGGCGCCCGGCTCGCGTTGCACGTCAGGCGCCGGTACGCCCCCTGGGCGTCCATCAGGCGCACATCGACCTGCACCGGCTCTATTTGCTCCTTCAGCCGGGTCCAGGCAGCGGCGAAGTCGGCTCGATCCTCCTCATGGACGAGCGCCGTGAGCGAATTGCCATGCTCTATCCCGGCCCCCAGCGCCTGACGGAGCGCGCGGCTCGATTGCAGCACATCCCCATCGACGCCCGCGATGAAGAGCATCTCTGGACAGGATGCAAGAAATGTATGCAGCAGCCCCGAAGTGGCGTCCATTTCGTTCGCCATCGTTTCCCTCCCGTAGTTCCCCCCGCAATAAGATGGCTGTATCAGAAGCGCATCGCGGTTGGGAAGCCGCGCTCGCGCCATGATGCGATGTTGGTGCGATGGACAACCGATCGGGGCCGGCGTCGAGGCGGGCGCCTGTGGGGCGGTCGTCGCGCCCTCTGCGCCGTGCCCCCGACTCGTCGGCTTGACCTGGCCAGGCTCAGGGGCTGTTGCTCAAGCTCCCTGGATAGGACCCGTCGGCAGCGCCGGACTTTCGCGCGCCCCAGCCCCGTAGCTCGGCAGCAGGTGCGGCCGTGCCGACGCGGCGACCCGCGACTCGATGAAGGCCGGAAAGAGCCCTGCGAGCCGCAGGAGGAGCCGGTAGACGGGGCTCGCCGCCGCCTGCCGGGGTGCCCGATCGACGGCCCGGAGCAGCGCCTCGACCGTGTACTCGACAGGCAGGCTCACCACGCCATCGAAGCGGACGCGGCGGCCAGACGCCGTGTCGGTGTGGGGCGCCACGAACACGACGACCTGAACGCCGAAGCGACCGACCTCGCCCCGGAGCGCGTGCGACCATGCGTTGAGCGCGGCCTTTGTCGCCGAATAATTGGCCGTCGTCGGCGACGCGACGATCCCGAGCATCGAGGAGACGTTCACGACGACGCCCGAGCGGCGCGCGAGCATCGACGGCAGGAGCGCGCGCGTCACCCGCACCGCGCCCCAGTAATTGAGATCCATCTCGGAGCGCTGGGTCTCCATTTTCTGTACCAGGAAGTCCGCCTGGTCGCAGGATCCCGCGTTGTTGATCACGACGTCGCACGGCCCCGCCTCGAGGAGCCGCGCGATCCCTCGCTCGACGCTCGCGTCGTCCGTCACATCCATCGGGGCGACCTCGGCCTTCCCGCCCGCGCGCGCGATCTCGCCGGCGAGCTCCCTCAGCGCGCCCTCGTCGCGGGCGGCGAGGGCCACCGTGTGCCCCTGCCTGGCGAGAGCGAGCGCGGTCGCGCGTCCGATCCCGCGCGACGCGCCGGTGACAAGGATTCGTTTCGAAGTGCTCAGCGTTCCCATCGCGCCTCCCGCAACCCTTTCCATGGTGGACCGGGCCATCCGGTCACGAGACACCGTACGGCCGGGGGCGCCGGCGTCGCATCTCCGGGGCTGCGGAGGAGTTCTCCTGGATTGCTGCGGTCAGCGGCGCGGCCTCACCTTGAACCAGAGCTCGAGGTCCACGCGGCCGCCCTCCGGCGCGTCCGTGACGTAGCGCTCGTGGGAGGTGAAGTCGTCGGGCGCGAGGCTGCTCTCCCTGAACCAGCACGAATAGATGCTGCGATACACCTCTGGAATCCCGGACACCTCGCCGGCATAGCGGAAGACGGCGTAGCGGCCCTCGCTCATCCGGCCGCGGAAGAGCGGGGGCGGCAGCGGGATGGCCTTCGGACAGGGCACGCAAGCGTGGTATCGACACAGCTCGGGGGCCGTGATCTGCGGACTGTCGTGCGGCACGCCCCAGGCATCCACGGCGTTTTCGCAGAGCCCGAGCTGCCGGGCGGCGGCGATGAGGTCCGACCAGAGGCGCTCGAGGGCCGAGAGGTCGTACCCGCCCGGGCTGGCGAGGCATGCGAAATCGAGCCCGCTCGTGGTCTCGAAGCGGACCCGCGCGCTCCACGCCGCCGCCTCGCGGCGCCGCTCGTCGACCCCGCGCTCGGGCGGGAGCGTGTAGAGCTCTTCCGGCCGAAAGTCCTTTCCGTAGAGCGACGTGAGCTTCCCGATCGCGACGGGGAGGCCGCGCTCCGGGCTCCGCACCTGCGACGGGCTGCAGCCGAAGTGCGCCGCAAACGCCTTGGAGAAGTTCGACGCGGAGGAGTACCCGGACGAGAGCGCCACATCCGTGATGCTGCGGTCCGGCTCGTACGCGAGCCGCAGCGCCGACTGCTCGAGCCGCCTCCGGGTGATGAACCGCCCGATCGGCTCGCCGACCGCCGCGTGGAACACCCGGTGGAAGTGGAACTCGCTGAGGCGCGCCGCGCGCGCGACGTCTGCGACCGTGATGGGCCTCTCGAGGTTCGCGGCGATGAAGCGGAGCGCGCGCTCGATCTCGGGCCGGTGGGCGGACTCGGTCACGACGACCTCCGCGAGGCGGCAATCGCGGCCGCGAGCGGCGTGCCCGGAGCGCGTGGGCCTTCGAATCGCATGCCCGCAGTCTAGCGCGGCGGTCACCCGCTTCGGATACGGGCCCACCTCGGCGTCTTCGGTGCTCAGCGCACCGGAGCGCGCTTGCGCGCCGAAAACGCCGATCTGGGCCCGTCTCCTGTGCGGGTGACCGCCGCTCTGCTCCGGTGCAGAGGTGGGCGGAGACCGCTGTGGAACGGCTCCGGCCGGAGAGGCGATCCGAGGTCAGGGCGACCTACCTGTTCACCCCCGGCGCGGCTACGCTGGCCGCTCCAGACCACGCCGGGCTGCGCTGCCGATGAACACCACCCTCGATCTCCTCGACCTCGATGTATCCTACGCTTACACGAGCGCTGTCCGGCTCCTCAGCCTGGACAGGGCAACGCCTTTCTGGCCCGATCTCGGGCTCCGCATCGACGACGTCGAGGCGGTGAAGACGGCCGCGCGCCGCTGCGTCCGGGCGGAGATCGCGATCGAGGCGCTGGACGACGAGGAGCGGGACTACGAGGGCATGATCGCGGTGCACATCGCGGCGTTCCTCGCCGAGGTGGAGCGCTCCCAGGGCACGGCGGCTGCGGCGCAGATCCGCGCGTGGATCGAGGAGCGCTACTTCGTCCTCGACCGGCTGCCGGACTGGCGGACCATGTGGCAGGTGCTCGTCGTGTGGCTATCGCGCCGCAAGGAGCACCGCGTCGCGCGCTTCGGCCTGCCGCTCGACAAGATCGCGAAGCTCCTCCAGATCGCCCGAGCCTGGGCGGAGACCGAGGACGCGCTGGAGCGGCGCATCGACGAGGCGGAAGCGCTCCCGCTGGAAGGATGGGACGCCGAGGCCTACGCGGCGTACCGCGGCGACGACTCCGACCTGAGCCCCCTCACCGCGCTGTCGCAGCACCTGTCCGCGCTCGAGTTCGAGCGCACCTGGGGGGCGATCCGCCGGCTGCTCGGCCCGGCGGAAATGGACGCGCTCGACCGCTGGGGTCAGGCCGAGGTGCTGGCCCACATGGAGACGATCTCGCCCCACTCGGCGCGGATCCCGCCGGAGAGCCGCAGCCTGTCATGAGCGCGACGCTCGCCGCAGGAGCGCCTCCGTCCCGTGCGCCGGGCCGTGCGTTTTCCAAACAGACCCGAAGAGCTCCCCGCAATTCTGGGTATGAGCACCCACGTTCCTCCCGCCGCTGACGCCTCCCGCACCGCTACATGGAATTCCGTCCACGCCGCAGCGCTCGAAACCCTCCCGCGCTCGCTCCGGCTCCTGGGGGTCGCCGCGCCCGACGTGGAGGACCTGGTCCAGGACGTCCTCCTTGCGGCGTACGAGAGCCTGGATCGGTTCGATCCCGACTACCCGGCCTCCGCCTCGTCGTCGCCTCCGCGCGAGGCGGACGCGGCCGGCGAGCCGCCGCAGCGGGATGGCCGGCGCCCGCGCGGCAGCGCGGAAGCCCGATGGCTCTTCGGGATCGCGTGGCGGAAGGTCAGCAAGCACCTGGAACGCGCCTACCGCCGCCGCGAGGTGCCGGACGGCTTGCACCCCGCGCCGCGCGGCCACGCCGTCGATCCCGCGCCGAGCAGCGAGCAGCGCGTCGTCGAGCGAGAGCGGCTGGAGCTCGCGATCGACGTGTTGAGCACGATCGCCCCCGAGCGGAGGGTCCTGCTCGTCCTGCACGAGGCCTGCGAGGTGCCGATCGTCGAGATCGCGCGCGAGCTCGGCATCAACTACAACACCGCCGCCAACCGGCTGCGCCTGGCCCGTGAGGACTACCGCGCCGCCGTCGCGCGGCTCCGCCCGGACCAGCGGGAGGCGCTGCGCGCGTGCTGGCTCCCGTTCCCGCTGGCGTCGGAGTTCCTGGCGCGCGATGGCGGCGCGAGCACCATGGCGCAGGCGGCACCGCCGCCGGCGCCTGCGCCGCCTGCGGCATCCGCACCGCCGGCGCCTGCGCCGCCTGCGGCACCCGCACCGCCGCCGGCAGCGCCTGTGCCGCCAGCTCCGCCCGGACCGCCGGCACCGCCGCCGCGTTCGCCTGCCACCTCGGCCCTGCCACGGAGGCCTGGCCGGATCGGCGTCGCCCTCGGGTCGGCTGCGGCGGGCGTCGCCGGAACGGTCGCCGTGCTGACCGCCCTCGCGCCGCCGCCGGCCCTCTGGGCTCGCCGCTTCGGGCCGGTGCTGCCCGAGTTGCGGCCCGCGGGCGGCGCCTGCCTCGCAGCGCCCCCGCCGCAGCAGGCGCCCGAGCCGGGGCCCGTCGCTCGCGCGCCCGAGGCGCCCCACCGCCCGTGCCCTGCTGCTCCGCGGGCGGCGCCACGGGCCATCGAGGCCAGCGAGCGCGATGACTCGTTCGCGGAGGAACTGCGGCTGCTCAGCGCGGCGCGAGAGCGCCTCACCGCCGGTGATGCGGCGGGGGCGCTCCGGCAGATCACCGCGCACGAGCAGCGGTTTCCCGGGGGCCAGCTGAAGAACGTGCGGGAGCGGCTTCGCACGGTCGCCCTGGCGCGCCTCGCCGCTCCGAAGCAGGGCGCGCCGGGGAGCGAGCCGTCGCGATGAGCGGGCCCTGCGCCAGACCGAGGCTCGGCGCGCGCCTGGCCCGGTGCGGCATCGGTCCGCGCGGGGGCGCGAGGTGGCTGGCGCGCGCTGCCGTCGCCGCGGCCACGGCGGCCACGGTCCTGCTGTGCGTCGCCGCGGCGCGCGCCGCGCCGGATCTGCCGCAGGCTGCGATGCGGCTGGAGGTCGTGCGGGGCCCCGGCGCCGAGGGCTGCGCCGACGAGGCGCTCCTGCGCGCCGAGGTGGCGCGCGGGCTCGGCGGCGATCCGTTCGAGGACGACGCGTCGCGGGTGCTCACGGTCAGCATCGCGCAGGAGGGGCCGGAGCTCACCGCCTTAATGGCCCTGCGCGAGAGTGAGGATGCGGGCGATACAGCCTGGGCCGAGGGGTTCAGCACCCGGCGCGGCTGCGCGGAGCTGATCTCCGGTGTGGCCCTCGCGATCGTGGCGCAGATCCTGAACGCGCCGGAGCGGGCGCCATCGCCCTCCGAGCGCTCGCTGCCGCCTTCAACGCCGCTTCCGCAGGCGCGCCGGACCGCGCCGGAACCACCGCTGCATGAGGCGATGCCAGCGCCGACAGAGCGCTGGCGGCTGGAGGCGGGGCTCGGGGCGACGCTCGGCCTGGGGATCACACCGGGGGCCGCGGCTGGCATGACCATGTCCGTCGGCGTTCGCCGGCCCGACTGGTCGGTCGCGGTGGAAGGACGGGGGCTGGTCTCACTGGCGAAGGAGGTCGAGGGCATGCGCTTGGGGACGACGGCCTTCACGGCAGCCACCGTGACCTGCCTTCGCGGCCGCCACCTGTTCGGCTGCGGACTTGCGACGCTCGGCGCTGTCCGGTTCGTCCCAGAAGATCCGTGGAACATGCGTGTACGCAGCACGGCCCTGTTCGGAATAGGGGCGCGGTTTGGCAGCGCGTGGCGACTCTCCGACAGATGGTCTGTGCACGGCTACGCGGAAGCGATCTGGATCGTGGAAGACGCGTTGCTCAGGCGCCAGGTGGACCATGCCGTAACGCCAGCGCCGCTCTATTGGACGTCGCCGCCGCTTGGAGCAGCCTTCGGACTGGGCGTTACGGCCACCTACTGAGCGGACATGCGAAACGGAATCCAACGCCGCGAGGAATGGTGAGAGTACATGGCTGAATTCGAAATGGTGAGCTCGCTGGCGACTGCGGCCGTCACGGAAGATGGTCGTTGTCTGCGTGGAGCAGCATCGTGTAGCTTGCCCGGCATGCGGATCTGTCCCTTATTGATGGCAGGGCTTCTCCTGTTGCCGGGCTGCGCCGGAGATCCGACCGTCTACGGACCTTGTCAGCCCAGTGAATACGGCTCTCCAGCATGCCCATACCCCGAGGCGGGCACCGGGGATGCGGGCGATGGAGGGGATGGGGGCGGAGGGGGGGCCGGCGGCGGCGGGGCTGGCGGCGGTGACGAGACCGCCTGCGCCGGCGATTGCGTCCCGCCGGCGCCGCTCGGCTGGTTCGGCCCGGCGCTCCTCTGGTTCGGCGCGCGGGACCAGGTGCCGGACTGCCCCGCCGCCGCGCCGAACATCGGCTACGAGGGGTTCGCCGACCTGGCGCCCGCACCGCTCGCCTGCGCAGCCTGCCTGTGCGATCCGCCTGACGCGGCCACCGCCTCGTGTCAGCTCCCGCTGGGCTGGTCGGCGCACGCTTCTTCGGCGTGTCCCGGCGACCTCGGCGGCGTCACAACCCCCTTCGCGGCGCCCGACGGCTGGGACGGCGCCTGCACCGCCGCGAACGCGATCCCAGCCGGCCAGGACTGCGGCGGGAAGCCGTGCGTGCAGTCGGTCTCCATCGAGGCGCCGATCGTGACGGCTACCGGCGCGTGCACGCCCAGGGTGGACGAACCGCCGCCGCCGGCGCTCCTCGATCCGTGGCAGACCCGGGCGCTCGCCTGCGTGCCCGGCGCCTACACGGAGTGCATGGGCGACCGGAGCACCTGCATGCCCTCGCCGGAGCAGCCCGGAGTCCCGCCGCCCGGTGGCTACCTGACGTGCATCTTCCACGAGGGCGACGTGACGTGCGAGGAGCCCTACCTCGACCGGCACGTCTTCTACGGCGGCGCCGAGGACACGCGCGGCTGCTCCGAGTGCGGCTGCGGGGAGCCGGAGGGCGCGTCGTGCACCATCAAGGCCTCCGTCTACAGCGACGGCACGTGCGGGGAGGCGCTCGCGTCGATCGTCGTGAGCTCGACGACGCCGTTCTGCGGGGTCACGCCGCCCGGCGTCGCGCTCGGCAGCAAGTCGGCGGAGGTCGTGGCCGTGGACCCAGGCGGCTGCGCCCCGAGCGGCGGTGAGCCCACCGGCGAGTTGCTGCCGGCCGAACCGTCGACGTTCTGCTGCCAGGCATAGGCCCGCGAGAAGAACAGGCGATCATCGCCTCGCGCTCAGCAGCAGCTCCACCCGATCCGCGAGCCCTCCGCGCTCCTCGTCACGGAGGGCCGCGACCAGGGCGCCTGCGAGCGGCCCCGAGCCGACCATCGGCCCGACCGGCTCACGCACTCAGAACACCATGATCGACCCCGCGAGCGCGCCGCGTCCCTCGGCCCGAAGCCGCTACCTGGCCGCGTAGGCCCGGACGTCCGAGGGGCGGCTGCGCTCCAGGGAATGGGTCCGCTGCCAACGAGCGTTCGCGGCGTGGACCGCGCGAACCGATTGCCCCCCGTCGATCCCCTGAAAGCGAAGCGAGATTGTCCGCGACCGGCCGCGCGAGTCATCGCTTGCTCCGGACGTCCTGGACATCTCGCGCATGCCGCGCGGATCGCGACTCGCTCGCGACGTCTGGCCATGGCCATGTCCACGGATTCATCGAAGAACGACAGCCTTCCCTGTATCCTCCTGCCTCCCGTTATAGGCAAACGCGAGCCACCACCAGATGCCCTCGGAGCAAGAGCCTATGACCGCAGCACGTCGTCGTTCGAGGACAATCCGTCCCAGCCTCGCCCAGATCATTTCCGCGACGGTACTATCCCAGGCCGGATGCACGATCTTCGACGAAAAACCAGTACAAACGTGCATGGATCCATCCCCCGAGTGCCAAGCGCTGTGTGCATCAGAAGACCGACGCCCTCAGCTAATCAACTGCATGAGAACGACGCCGCTACAGAACCAATTCGTGAACACGGTAAACGCGAAGACGTGCAATCAATGGCGCGAAGAACTGCAGCCCAGCAGTGGTACCCCTCTGAACATCACCCCTCAAATGGTTGGAATAACGCCGACCAAGAAGGAACCCTGCTACTACTAGCCAACACCACCCTAGAGAGTCATTCAGTGACCCGTTCCCGCCATGTCAACTAACATTCAATAAGCGATTGCAATCGCCACGCTCCGCGAAATTGGACACATGGAAACATCGCCGAAGCCGAAAACATGGATTGCATTGGGATCCATCTCAGTCGTCGCCTTGATAGCATACAATCTGGGAAGAATGTCGGTGGCGAACGACAATCGGCTTCAATCGCACCAGGACGCCGGCAGCGAGGGCGATCCCGATCTTCGGTCAGCCGTGAGCGCCACCCAGAAAAGGTTGGCCAGCTGCGAGAAGACCCTCCAGCGTCGTGATCCACATCTTCAGAAGAGAGAGAAAGAGCCCTACGCCAACGAAGACAACCCCACACCTCCACCTGAGCCAAAGCTTCCGAAGCAATGCATCATCGCAATGCAAGCAAAGGAGCAGAATATGGCGGCCGCGAATTGCAGGGACTTCAGAACACATTTTGATGCATACAAGGCAATCTTGGGCAGCAATTCGATTGGCTGCGAATCCGTATTGAGCATTCGAGACCTTGCCCGGATGCAATACCAGATTTGCATTCTCATTATAAATGTCAACGAGGAAATTAGCGAGCAATATGCGACAAACGGCCCCATCGCCATCGACGCGGTGGAGGATGCCTATGCAACCAAGAGCAAGCACGGCGATGTCGACGGCATTGATGCGCTTGTGAAAAACCCAGAGTGCATAGCCCGCATGCAGACCAGATGACTCGACCATACTTCACGCGGCCGTCCATCTCGCGGGAGCCATCGACCCGCTGTTAGAACGGGCCAGGGCCGCCGTTCTCGCGCACGCACCAGGACTTCAACCCGCAACGTTCGACACATGGGAACATCACCGAAGCCGACAACATGGATTGGATTTGGGACCATCGCGGTCGCGACCCTGGCGGCGGCATTCCATCTGGGAAGAATCTCGGCCGAGAGCGACAAAAAGACTCAAGCACGCCAGGACGCTGCGAGCAAGAACGAACCCTATCTTCAGGCGACCCTGAGCGTCGCACGGAAGCGGTTGGCCAGCTGCGAAAAGTCGCTCCAGCGTCGCGATCCACAACTTCAGAAGAGAGAGAAGGCGCCTCGTGCCAACGAAGATGAATCCACTCCATCACCCGAACAAGAGCCTTCGGAGCAATGCGTCATCAGGTCGCTGGTGAAAGAATTGCATACGATGGCAACAAACTGCAGGAACTTCAGGTGGCAATTCAACGCGTACGAGGAAATACTGGGCAGCAACACGATCGACTGCGAGACCATCTTGAGCATTCGAGATTTGGCCCAGGCGCAACACTCGAACTGTATCGCCGTTGCAAGATCCTTCGAGGATGCGTCGCAGCCGGATATCACGAACAACATTCTCGGTCTCGATGCGATGGAAAGTGCCTATATGTTCAGGAGCGACTTCGGAGACGTCGATGTCGACGGGTTGGTGAAGAATCCTGAGTGTATAGCCCGCATGCAGACCGAATGAATCGTGCCAACTTCGCACCGCCGTTCATCTCGCGGGCGCCATCGACCCGCTGTTCGAGCACGCCATGGCAGCTATTCATGCGCGCGCTATCAGGGCTTGTAGTGTTCTCCGTTACTGCTCTGACATCAGCGCAAGAGCAACGGCCCCCAGAGAAGTTCTACTGGGACGGCCTCTACTTCAGCGGCATTGTTCAGACAAAGCTCCCCCATCTTGCGAGACTCGGATCCACATATGACGGCGGAACGGCTCCGGGGGCTGTCCATACAGTCATGGTGAGCTTCGGACAGACCGCGAGCCCCACCCAGGAGCTCAACATCGGATACTTCATCGGCGTTGGAGTGGGCAAGGAGAACATGTCGACGATAGAAGACAAGAAGCTGGGGATCCACGCCACGTACGAGGCCGGACCGTTCCGGGCGAGCGCGGCCACGAGCTTTCAACTCTACCAAGTGATCGGAGCCGTTCTTCCCATGTTCACCACGACCTTGAGGCCGCAAGCGACCCTTGTCCGGACCACGCACGTCGATCTGTTCCTCGGCGGAGATGTCTATTCCCGTAACCTGAACGCCCAGCTCGGCTTCACGTGCGGATTACGGTTCAGGGACATAAGAATCTTCGATCGAAGCATGGATGGGCTCCTGTCTATCACGGAAATGAACGCTTGGACCAGCGTTCCACCGCATGGAACCCTCTGGGTGGCCTACGTCGAGTCGCGCCTCGGGATCGTCGTCGATCTGGAGCCCGACGAGGGAGACAAGGGAGAAGAGCGCGACCGGATCCGTGAGTATGGGCAGCTCTGATCGGTCGCGCCAGGAACGCCGCTCGCCTTGTCGCTCTCGCTCAGGCCGGTCGCGGCGCGGGGCTCAGGGCGCCTCGCCCTCTCTCTCCCCCATCGCGTCCTTCGCGATCGCCTCCGGCTCCTCCTCCAGCGCCTCCTCGACGGCTTGCGCGGTGGTGACCGCCAGCGCCTCCGAATCGCGGCTGCGAGCTGCGTGCCCGGAGCGCGCGGGGCTTCGGCGAACCGCGCGCCCTATTCTGCGACGGATCCGGCCGGCACGGCGCTCTCCGGTGGGCTCACCGGGAGCTCCACCACGAACGTCGCGCCCGCGCCCGGCTTGCTCTCCACCCGGATGGAGCCGCCGTGCGACGCCACGATCGCGCGTGCGACGTAGAGCCCGAGGCCGAGGCCGCCGAAGTTGCGCACCGACACCGCGCGCTCGAAGCGCTCGAAGATCCTGCCCTGATCGGCCTCCGCGATCCCGATCCCCTCATCCGGACGACGAGCAGCGCGCGATCGGCCTGCCGCCGCACGCCGATAAGGATAGGCCTGCCTGCGCCGTACTTCATCGCGTTCGACAGGAGGTTGACGACGACCTGCTCCAGGCGATCCGGATCCCAGTACCCGACCACGGGCGCCCCCAGATCCAGCTGCGTCGGGCAGCGGGACGCCGCGAGCTGCTGGCGCATCCGGTCGACGACCTCGCCCGCCAGCGCCGCCAGATCGACCGGCGCCCGCGCGAGCGAAAGCCGCCCGGCGTGCAGCCTCGTGACGTCGAGCAATTCGTCCACAAGTCGCCCGAGCCGCGACGTCTGGCGGCCGAGGATCTGGAGCATCGCCTCGATCCGCGCCGCGGGGACGTCCGCGAGCGAGCGGCGGCGCAGCAGCCGCTCGATGCTCTGCGCCTGCATCTGCAGCGAGGTCAGCGGGGTCTTGAGCTCGTGAGAGGCGACGACGAGGAACTCGTCCCGCCGCTGGATCGCCTCCTGAGCCTCGGTGTACAGGCGCGCATTGTCGAGCACGAGCGCCGCGCGGCGCCCCAGCTCCTCGGCCAGCCGCAGGTCGGCGGCGCCACAACGGCGCTCGGCCGCGGTCGCCAGCAGGGTCATGACGCCGAAGTACCGGTCGCGCGCGAGCAGCGGAACCCTCAGGAACGCGTGGACGCCGAGCCGCTCCCAGAGCGGCCTGAGCCGCGGGTCGAGCGAATGCACCTGCTGGACCAGCGGCGTGGCGCGACCCTCTTCCCCGTCGACTCCGGCCGGCGACGCTCCTGCCAGAGCGCGCAGCGCGTCCTTCAGCGCTTCCAGCTGCTCGCCGGGCACCCCTGCGACGGCCGTCGGGCCCGGCGCCCTGTCCTCGGAGAGCACCTCGACGACGCACCGATCCGAGAGCTCGGGCACCGGGAGCTGCGCCACGCTCTCGAAGGTCGCGCTGTAACCCAGCGTCATCAGCTTGCGGCTCGCCTCGGCCAGGAACCGCTCGGCCTGCTCGGCCCGCTTGCGCTCGGTGATGTCGGTGGAGATGCCGCAGAGCACGCCGGGCATGACCCCCTCATCGAGTGGGAATTTGATCGACAGGAACGTGTGCAGCCCGTCCTCCAGCGGCACAGTCTCCTCCCACTCCATCGGCGCACCGGTCTCGAGCACCTTCCGCTCGTGCTCGCGGACCGTCTCGGCGAAGGGAGCAGGGAAGAGGTCCGCATCGGTCCTCCCAAGGAGCTGCTCGCTGGGCACGCCCAGGAGGGCGCCTACCTGCCGGTTGGCGAGCAGGAATCGGCCCTCGTGATCCTTGACGTAGACGCTCGCCGCCGAGTTGTCGACGATGGCCTGGAGCATCTTCTGATTGGCCTTGAGCGCCTGTTCCGCCCGCCGCCGCTCGGCGTTCTCCTGCTCCACCTCGGCATAGAGCATCGCGTTCTCCAGCGAGATCGCCGACTGCGAGGCGAGCAGCTCGACGACGCTGAGCCGCCCAGGGGTGAACGCCCCGGTGGCGAGGTTGTTTTCCAGGTAGAGCAGGCCGATGAGCCGTGCCTGGCGCACGATCGGGAGGCACAGCACCGATCTCGGGCGCTTGCGCCGGAAATACTCGTCCTCCATGAAGGGGTGCCGGGCGGCGGCGTCGTCGAGCAGCACGAGCTCGTGGCTCCGGCGAACATAGTTGAGGACGGACTGCGGCAGCACAGCCGAAGGCGCCTCCCCCACATGGAGCTGCCGTACCGCGCCTCCCGGCGTCTCGATCGCCGCGATCCACAGCTGCTCATCCCGGACCAGGAGGACACAGCCCTCCTCGGCGCCCGCGTGCTCGACCACGATGCGCAGCAGCATCTCGAGCAGCCGCGAGAGCTTGAGCTCGCCAGAGATGCTCTGCGCGGCCTTCACCACCGACAGGACGTCGAACTGCTCGGCCCGTACGGCGAAGGTGACGGTGGGGGCGATCGGCTTGCGCTCGACGAGGTGAGGGTAGCGCTGATCGAGCTGCTCCACCTTGGCGCGGGCGCCCCAGCGGAAATAGCCGGCGCGGGCGCTCCGCAGGTAGCTGTCGGCGGGCGTCGAGAGGCCGCGCGCGCGGTAGAACTCCGCGGCAAGCTCGCAGGCGATGGCCTCATGCTGGACGAAGCCGCCCTCGCGCGCCGCCGCGATGGCCTGCTCGTAAAGCCGGCTGGCCTCCGGCTCGCGCCCCAGGATCCGGGCGATCTCGGCGCGGACCAAGGCGTGTTTGTGGAGAAAGTTGTCGGGGCCGCTCCTGGCCCACGCGCCGAGCTGCCGCTCGCACTCGAGGAGCCCCTCGGGGAGCACCCACAGCGGGGATGGCTGCGCCTCGTGCGCGCCGTCAGAGAGGGCCGCGAGCGCGAGCGCGCGATAATAGAAGCTCTCGGCGATGAGCGCGTGCGGCCGGACCCCGGGGGGGTGCTCGGCAATCGCGCGGGTCGCCGCCGCGAGCGCCTCTCGGGGAGAGCCGAGCACGAAGAGCGCCTGCGCCTTCAAGCCGTAATAGAAGTCGCGAGCGGCCTCCAGATGCCCAGCCTCCTCCAGCTGCGCCTCGAAGCCCGGCGGATCCAGCTCGGACCCGTCCCGCATCAAGGAGCGGACCGGCCTCCCGCGCAGCGTCTGGATCATGGCGTGGCCGCCGAGGAGGGCGTTGTGCGGGAACGCGTAACCGACCCTGCGCACGAAGCCGAGGCGCTCTTTGACCTCGTGGAGCACGTCCTCCAGCGGCTCGCCAGAGAGCAGCGGGAACAGCGCGGCCCAGATGCAGATGAGGCACGCGTTGTTCAGATTACCGGACTCGACCGCGGCGCTGAAGCCGTCGCGCGTGTATGGATACGTCTCTCTGTAGTGGCGTGTCCAGAAGACGACATAGTGTCCGAAGAGGATGACCACCAAGGATTTCGTGGTGAGGAGGCCGCTCCGGTCCGCCAGGTCGTGGCCGAGCCGGCCGAACAGGTAAGCCTCCTGATATCGCCCGAACCTCGAGCTGATCACCATCGCGAAGGCGGCGTACGCGAAAGCGGAGTGCTCGGTGTTGCCGTGGCGCAGGCAGAGCTTGACCATGCGCATGACGACGAGGTTGTACAGGTTCGGGTCCACGAAGAACGCAGGGAGGGACACGCTCTGCAGCACGCCCATCGTGATCTTGATCTCCGGGTGCGTCATGGGGGGCAGATGGATCAGGTCCTCGATGGCCCGATCGCCCAGGGCCTGCCAGACGCGCTCGGTCTCCTTCTCGATCTGTGCGTCGGTGGGGTGGAGCGGCAGATCAACGTCGCACGCGCGGAGGCACGAGAGCCCGATCTCCACCGCGCGGCAGTATTGCCCGCGGGTGACATTCAGCGCGGAGACGAGCTCGACGACGGCGGCCGTCTCGTGCCGGGTCCTCGCGCGATCCATGAGCTCTTCCAGGCGCCGCTCGGCTTCCTCGAAGCTGCCGGTGATGTACGCGATGTGCGCGCGCTCGAAGGTCAGGCCGTAGGTCAGCTCGTGACCTGTCTCCCACGAGGCCGGCGCGAGCAGGGAAAGGCCAGCCGCGAAGAGCGCGGCGGCGGATTGGAAGGCCGCGGCCGCCTTGGCCTTCCTGCCGGCGCGGAGGTTCAGCGCGGCGACCTCATCCCGCTCCGCCTGGGAACGCAGAAGCGCGGCGCCGCGGTTGAGGTGGCCGACGACGTCGAAGAGCGCGTCGTCGCGCTCCTCGGCGCGTTGTGCCGAGAGGAGCAGCTGCCCGATCCGGAGGTGCATCTCGGCGAGCTGTCCCGCCGGGATGAGCGAGTAGGCGGCTTGCTGCACCCGGTCATGGAGGAATCGATAGGCGCCGTCCCGGCGGAGGAGCAGCCCCTCCCGCACGGCCTCCTCGAGCGCGTCGCGGAGCTCCGCCGCCGGACGGCCCGCGATCACCGCGAGCGTGTCGAGCTCCAGGCTGCTGCCGAGGCACGCGGCGAGCATGAGCGCGTCCCGCGTCGGGCCGGAGAGCCGCTTCAGCTTGCCCGCCATCAGCTCGACGACGTTGTCGGTGAACTCCTTGTCCCGGATCGCGGCGATGTCCCACCGCCACCTGCCCTCCTCCGCGTCGAAGGTGATGAGCCTCTCCTGATGCAGGGCGATCAGGAACTGGAGCACGAAGAACGGGTTGCCGCCGGTCTTCTCGTAGACAAGCCGCGAGAGCGGCTCGGCCTGCTCTGCAGGCGTGTGCGGCGCGTGCGTCGCGTGGACCGCCTCGGCGACGAGCGCCCCGACATGGGTGGCCGAGAGCGGCTCGAGGACGAGCTCGGAGACAGCGGCGCCGCGCTTCCGCGCCTCGGCCAGCGTGAGCCGCAGCGGGTGCGCGGGGCCGACCTCGTTGTCGCGGTACGCGCCGATCAGCAGGAGGTGCTCGGACCCGGCGTAGGTGGCGAGCTGATCGAGCAACTGGAGGCTTCCCGCGTCGGCCCACTGCAGATCGTCGACGAAGAGCGCCACGGGGTGGTCCTTCCGGGCGCACGCCGAGACGAAGCGCTGGAGCGTCGCGTGCAGCCGGCTCTGGGCCTCGGCGGGCGGCAGCTCGGGCACGGGCGGCTGAGGCCCGAGGAGCAGCGTGAGCTCGGGGAGCACGTCGGCGAGCAACCTGCCGCTCTCGCCGAGGGCCTCCCGGAAACGCTGTCTCCAGCGCTCGACCTGCTCCTCGCTCGCGCAGAGGATCTCCTGAAAGAGCGCCCGGAACGCCTGATGGAAAGCGCTGTAGGGGACGTCCCTCGCGGCTTGCTCGAACTTGCCGGACAGGAAGAAGCCGCGCTCCCTCACCACCGGCCGGTGCAGCTCGGCGACGAGCGACGATTTGCCGATGCCCGAGTAGCCCGACACGAGCACGAGCTCTGGCCGGCCGCTCGCGACCACGCGCTCGAACACGGCGAGCAGCGCCTCCACCTCGCGCTCACGCCCGTACAGCCGCTGCGGGACCTGGAACCGGTCAGAGAGATCGCGCCCCCCGAGCGCGAAGGGCGGAATGGAGCCGCTCGCCCGCCATGTGGCGAAGCACTCGTCGAGGTCGTGCCGCAGGCCCGCCGCGCTCTGATAACGCTCCTCGGCGGCCTTGGAGAGCAGCTTGAGCACCACCGCGGAGAGCTGCGGGGGAATCGAGGGGACGACCGCGTGCGGCGGCTGCGGCGCCTGGGCAATGTGGCAATAGACCCACGCGACGGGATCGCCGGCCTGGAACGGCAGAGCGCCCGTCAGCATCTCGTAGAAGACGACGCCCAGGGAGTAGAGATCGGTCCGCTGGTCGATCCAGCGGTTCATTCGGCCCGTCTGTTCCGGGGCCATGTAGGCCAGGGTCCCCTCGATGAGCCCGACGTGCTCGAGGTGCTGGAGCTCGCGGGGTATCCGGGACGCAATCCCCAGGTCGGTGATCTTCACCTCGCCGGTGGCGGGGTTGAGGAGCACGTTCTGAGGCTTGATGTCCTTGTGGACGACGTCGTGCCGATGCAGCCCGGCGAGCGCCTCGACAACGCGGATGGCGAGGGGGAAGAAGCGCTCGAGCGGCGTCGGCCCGTTCTGGAGCCGATCGAGCGACACGCCGCCGAAATCCTCCAGGACCAGCGCCGGCTGATCGCCGAGCATCTCGAGCGCATAGGGCTTGACGATGGCCGTGGTGTCGAGCGCCCGAGCGATCTCGTATTCGTGGCGAAGCCGCTCGGGGGCGCGAGGGCTCGCGTGATCGCGCCGGAGGACCTTGAGCACCACGGGATGGCCGTCGTCCTCGCGTACACCCCGGTAGAGAAGGGTGTCTGAGCCCTCGTAGAGGGTCTCGATGATGGCGTAACGGGACGAAGACCCGTGATCGGACGAGACGGGATTGGTGCCCACGGGAGCCCTGATGCGGGTGATGTGCGACACATGCTGCCATGGTCGGCGCGGGTCGCCAGCGCTTTGAGCGGGCGACGCGACGGCCCTCATCCGTCCTCCGCGAACTCCAGCGCGCCGCGCCCCACACCGGGGCCGCCCTGTCGATGACATCGTGGCAGGACCTCTGCCCCGCACGCTGGATCGGGGAATGTCCGCTCGTCAGCGGCGCACCAGCGCCTCGCTCCCCGCCAGCGTGCCGCCCAGGGTCCCCCATCGCCCCGCGAGCTGCCGGCCCGCGATCGCATAGCTGACCACCCCGACCTGCTGGCTCGGCGACCAGCCCACGACGAGCTGATCGCCCGAGCGGATGCCTACCCCCTTCAGCGCGCCGGTGCTCAGCGCCCACGTGACGGCGTACGTCTCGCCCGTGGGCACGATGACGACCGTGCCCTTGCGAGCGCCGTCGACGATCCGGTAGCTGCCGACCAGCCCTTCAGGGCCCTCCAGCTCCTCGGTCGTCACCTGGCCTGGCCGGTCCGTGGCGATCCACTGCCCGTGGAGGCGGCCGCCGTCGATGCGGTAGGCGGCCGCGCCGTAGGGCCCGCCGCTCGCCCATCCCACGGCGAGCGTCTGCCCCTGCACGAACGCGATCCCCTCGTAGCCCGCGCCCTTCGTGATGATCCAGGCGATGCGGTACGTGTCGCCGCTCCGGGAGAGGAGGACGTTGCCCGTGTAGCTGCCCTGCCCTCCCGGGTTGCGCGACGACACGATGTCGTAGGTGCCGGCCAGATCGACGTCGCTGCTCGCCGCGGCGCTCGACGGCCTGGCCGGCGGCGTCGGCGCCCCACCCGTGGGCGCATCGCCCCCGCCGTACAGCGGCGCTGTCGGCGCGCCGTCGGCGCGGTCCGCCGCGCGGAGCCGCTGGAAGGCCACGAAGCCGCCGACCAGGAGCGCGGCAACGGCGACCAGCCCGCCCCCGGCGATCGCAAGCAGCAGGCCCCAGGGCGCCCTGCGCGGAGGCAACGCCGGCACCGGGACGAGCGTGCCGCCGGTCATGCCGCCGACGTCGGTGCGGGAGACCCCCGGCTGGGTCGGCGCGGTGATCGGCCCGGAATGGCCGGAATAGACCGGGGGTGTGGGCATGGAGGGCACGGCCTGCAGCGGCGCGGACCTGTGGGCGGCCGCGGCGAGCACGGGATCGAGCGCCGCCATGGCCTGCGCCGCGTCGGCGAAGCGAGCGCGGACGTCGCGGGCGAGGCACCGGGCGAACCAAGCGTCGAAGCCGGGGGGGATCAGGTGCGCGCAGCCGAGCTGCGCGGCGCGGGCGGACGGCGGATCCAGCGGGCCGAACAGCACCTCGCGCATGAGCGACATGACCGAGGCGCCGGGCCCACGGCTCGGCTCCATCCAGTAGACGCGCGCGGTGAGCAGGTAGAACGCGAGCAGCCCGAGCGCCCAGACGTCCGACGCCGGGACGACCTGCGCAGCGAGCTCGGTCTGCTCGGGCGCCATCCAGAGCGGCGTCCCGACCGACGCGGTGACCGACGTCGTCGCCCGCGCCTCGGCCACGATCTTCGCGACGCCGAAGTCGAGCACCTTCACCTTGAAGCGGACGTTCTGCTGCCGCGGCCGCGCGATGAAGATGTTCTCGGGCTTGAGATCGCGGTGGACGACGCCCGCGCGGTGCGCCGCGCCGAGCGCGTGGCACAGCTGCCCCATCAGCTCGCGCACCTCGTCGGGCGGCAGCGCGCCGCGCTGCGCCATCACGGCCGAAAGGTCGGCCCCGTCGAGCAGCTCCATCGCCAGCCAGGGCGTCTGCGTCGCGGGCTCGACCCCCGCGGCGACGACCTCGACGACGTGATCGCTGTCGATCCGCGCCCCTACCCTCGCCTCCTGCTCGAAGCGCTCGCGGAAGCGCGGGTCCTGCGCGAGCTGCGCGTGCATCAGCTTCACCGCGCGCGGCTTGCCCGTCGAGAGCTGCTCGGCGACGAACACGGCGCCCATGCCCCCCTGGCTCAGGGGGCGAACGATGCGGAAATCGCCCCCGAGGACGGTGCCGGGGGCGAGCGGTGCGGCTGTCGTGGGGTCGACCATGACGAACGGGAACCCTCCAGGCAACGTCGCGTGACGCGCGACGCGCTCCGGTAGCGTACCCAAAGACGCGCGATCGAGGGGCTCCGCCTCGTCTTCGTGGTGCCATAGCGTGCGGAGCGGCAACGCGAGCCCCGGCTTGCTCCCCGGCTCCTCGTTCCCGCCGGCGAGCTCGCGGAAGACGGCGGACACCGACCTGAGCCTGCGCTCGCGGATCGCCTGGACGAGCTCGGGCTTGCTCAGCGGAACGCCGGGCACGTAGTCGCTCGCCGCGGGGTAGTCCTCCACTTCGGTCCATTGAAGAGGGTGTTCAATGGCGGATGAGGAAGAATGCGCGATCTTTCCCGCTCACCCGATCATCGGGACAGCGGCGCCCACGACGAAATCCGCCCATGACATGTACAGGTAGTTAAGCGGCTTGTGATCGGCCAAGGAGTAAGGCAGGGGCAACCGCTGAAGTGACGGGACGCCGATCAGCTGTTCCTGAAGGAGGCCGAAGAGACCAAGAACAGCCGCCCCCGTACCCGTGCACACCGGGGTCACGGCCCCGCTGCGGGGCACCCACCCTCGATGGCTCGATGCGAACTCCTTGCCGAAATGCACGAACCTCCCCATCGTGAGCGGGGGCAGGCGCGGAATCACGTCCACACCATAGATGTGGCGGTAGAGTTTGTGGCCGAATTTTGGCTGGTACCTCTCGGCCGTGCGCTTGTCGCCGACCATCGGTTGCCCGTAGGTGTAAATGCCGCGCAGCTTTTCGCTGAGGGGCCACCGAAGCGTCGCCGCCATCAAGACGGCGAGCGCGCCGCCTAGGCTGTGACCGGTGATGTAGAGCGCTTCCAGCTTGTTCGGGGCGTTCTCCGGGGGCAGCGGCGGGAGATGACCCGCGACGCCCGGTTCCTCTTCTCTCTCGGTGCCCGGTCGGTTCATCTCGCCACGCCACGATGCCTCCGTCACACAATCCTGGAATTTGGCATTTTCCCGGACCGCGCCGGCGCAGATGGAATAGCCCTTCAAGGCGTATTTGAGCATGCGATAGATTGAGGGCATCATCACCGAAGCGATTTGAAGGAAGCCGCCATGGATACGCCCTGCGAAGGTCTCGACGAACGAGCTCGTCGTGTACATGACCGAGGCGATGCTAGCGTCCCCGAACCAATTGCTGATGTTCGTCATCCTCGTCCCCCGGATGGAGAGGACCGCCAGCCGCTTGTCCGCGGTCTGGATGAGGTAGGCGTTCGTATCTACGAACATCTCCGGGATAGCGTTGGCGATGCCGACGATCTCGGCCCCGCCGCCCAAGCCGGTTTCAACCATCGTCTCGGCGAACGTGTAGATGTCCGAGTATGCATACACCGACGCGACGGCGAGGAGGCCGGCGATGAGGTCGTCGTGCGCCCCCTCTGGCTTGTTCACCATGTAATCGATGTTTTCGCTGACCGGACGCGCGAAGGCGATGCTCGCGCTGGAACGCACATCTTTGCGGACACGAACCGCCTCGATCCTCATTCCCTGCTCCTAGAACCCAGCTCAAAAACCCGCAAGGCGGGTCCACCTGTTCCAATTCTTACTTTGTGGGATCAAAGTTGATTCCGGCCACACGCGGCTTTCCATGAATACCGAATTCAGGCAGAGGGGGCGCCATGGGTCATGACGCCTCCCTGGCTCAGGGGGCGGACGATGCGGAGATCGCCCCCGAGGACGGTGCCGGGGGCGAGCGGTGCGGCTGTCGTGGGGTCGACCATGACGAACGGGAACCCTCCAGGCAACGTCGCGTGACGCGCGACGCGCTCCGGTAGCGTACCCAAAGACGCGCTATCGCAGAGCCCCCCGGCGGGGAAGGTGGCGCTCAGCCCACGCCGCCCTCGATCCGCACCAGGATCTGGTTCGTCGCGCTCAGGCGGACGGGATAGGTCTTGAGCCCCTCCCCGCCGCTCAGGGCCTCTCCCGTCTCCAGGTTGAACTTCTGGGCGTGCAGCGGGCAGATGAGCGTGCAGCCGCCGAGCAGCCCGTCGACCAGCGGGCCGCCGCGGTGCGGACAGCTCGCCTGCGTGGCGAACACGCGGCCTTCGCGCGTCACGAACACCGCGATGCGCTCCGATCCGACCTCGAACGCGCGCCCCTCGCCCGGCGGGATCGCCGACAGGGGTCCAATCGTGATCTCCATGTCGCACCCCTCATTGCACGATCGGCAGCACCGATCGGAACTGGTTCGGCGTCGCCGGGGCGTACGCCTCTCTCCACGGATCGCGGTACGCCTCAACCGTCTTCCGCATCTCCTCGTCGAGGCGCGCCGCGATGCCCTCGCTGTCGTCCACGACCACGGCGCGGATCTTCTGGATGCCGACGCGCTCCACGAAGCCGTACGTCCGCTCCAGGTACCTGGCGTTCTCGCGGTAATACTGGATGAAGCGGCCCATGAGCCGGAGCACGTCCTCGTGCGCGTCGACCGTGCACAGCACGTCGCCCTTGCGCACGTGGGCGCCGGCCGCGCCGCCCACGTAGATCTCCCACTTGCCGCCCTCCACCGCGACGGCCCCGACGTCCTTCACCATCGCCTCGGAGCAGTTGCGTGGACAGCCCGCCGTCGCGAGCTTCAGCTTGGCCGGCGTGTCCATGCCCTGGAAGCGGTCCTCGATCTTCACGGCGAGCGCGATGCTGTCGCCGAGCCCGTACCGGCAGAAATCGCTCCCCACGCAGCTCTTGCACGTGCGGTACGACTTTCCGTAAGCGAACCCCGAGGGCATCTCGAGGTCGCGCCACACCGCCGGCAGGTCCTCCTTCTTCACGCCGAGCAGGTCGATGCGCTGGCCGCCGGTGAGCTTCACGAGCGGCACGCGGTACTTGTCGACGACGTCCGCGATCCGCCGCAGCTGCGCGGCCGACGTGATGCCCCCGGCGATCTGCGGGATCACGCTGAAGGTGCCGTCCTTCTGGATGTTGGCGTGAACTCGGTCGTTGATGAAGCGGGCGTCGCGCTCGTCGTCGTATTCGTGGTGCCATAACGTGCGGAGCAGCGACGCGAGCCCCGGCTTGCTCCCCGGGTCCTCGTTCCCGCCGGCGAGCTCGCGGAACACGGCGGACACCGACCGTAGCCTCCTCTCGCGGATCGCCTGGACCAGCTCGGGCTTGCTCAGCGGAACGCCAGGCACGTAGTAGCTGGCCGCGGGGTCCTGCTCCGCCGCGCCCCCGCACGCCCACGCCACGACCTCCGAGACGAGCTGCTTGCAGGCGCCGCAGCCCATGCCAGCCCGCGTCGCGTCCATGACGGTCCGGAGCGTCCGCTTGCCGGAGCGCACACACGCGACGAGGCCCTCCTTGGTGACGCCGTTGCAGTTGCAGACCTGCATCCCCTGCGGCATCTCCTCGATCGTCGCCTGCGGCGAGGGCGCGCCGATATCGAACAGCAGCGACAGCCGCTCTTCCGGGAGCGGCGTGCTCTTGTCGAACGCCTGCATCAGGTACGCGGCCTTGCTGACGTCGCCGAGGAGGATGCCGCCGAGCAGCCTGCCGTCGCGGATGATGAGCTTCTTGTACGTGCCCTTCTTCGGCTCGAGGAACTGCACGATCTCGTCGCGATCGTCGGCGGGCTCGGTGATGCCCATCGAGGCGAGCTGGATGCCCATGACCTTCAGCTTCGTGGAGACCTTCGAGCCGGCGTAGGAGGCCTTCTCGTTGCGCTTCGTGATGTGGTCGGCCAGCACCTTGCCCTGCTCCCAGAGCGGCGCCACGAGCCCGTAGACCTGCCCCCGGTGCTGCGCGCACTCGCCGACGGCGTAGACCCTCGGGTCGTCGGGCGAGCGCATGTGGTTGTCCACCACGATCCCGCGCTCGACGGTCAGGCCGGCGCGCAGGGCGATCTCCACGTTCGGCCGGATGCCCGCGGAGATCACCACGAGATCGCAGGCGAGCGTCTCGTCGTCGGCGAAGCGGAGCCCCGTCACGCGGTCGTCTCCGAGCACCTCCTTCGTGCTCTTGTTGAGGTGCACCGTCACGCCGAGCTGCTCCAGCGTGGTCCTCAGGATGCCGCCCGCCGTGGCGTCGAGCTGCTGCCCCATCAGGTGACCGCTGATGTGGACGACGTGGACGTCGAGGCCGAAGTTCTGCAGCCCGCGCGCGGCCTCGAGCCCGAGGAGCCCGCCGCCGATGACCGCGGCGCTCCGCTTGCCCCGCGCGTACTGGGCGATCTTGTGGCAGTCGTCCAGGCTGCGGAACACGAACACACCGGGCTTCTCCCTGCCGCCCTCCAGCCGCACCCCCTGGATCGGCGGGATGTACGGAGAGCTGCCCGTCGCGATGATCAGGTTGTCATAGGGCGCGACGACCCCGTGATCGCCGGTCACCTGGCGCGAGTGCCGGTGGATGGCCCGCGCGCGCACGCCCGCGTGGAGCTGGACGCCGTTCTCCCGGTACCAGGCCAGGGGATTCAGGAAGATCTCGCTCGGGTCCTGGGAGCCGTTCAGCACCTCCGAGAGCAGGATGCGGTTGTAATTGCCATAGGGCTCGTCGCCGAAGATGGTGATCTCGAACTGATCGGCGCCGCCCCGCGCGAGGATCTCCTCGACCGTGCGGACGCCGGCCATCCCGTTGCCTATCAACACGAGCTTTCGCTTCTTCTGCATGGCTCAGATCTCCGCCAGGCCGATGTCGATCGTCGCGAGCCCGCGCGCGCCTTCGGGCGCGCCCACGCACAGCTCGATCACGCTCTCCGGGTGGATGTCCTCCACGATCACGAGGGGCACGTGGATCGCCCCCTTGGCGCCGATCGGGAAATAGCGCATCGGGTGCCCGTCGCGCTTGAGGAGCAGGTAGATGAGCTCGGACGTGGAGTTGCCCGCGCGCAGGTAGATGAGCTGAGCGCGCTTGTCCCGCGGGACGGTGTACCCGACCGCAGGACGAAGGGGCACCGGCTGCTCCAGGCCCTGCCCCTCGAACGAGTAGACACCCTGTATGAACCTCGGTGTTTCCAATGTGGCCTCCCGGGCGGATCATCGGACCATCGGACGGGGGCGCGCCGTACGCCGCCCGGCGCGCGCCGCGGCGCTCTGGCGCCGCACCACCGTCATACAGCGAGGACAGTTTCGAGGGTTCGTTGCCCGGCGGCGCGATCCCGTGTAGGTCGAGTTTCCAAGGTGTTTCGATCGTCACTGTCCTCTTCGCCCCGCCCGGCCGGCGCCGCCGAGCTCGTCGTCGTCGGGGCCGGCTCGGCGGGCGCCGTGATCGCGGCGCGCGTCACGGAGCGCGCGGATCGCGAGGTCCTGCTGCTCGAGGCTGGCCCGGACTACCCGGACCCGGAGGGCCTGCCCGCCGATCTGCGGGACGGCACCCGCAACTCGTGGCTCGCGCACGACTGGGGCTATCGCCACCGGCCGACGCCCGGGCAGATCATGTTCCTCTTCCCGCGCGGCAAGGTGGTCGGCGGCTCGTCGGCCGTGAACACGTGCATCGCGGTCCGCGGCCAGCCTTACGACTACGACGAGTGGGCGGCGCTCGGCCTTCCCGAGTGGGGCTTCGACGCCTGCCTGCCCTATTTCAAGCGCCTCGAGGACGATCTCGACTTCGGCGAGCCCTGGCACGGCAAGGGCGGCCCGGTGCCGATCCGCCGCGCCCGGCGCGAGGAGCTCGTGCCGTGGCAGGCGGCGTTCGTCGACGGGTGCAGGGCGCTCGGCCACCCCGAGTGCGCGGACACCAACGATCCGCGCGCGCCCGGCGGCGTCGGGCCGCACGCGATGAACAAGATCGACGGACAGCGCATGAGCGCGGCGCGCTGCTACCTGACCGCCGAGGTGCGCCGGCGCGAGAACCTTCGGCTCCGGCCGCGCACGACGGTGCGGCGGGTGCTCGTGCGGAACCGCCGCGTCGAGGGGGTCGAGATCGAGACCGACGGGCGCGTCGAGGTCGTCGCGACGCGGAAGGTGGTGCTGAGCGCCGGCGCGATCGCGACGCCGGGGATCCTCCTGCGCAGCGGGATCGGGCCGCGGGCCGAGCTCGCGCGCCTCGGGGTCGCGCTCGTGTCCGACGTGCCCGCCGTGGGGGCGCGGCTGCTCGATCATCCGGGGGCCGCCATCGGCCTGTGGCCGCGCCGCCGCGGCCTGATCGACGTCCTTCGCCAGCCGCTCGTCCAGACGATGCTCCGCTACACGTCGCGCGGCAGCCAGTACCCGAACGACGTGATGCTCCAGCCGGGCTCGTTCTTCCCGCTGCACCCGCGCCTCACGATACCGGCGTTCGCGATCGCGTGCTGCATCGGCAAGCCGCGCGGCGTCGGCCGCATCGAGCACCTGAGCGCCGATCCGCACGCGCGGCCCCGCATCGTCTCGAACCTGCTCGTCGACCGCGACGACCTGTCGCGCGCGGTCGACGCGCTGGAGCTCGCGTACGAGATCGCCCGCACCGCGCCGATGCGCGAGCTCGGCTGGTTCGTCTGGCCGATGGAGCGCACGCTGAGGCGGCGCGAGGCGCTGGAGCGGTGGATCTACAGGAGCTGCGGCTCGGGCTACCACCCGTGCGGGACGGCCCCGATGGGGCCCGAGGGGGACGTCTCGGCGGCGGTCGACGGGCGCGGGCGGGTCCGCGGCGTCGAGGGCCTCGTCGTCGCGGACGCGAGCATCATGCCGACCATCCCGAGCGTGAACACGAACCTGACAGCGCTGATGATCGGCGAGCGGTTCGGCGAGTGGCTCCGCGACGGCGCGGTGTAGCCACCGCCCGGCTACGAGAGCCCCCTCGCCGGCCGCGACCACCCAAAAGGCGCCTGCGGCGGCAGGACGGGGTCGCCTGCCTCATCGAAGTACGACTGTAGTACCAGAGCTGAGCGCGGAAGCGGGCCGCCCGTCCGGCCGGGTCAAGGTGTCACTGGATCGCCTCCAGCGCGTGCAACTCGTGCTCGGGGCTCACCTCGGCGGGTTCGCCCGTCAGCTCGATCTCCGCCCAGTGCACCTTGCCTGTAAAGCGGTTGTCCCCGCTACCTGCGAAGTCGGGGCACAACGGCGGTATACAGCTCGGTGATACAGCCCATGCCGACGGAGTGGGGGTTGCGGCCAGTCAGCAAGGCGGCGCGCGTCGGGCTGCTTATCTTGCCGTTCGTGGACAGCCCGCTGCCGTCTCTGGACAGGTGAGTGGTCACGAGGCCCCTGGCGACAGGGAATCTCGCTCCTCGCCCAATTGCGTTCGCGAGAATCGCCCATGGCCGGCGGCCGCCCCGCTTGCGCCTGCGAGCGTTGGCACGTCGGCCTCACGCGGCCAGCGGCGGCCGTGCGAGGATGTGCGGCGTGAGCACGTCGCCGCAGAAGCCGCGCAAGGATCCGCGCCAGGAGCGCTCGCGCAGCACGGTCGACGCCATCCTCGAGGCCGCCGGTCAGCTGATCGAGCGCGAAGAGGAGGCGAAGCAGGGCCGTGTATCGACCACGCACATCGCCGAGCGCGCCGGCGTCAGCGTGGGCTCGCTGTATCAGTACTTCCCCAACCGCGAGGCGCTGGTCGCGGCGCTCTTGCGCCGCTTCGTGCAAAAACGCTTCGCCGAGATCCGCCGGGTGCTCGACGAGGTCGAGCCGCTCCCGCTGGAGGCGGCGTTGCACCGGCTGGCCGGCCGGCTGATCGAGCTCGAGCTGGCCCACGCGCGCGTGATGAGGGCGCTCATGAAGTGGTTCGTGCGGGTGGGCGACTTCGATCTGATCGCCGACGCCGATCGCGAGGCCGAGGCCGCGCTGGCCGAGCTCCTGGTGCGCATCCGGCCCAAGACCCGCGCGGTGGATCCGCAGCTCGGCGGCTTCTTCCTGTTCCACGCAATGCGAAACACCTTGGGCATGGCGGCCTTCCGCGAGGGCGACATGCTGCGCGCGCCGGCCGCGCAGGCCGAGCTCACCCGGCTTTTGTACGGCTATTTACGGCCCGACTGACGGCCGCCGGCGCGCGCGGGCGCGGCGCCGGGAATGCGAATGGGCGGCGCCGGTCGCGCTGCCTAGATCGAGGCGCATGCGTTCCTTCGAATGGGTCACGCGCGCCGAGCCGCACCGCGCCCGCCGGCGCCGCATCCTGCGCGAGCACCCCGAGATCCGCGCGCTGTTCGGCTACGACCGGCGCACCATCGCGGTCACGCTGGCGGTGGTGCTCGCGCAGTTCGCCGTCGCCTGGTCGCTCGGCGTGTTCGCCGCGCCCTGGTGGGTGGTCACGCTGGCGGCGGCGACGCTCGGCGCGGTGCTCTCGCACTGGTGCGCGATGGCCATCCACGAGGCGGCGCACGATCTGGCCGCGCGCCGCGCGCGCTCGAACAAGCTGCTGGCGCTGTTCGCCAACCTGCCGATGGTGCTGCCGGCGGCGATGAGCTTCCGCCGTTACCACCTCGCGCACCACGCGCTGCTCGGCGTGGCCGGCGAGGACACCGATCTGCCGCGCTCGCTCGAGGTGCGGCTGATCGGCACCGGCCGCGTGCGCAAGTTCCTGTGGCTGTTCTTCTACTTCGTGGCCTACCTGGGCCGCGCCGCGCGCTTCGCCAAGCCGCCGAGCCGCGACGAGTGGATCAACCTGGCCATCCAGCTGCCCGCCGCGTGGCTCTCGTGGCGCCTGCTCGGCGCGCCCGGCTTCGCCTACTTGCTGCTGTCGACCTTGATCGGCCACAGCCTGCACCCGGTGGCCGCCCACTTCGTGCACGAGCACTACGTGTACGCGCCCGACCAGGAGACCTACAGCTACTACGGGCCGCTCAACCACGTGACGTTCAACGTGGGTTACCACGTCGAGCACCACGACTTCATGAACGTGCCCGGCTGGCGCCTGCCCGCGCTGCACCGCATCGCCAAGCGCCACTACGACACGCTGGTCTCGCACCGCTCGTGGACGTGGGTGCTGTGGCACTTCATCATGGACCCAGCCCTGGGCCCGCATTCCCGCATCGTGCGCTCCCGCGCCGTCCATGATGGCGCCGTGAGGCGGTCGATCCAGGTTGGCGCCAGCGACGGCCAGGTATCGACCGGCTTTTCTGGCAGGAGCGCTGACCCGCGGAATTAGCAGATCATCCCCTGGCCGCGCATCTCGGCGAGATCCTCGTCGCTCGGCCGGCGGTGCCGCCCGACGAGCAGATCGCCGAGCCAGAGGAGGTTGTAATTGCAGTGCATGTACCGCTGATGCACGTAGTGGTGCCGCGAGATAAAGCGCACGTAGCTCGTGCCGAGCAGCCACCGCATCGGCCGGGACGCGCGGGCCATGGCCTCGGCCCGCGGCATGTGCATGTACGGGTGGAGGACGAGCGACGACAGCGGGTAGATCACGAGCGGTAGCAGGGCGCCGACGACCACCGCCGCCGGGAGGAAGAGCGCGTACAGCGCGAAGAACGGCAGCACGGGGCGACGAACGCGAGGATCCCCAGGCCGGCCAGCGAGACGCCGTATTGCTCGCGGATCATCCGCCGGTCGCCCTGGGTCTCGATGATCCAGCGATCCAGCCGCTCCTGCTCCTCGCGGCTCTCGAACTGCCGCACGCGACTCTCACGGTAGGTCTTGCTGTGTACTGCGACCACGGGGAGCGGCTCGTGGTTAGATCCTGGCGGTCTGAGGAAGTGCGGTGAGCGTGTCGCGTCGACGAGGATCCGGTCGCTGTTTCCAGTCCTCCCGGAGCATGGGGCCGTAGCCCAAAGGAAGTGTCACCGCAGCTCTCGGTCAGAGGTGTTACCAGGGCGCCGCTCGTGCATCCTGCGCCGCCCCGCCGCCCTCCTGCGCGGCCGTGTCGCCCCTCCTGCGCCGCCCCGCCCCCCTCCCGCGCGCCACTTTTTGTATCCTGTGCCACAATCGCGCGGCTCCTGCGCGGCCGTGTCGCCCCCCCTGCGCAGCCCACCGCCCCTCCTGCGCGGCCGTGTCGCCCCTCCTGCGAAGCCCACCGCCCCTCCTGCGAAGCCCACCGCCCCTCCTACGCGCCCCTTTCTGTGTCCTATGCAACACAGGCTTTGAGGTGAGAGAGTACTCAGAATCCTTCAAAAGAAAAATGAACTCATCCAGAAGAGCAGGACACGCACTCAACCCACTCTACGAGGGCGTCTTCGGCGCTGGAGGAACAAGCCGGCAAGCACCAGAAGGAATGCCGGCGTCGTGAAGGAGGACGCGGCCGCCATCTGGCACCCGCCTCCTGATGAGCCGCCACCACCGGAGCCGCTGCTGCTCGCGCCAGCGCCGCTACCCGAGCTGCTGCTTGCCGAGCTACTGCTTACCGCGCTGCTGCTACCCGAGGTAGCGCCGCTACTCGAGCTGCTGCTTGCCGCGCTGCTGCTACCCGAGGTAGCGCCGCCACCTGAGCCGCTGCCGCCCGCACCAGTGCCGCCACCCGCACCGCCGCCGCCCGCACCAGCGCCGCCCTCGCCGCCCGCACGAGCGCCGCCCTCGCCGCCTGCACCAGCGCCGCCCTCGCCGCCTGCACCAGCGCCGCCGCCGCTGCCGGAGCTGTCGAGCAGGCGCACCCGCGCGCGCCCGGCGCTGAACGGTGCCTCCGGAAGGAAACGCGTATAAGCAAGGAGGGTCTTGCTGTCGCCCGCGGACGCGAGCACGGCCGGCCCCTCGACGCCTGGCTCCGTGGAGAGCGGGAAGCTCGACAGGACAGCGCCTTCCGAGCTCAGCTCGGCGCCAAAGAGATCCAGGGAGCCGTCGTCGCCTGGAACAGAGCGAGACTTCCAGGCCAGGACGAAGCGCTTTCCGTCGAACGCGAGCGCCGGGCAGCCGGGGCCCGCCGCGGACCACTCGCAGTTGGGCCAGGAAGCAGCGCCGATGTCGACAGGCGCAATGGGAAAACCGTCGGGATCCAGGATAGAGCCGTCGGGGCTCACGCGCGCGCCATGGAGCCACGCGCCCTGCTCCCACACCACCAGGAAGCCGCCGCCGTCGAAGCCGACGCTCAGCCCTCGCATGGCGCTCTCAGGGCTGGAGCTGCTATCGGGGTTGACGGCAACGATGAACGGCGCGGCGTCGATGGGCGCGGCTCCGCCATCGAGGCGCTGACCCCACAGCGTCGAACCGTCGTGCCACACGACGAGATAGCCCGACCCGCCGGCGACGGCGTCGACCCAAACGCGGTTGAACGAGGGGAAGCTGAGCGGCTCGGGCTGCAGGGTGACCGCGCCCGCCTGATCCACCAGCACCGCTCTCAGGAAGCCGGTGCCAAGCGATTCGTCAGGCGCGACAACGAGCGTGCCCTCGCCATTCGAGGCCGCGGCCATGCCGTAGGGGATCCCCTCGAAGTAGAGGGGGAGATCGAACGGCCTCGCGTCGAGGACGACCCCGCTCGGGCTCACGCGCGCCGCGCGGAGGGCGCTGGCGTCGGGGGACCACCACACAGCGAGGAAGCTCGATCCGTCGAAGACCGCGCGCGCGATGCCGCCCGGCTCATTCGCGATCGGAATGCCGGTGGGGTCGAGCACGGCGCCCGTCGGCGTGACGCGCGCGGCGATGAGCCCGGGGTTGCCGCTCAGCTCGTCCCGATCGTCGCTCCAGAGCACGAGCAAATTCTCGCCGTCGGACGCGGCCGCGCGCACCCGCTGCTCGTCTGCGTGCCTGGAGATCGGGAATCCGGCCGGACCGTCGAGGCTCGCTCCCAGAGCGCTCAGCCGCGCGCCTGCCACGTGCGTTGTCCCCGCGCCGAGGTTCACCCAGGCGGCGAGCACGCCCGCCTCGCTCGAGGCCAAGGCGATGTTCAGACCGGTGCTCAACGCCGGTGCCGGAGGCGTGATCACGCCCCCCGCAGGGCTCACTCGGGCGGTCTCCGTCGGGAAGTCTGGGTCGTCCGTCGGGAAGGTGTCCCAGGCGAGCACGGTGGCGGCGCCATCGAACGCCGCGGCGAGCCGGTTGGTCGAGACGTACGGCGGCAGCGTCGCGACCGTGAGCCCACCCGGGTCGAGCACCGCGCCCGCCGGCGTCACCCGCGCGGCCTCGATCTGCGACAGCGAGCCATCGTCCCAGCGATGCCAGGCGACCGCGTAGTTGGTGCCGTCAAAGGCAAGCGCCGCGGAGGGCAACCAGGAGTTATTGTTGAAAGGGTACGTGGGGCTGATCGCGAACCCCGCGGCGTCGAGCAGCGCGCCCTCGGGGCTGACGCGCGCGCCGCGCACCCGAGCCAGCCCCTCTCCTGGGCATTCGACCCAGGCGAGCAAGGAGCTCGCGCCGCCCGAGGCGAGATGGACATGGCCCCAGACCGTGGTTGACAGCGCGATCGTCCCCGGTGGGTCGAGCGCGACGCCCGCCGTCGAGACCCGCGTCGCCTCGATCACGCCGTCGCACATCCCCGCGCCGCTGCGGCGCACCCACGCGACCAGGTGGCTCGTGCCGTCAAAGGCGATCGCTGGGCCGCCGAAGATCCTCGGCGACGAGGGCGAGAGCGCGAAGCCGCCCGGGTCGAGCACGGCGCCCGCAGCGCTGACGCGCGCGCCGCGCACCTGGGCGCCGCTGCCGTCCTCCGCCGCGCCCACGCCGACGACGAGGAAACCGTCCCCCTGGGCGGCGACAGCGGGGTATCCGGCCGCCAGGAGGGGAATGCCCAAGGGGTCCAGGACGGTGCCGTCGAGCGCGACACGGGCGCCGTAGATCCGAGATCGCCTGTCGCGGTCGTCACGCCAGGCCACGAGGCAGACGTCGTCTCCGCACGCCACGGCGGGCTCGTTCCCCGGGCTCTTGCTCAGGATCGGATCGATCAACCCGCTCTCCGACGAGATGGGCGGCTGGAGCCCTCCCGGAGAGGGGCCGTCGAGGGCGCCTCTCGGGACCTCGAGATCCAGGTCGCCGGTCACGTCGCCAGACGGCGTGCATCCACCCTGGAACCCGAAGAGGGTCACGAGGGAGATGGCGAGCACATGATGGTATGTTGTGGGAGAACGATTGAGCTGAACAGGGAGCTGGCAATGGAGTCTCTGCATGAAGTGAGCGTCGCATCAAGGCGAGCGATTTTCTAGCGACCGCTCCAGGGCGAACTCCTTGCGGGCCAGCTTGACGGCCTCCGCCGCCGGCCCCTGGCCCGCCCCTCGGCGACCGCCCCACCTGGTGGGCGCCTCGCTGAGCCGTCAGCCTCCGCGCTCTTGCCGACCTCCACGATCCGCGCCGCCAGCCGCTCGGCGGCCGGGGTCAGATCGACGCCGCGGCGGGTGATGAGCCGGCAGCACACGGTCCCCAGCGCGGGCATCGGGCGCAGGATCACGCCGCGTGACGAAGCGCCATCCCTGCGGCAACCTCCGGCGCTCCCGACATCGCAGCTGGTCAGCTCGCCACCGCTTCGTCGCAGGCCCGCCAGGATCTGTCCGCCTGCTGGCCGACCGTCTGCGCGTGGAGCTCGCGGAAGTACTCCGATAGCAGGCCAGCGATATCGTGGATCAGCCCGAACAGGGGGCGCTCGTCGCCCTGCCGCGCGGTGAGCCGCCATGCGACGTCGAGCATCATCGCATAATGATCCTGGTCCTCGTCGATGGTAAGGTGGGCCTTGGACCCCTTCACGTGGCTCGGGGAAAACTGCGCCTCGGCCTTGGCGACGACCTTGGCCGAGTACTGGGCGGAGTTCCACTCGACGAACAGCGAGTAGGCGACGGCCGCGAGCGACCCGACGCGCGCGATGCCGCGCTCAAGATAGTCGAGCAGCGCTACGGTCGCCGGCAGCGGTGGCGTCGCGATGACCTGCTCGCCCGTGAAGCCATGCCGCCGCAGGTCCTGTAGATAGAGGAGATCGTGGTTGAGCTCCTGCGCCGTATACCGCGCCCACGCGCGGGCGGCGTCGTAATCCTCACCGATCATCGCCGCGAGCGCGAGCGCGTCCGTGCGGCTCGTCATGCGGATACGCCGCACGGTCTCGACCCGGTGGCGGATATAGTACGCCTCATCGAGCGCCTCCTCGCCTTCGGCGAGGTGAGACGCATAGTGAACCGTACGAAAAAACGCGTCCACCTCGAGCCGCATCGCGTCCTCGACGCGGCGCTTGAAATCACCTGGAATCGCCATGGGATCGTCCCTCCGCTGCTGGCTTTCTATCTATTGATTATTTCTGTGCGTGTCGTCGCAGAACGCGGAGGTACCCGGGCGTCGAGCGCCCGCCGTACCTCCGCCGTCACGAACCATTTGATGAGCGATGATTATTTGATGATGTCCATCGTCGTCCTCCTTCTTTCCGACATCCAATAGCAACCACCGCGCCACGGGCGGCGCCGAGGGAGGGCAAACCACAGGGCTGCGATCCATGACGCGCAAGGGCCCAAGCCGCTCGCTTTCGGCGCTGTGTTGCGCGCAAGTCCTTGCGCGCTCATGCAAATGGGCCTCATGGGATCGCCGGGGCGCTGAGGCGCGAACGGACTTCGGACCTCGTCGCGACGATAAAACCCCGCGTACCGGCACAGGGGCTGCAGGGCACCGGGCAGGAAGCACATGGAAGAGCAACCAATGTCACGCGCTGCTCGGGCGTCGGACGGGCGGCCATGGACACGGTCGCGAGGGGTCGCGCTCATCCTCATGGCCTCGCTTTGCCTGGGCGCAGGGGCCCCGCTGGCCCGGCTCGCCTCCTCGACGGATCCGGTGCTCGTCGCAGCGGCGAGGTGCGCGATCGCCTCCGCAGTCCTGCTCCTCGCGAGCCCGCTGGAGGTCCTTAGGCTCCTCACGCGGGCAACGGCGAGGCAGATCGCCCTCATGGCAGGGGCGGGGCTCTTGCTCGCGGCCCATTTCGGTTTTTTCCTGATGGGCCTGGCGAAGACGTCCATCGCCGCAGCTGTGACGCTGGTGTCGCTCGAGCCGTTCGGCGTGGTCCTGACTGCGTGGCTGCTGTCGTCGTGCACGCCCAAGCGGCACGAGTGGGTTGGGCTCGGCGTCGCGGTCGCGGGGACCCTGACCCTGCTGGTCATGGGCGGCGGCGGCACGGGCGATCACCGCGTATCGGGGGACTTGCTGGTGCTCGTGTCCGTCTTTCTCTGGGGTTTTTACCTCGCCGCGGTGCGGGCGAACGGCCATGTCGAGCGGCCGAGCGCGCTCGGCGCGATCGTCTTCTTCGCCGCGGCCATCCTGCTGGGCGTCGCGGCCTTCTTTCGGGGCGCGAGCTTCCATCTGTCCGGCGGGGCGGCGCTCGCCATTCTGGGACTCGGTCTTGTCCCGACCCTCGGCGGGCACACGATCGTGCAGTGGGCGACCCCCCACGTGAAGCCCTCGTTGATCGCGCTGGTATCCCCAGGTGAAACGGTAGGAGCGCTCTTTCTGGCCATCCTGCTGACGAGCGAGCGTCCCTCGGGCCTGGAGATGGTCGGCGTGTGCGTCGTGCTCGCCGGCGCGTGGTGGAGCATCCATGGTTCCGGTGGACGCGAGCGGCGAGGAGGCGCTGGCCGCGTTCCTGCCGGGGCCCCACGTCGAGATGGCCGACGGCCTCGCGAGATCCCGTAAAAAAGAACCGCCAGGGAGCCCGAAGCCACTAGCGCACAGCTCTACGGTAGGATGCCTTCCGCCTGGTGCTACGTCGCGGTGATCCCAGGCGTTTCGGGCGTGGAAGACCTGCCTGATCGCATAGGGCCAGTTCTGTCAGTGAGCTCGTACGGTCGGATTGCACGAATCAGGAACGGCTCCGACATGGCGGCCGCATCATGGCACACCCCGCTCCCGGCGGGACGAGCTCAGGACGGGCTGGACGAGGGGCAGGAGACGCCGCCCGCGGGAGCGCTCAAGGCGCCGTTGCGCAGCCGCGACCGCGGAAGACGACCAGACCGTCGAGCTGGACGCCCACGACGTCAGGGCACCCATTGCAGTCAAAATCGGTGATGCCTACGCCGAAACCGTCGATGTTCTCGAAGGTGCCAGGGAATGGCGCCGGCTGGGCCTCGAACGCGCCCTCCGGCGTCTGGAGGAACGACCACATCTCGGCGGTGTTTCGGCTGACCGCGACGAGATCGCTCCGCCCATCGAGGTTCAGATCGGCGATCTGCAGGCCCCCGGAGACGAAGTACTGGTGATCATCGATGGTCAGCAGCGGCTGCGGCGTCGTCAGGTGGCCGAGGTCGTCTTGCAGCAGGATCCAGACCCGCATCGGCCCGTCGGTGTACTCGTGCGTGACGGCGGCGACGTCCTGGCGTCCGTCGTTGTTCACATCGCCCACCGCGACCGTGACGAACGAGACACCTGAGCTCGGCGGCGTGGTCTCGAAGAAGATCTGCTGCCCGGTCGTGTCGAACCCCCGCTCGACGTCGTGCGGAAAGACGGCGATGCCCGCGCCCACGCCGTTCATCGCGATCACCGCGTCGGGGTACCCGTCCCCGGTCACGTCACCGGTGACGATGCCGGACATGAACACGCCGGCCGGCAGCTCGTGATCCAGCTCGAAGCCGCCGCCGCCGTCGCCCCGGTAGACGAGGATCTTGCTATTGTACCCGAGCCCGACGATGTCGAGGACGCCATCCCCGTCATGGTCCACGGCGGTCGGGGAGAACGTGGTTGGCCCGGCGATCGTCCTCGGGGGCTCGAACGCGCCGCCGCCCCGGTTGTGGAGGAAGACGAGCCCTCCCTGCTGCGCGGCGACGATGTCGAGCGCGCCGTCGTGGTCCGCGTCGAGCAGCAACGTGTCTTCGACCGAGTTGGCCGCCGTGGAAGGGGTGTAGATGACTTCGCCGTTCAGTTCCCGTACCCGCGGATGCGTCTGCAAGTACAGCGCTCTGCGATCCGTGCTCACGAAGTCGAAGCGCCTGTCCCCGTCGATGTCGCCCAGCGACAGCTGACCCATGTACACGCCAGAGGACTCCGCGGGATAGAGGAGGCCGGGCTTCAGGTAGTAGCCGCTGCCGTCGCTCGGCTCCTCGCCAGGGAACGGGCCCGCGCATCGATCGCCCGCGCCGCCGCCGGTCGGCACATACGCGCCACCGCCGGTCGGCACATCGACGACGCGCTCGGCCGTCCCCGGCTGGGCAACGGGCCTGTCTGGCGAGCCGACGTCAGCCGCCTCTTCGTCCTGCGGCGGATCGACCGAGTCGCTCTGGGAAGATGGCTCGGGAACGACAACCGAGCTCTCGCACCCCGAGCCGAATCCGACAAGCAAACAACAAGCTACCCACATGCGTCCGCTGCCGCGTCGCGCACACCTCATAGGTTACCTCCGCAAGACAAGTGAGCCCCACGAACCTGAACGTCTCCAGGACACGCCCGTCCCCCACGCCCTCAGCGGCTCGGCGACTACGATGCGGTGAACGGGCTACGCATTCATCGGAGCAGGAAAATCGCAGCGCGTCGTCAGGGACGCGGCCGCGCATTCTTGCCCGGCGCATCCCGTCGCCGAGCCGGTCACGACGGTTCTCCCTGCCAGTAGCGCGCTGTGGTGTAATTTTCCGTTACGGCAGGCGTCCAGCTTCGTGAACCCCCGGAGCCACTCTTCCGCGAAGGCGCAACCAAGGACAGACACCTTGCTTATTTTTTTTTTGCGCCTTTGCGCACCTGGCGCCTTTGCGTTGAATATCTCCCCGCTCGCGGGGCAGAGCCATGTCAGGATGTCTGACCTGCGGTATCAGCAGATCATCCCCTGGCCGCGCATCTCGGCGAGATCCTCGTCGCTCGGCCGGCGGTGCCGCCCGAGGAGCAGGTCGCCGAGCCAGAGGAGGTTGTAATTGCAGTGCATGTACCGGTGGTGCAGGTAGTGGTGGCGGGAGATGAAGCGCACGTAGCGCGTGCCGAGCAGCCACCGCATCGGCCGGGACGCGCGGGCCATGGCCTCGGCCCGCGGCATGTGCAGGTACGGGTGGAGGACCAGCGACGACAGCGGGTAGATCACGAGCGGTAGCAAGGCGCCGATGACCACCTGCGCCGGGAGGAAGAGGGCGTACAGCGCGAAGAACGGCAGCACGGGGGGCGGCGAACGCGAGGATCCCCAGGCCGGCCAGCGAGACGCCGTATTGCTCGCGGATCATCCGCCGGTCGCCCTGGGTCTCGACGATCCAGCGATCCAGCCGCTCCTGCTCCTCGCGGCTCTCGAACTGCCGCACGTGACTCACGCGGTAGGTCTTGCCGTGATGCACGACCGAGTGACTCGTATGCGCGCGCAAGAGGGGGCGGCCCACGAAGCCGAGCCGCTTCGCCGCGCGGCGGACCTTGAGGGTCGCGTGCAGCGCGTTCCGGTGGAGAAACGACTCTGCCATGGAGACGGTGAGATAACCGATCACAACACCTGCCACGATCTGGAGAGCCCCTGTAGACATTGCCACGGGATTCATGGGTATGCTCCTTCGCGCAGACCTGCGGTCTGCAAGGGACGCTGGCGCGGCCGGCGAGCAGCGCGGCCGTGATGCCGTCGTCGATGCCGGTTCGTGCATGGCAACCGCGGTGCCAGCCGGCCGCGCCTCGACGCCGCCCGCCCGGAGCCGCTGTTCGGCGTCCGGAGCGCTCACGCGGCGCCGCGGGGGCGTTCCTCCCATGGAGGCCGGGACCTCCAGCTGAAGGCTGGCCGCGTGCACGTGGAAGTGGCTCTACTATGGCCCGGCCACCCGGAGCGCCCTGCGCAAGCGGCGCGAGCGCGCGGCCGAGGCCTCGACGGAGGGGCGCGAGCGCGCGGCCTGGTCGCCCAGCGTGCTGCTCGACCGCGAGATGCTGCTCCGCTCGTACCTGCCGTATGCCCTTGTGCACTTCGTCCTCCTGCCGCTCGCGTTCCTGCCGCTCGGCCGCGGGGCAGCGCTCGGCGTGCTCGTCAACAGCGTGGCGGCGGAGCTCCTGTCGAACCTGCACAGCTTCGCGGTGATCGCGCCGACCCACACCGGCCTGGATATCCCCATCTTCGAGGGCGCCGCGCGCAGCCGCGAGGAGTACTACGTCCGGCAGATCGTCGGCTCGGTGAACTACGAGAGCCCCGGCAGCGCCGCCGACTTCCTGCACGGCTACATGGGGTATCAGATCGAGCATCACCTCTGGCCGGACCTGCCGCTCCGGCAATACCCCGAGGTCGCGAGGGAGGTCGAGGCGCTGTGCCGCGAGGTCGGGCTCCCGTACCGCAGGGACTCCGTCTGGAGGCGGATCACCGAGATGGTCCGCGCGGTGATCTGCGACGAGGAGGTGCAGGCCGCGCGCGTCGCGATCTCCGACGCCGGCGCGCGCCGCGCCGGGCGGAAGGACGGCGGTGGCCTTGAGCTCGCTGCCTTGCACGGATAGGCTCCGAGGATCATCGATCTCGGGCTCGCGCGGACGTCACGGGCGTCACGGACGTCGCGAACGTCAGATTCAGGAACAGGGAGAGAGGGAGTCATGACGACGAATCAGGAACGACAGCTGGTGGTGACGTGGCAAGATCCTGCGCCGGCCGTGGAGAGGGTGAGATCGATGTCCGGCCTCGCCTACCTCACGGCCATGATGAACGGCGAGCTGCCGATGGCGCCCATCGCGAGCCTCCTCGGGCTGCGGGTCGCGGCGGTGGAGGCCGGCCGGGTCGTCATCACCGGATCTCCCGGCGAGCAGCACCACAATCCGATCGCGATGGTCCACGGCGGCTATCTGAGCACGATGCTCGACTCCGCGATGGGCTGCGCCGTGCACGCGTCGCTGGAGGCGGGGGTCGGCTACACGACCGTCTCGCTCCAGGTCAGCTTCGTGAAGGCCCCGCGCGCCGGCGGGCCCGAGCTCATCGCCGAGGGCCGGGTCGTCCACCTCGGCAAGCGCCACGCGACCGCCGACGGGACGCTGCGCGACGCCGACGGCACCCTCTACGCCCACGCCACCACGACGTGCCTGATCCTGCGGTGAGCGCCGCCCGCGATGCCCGCAGCGCACGAAGGCGGGAGAGACGGAGAGATAGAGAGACAGAGAGACAGAGAGACGGAGAGCGTGGCGGATCGCGGGGCCTGCCCCTGTCAGACGCTCCTCGTCTGCGACGTCCTCCCGGGACGCGGGACTCGGCACCTCGTCCCGCAGGAAGCGGAATCCTGGAGCGACAAACGGGTTGAAGTCTCACGCAAACAGCGAGAAGCCGAAACCCCCAAAGACGCCAGATTCTTGTTGTTTTCTTGGCGTCTTCTGGCGTCTTGGCGGTTCATTCCTCTGGTTTCCAAGCTGATCGGTGTTCCAGGAGCACCAAGGAATCCCAGCCGATCGCAGAGAATCGCTGTGCGCTCCTTGCCCTCTGTGCTCACTGCACCTCCCTGGCCGGATGCCGGGCGCTCGATCGACGGGGGCGAAAGGCATGTCCCGGAGGAGGCCCGTGGCTTGCTCTCTCCAGCGCAGGTGCGGTCGATGGCACCGGGAGGGGCGCATGTGGACTTCGAAGACGGGGAGAACCAGCGGTAGGTCAACAAGGGGGAAAGGCGTCGTCCAAGGGCTCGCCGGGCTTCTCGGGATCGGCCTCTGTCTCGGCGTCTCCAGCGCTTCCGCTGCTGGCACGACCCAGGCCGTCTCGCCTCAGGCCCCGGCGCAGGGTCGTGCCGCGCCGCCGCAGCGGACCGCGACCGTCACGCAGCGCGCCCCGCAGCGGGCCGCGAGCGTCACCTACGTCGAGAACCCGCGGAGGGCGCGCTGGATCATCGCGGGCGCGTCGACCCTGGGCGGCTTCTGGGCCGCGTCGGCCGTCCGCGGCGCCGCCCTCTCCCTCGGACAGCCGGAGGTGCGGATCCGGCTGGTGCCGCAGTGCTCCCAGGGCGCCTGCTTCCTCGTCCGGCGCCTCGAACGCACCTCGGCCAACCCCGCCTCGCTGCTGATCCCCCTCGCGGGTCCGTGGATCCACCTCGGCACGGGGCGGCCGACGGCGGCCAGCGCGGTCGGCCTCTCCCTCCTCGGCGCAGGGCAAGCCGTCGGCCTGGGGATGCTGCTCGGCGGCGTCGCCATGCCTCGGCAGCTGCGCGTGCCGCTGCAGCGCGGCCAGGTCCTCCAGGTGGGCGCAGCCCCGCTCGTCACCCCCGGCGGGCTCGGGCTCTCGATCAGCGGATCGATGTAGGCGCGGCCGTCACCGGGCGAGACCCAGGATCGCCCCCACGCGCAGCCGCTCCTCGGGCGTGAACGAGCGCTCGAGGAGCGCCTCCTCGGCGGCGCGCCGCGCGTCGGGATCGGCCGCCGTCGCCTCGATGTCCGCGCGCGCGCCGGCGAAGGCGTCGAGGCGCTGCCGCCAGGCCGCCCGCTGCCGATCGAGCTCCGCGAGCCGGTCCGCGGCCTCGGGGCCCACCGTCGCGACCCGGTGCGCGTGCATCTCCTCGTCCGAGGCGCCCGCTTCCCGGAGCGCCTGCTCCTCGGCCTGCTGCGCGAGCGGGCGCGTCGCCGCCTCGCGCGCCTCGCGGACGGGCTCCGGGAGCGCCGCCTCGACGTCCGCGATCCGCGCGTCGCGCTCCTCCGGCGAGAGGGCCTCGTCCGTGAGGATGCGGGACTCCTCGATCGCCGCGTCGATCTCCCGCTCCTCGTCGCCGAACAGCCGCTCCGCGGCCTCCTCGCCGAACCATGCGCGCCGGATCTCGCGCAGCGCGGCGAGGCGCGCCGCCGGATCGGCCTCCTGCTCCACGCGCGCCCCGCCGGCCGCCTCGCGGTAGCCGAGGTACCGGTCGAGGAGCGCGATCGCCTGCTCCGCGGCGGGCCCCGCGGCCCGCTCGCGGATCGCCGCGACGATGCGGGCCCTGATCGCCGGCGCCGGCTCCTCGCCGGTGGCGCTGAGGAAGTAGTCGAACAGCCCGAGCAGCTCCGGGCCGACGACCAGATCGCCGCGCTCGTCGACGGTCACCGCGCCGTCGACGTCCGTGCCGCGGAGCGAGGGCGGCGCGGCGTTCGTCGGCGGGCGCGGCGCCGCGGGGGGCCGCGAGACCGACAGCGCCTGCCGGAGGCGCGCGGGGGACGGCGCGACCGAGAGCGCGGGCAGCGTCTCCTTCCGACCGACGCGCGCGGCCCCGTTCGACCGGCCGGAGGGCGCGGCCTGCCGGTGCCGCTCCCCCGAGACGAGGCGCCCCACGCCGATCGTCGCGACGAGCGCCATGGCCACGAGTAGAGCTGTCCTGCGACGACGCACCACGAAGGGCCCCCAGGAGGCTAGAGACCGATGCCCTTCAGCCGGCTCGCGTGCGACCGGAACACGGACTTCGGGTTCGGCCCAGACAGGTTGATAAACCCGAAGAGCTGATTGACCTCGTCGAGGTGGTTCATCCCATAGTCGTCGCGGAGCACCACCCCGAAATGGGAGCTGCACCTGCCCACCATCCCGTCGTTCGACTCCGAATACAGCTTGGAGATGAGCCCGAGCGTCAGGTCGGTCGGATCGATGAGGCTCGTGACGATCGATGTCCCCGACCACGAGAAGAAGCGCACGCCGCCCTCCTCGGCGGGGCCCTGCCCGCACCGGCCGTCGGGCAGCCCGGCCGGGTAACGCGCGTTGAACTCGCGCATCCCGGCGGCGGAGAGCGACCTGACGGCGGCGATCGCGTCCTGGGGCGCCGTGTGCCCGCTGAGCAGGCTGAGCACCGCGCCGAGGCTGTTGGCGAGGAACGAGAGCGCCCCCTCCGCGAACCCGCCCTCCCGCAGGTTCTCCTGGAGGAAACTGGCGAGCTCGGCCCCCTGATGCGGAGACCCGATGGTGGTCACCGAGGCAATGAGATCCGGCCGCACCGCGGCGACATACCGGGCGTCGAGCCCGCCATGGCTGTGCCCGACCAGGTTGACCTTCCCGCTCCCGGTGCGCGCGACGATATCCTCGACCTGCGCGAGCAGCGCCTCCCCCCGCGCCTCGGTGCTGTCGAACTGGGGCACCTCGGTGGCATACACCTCCGCTCCGCCGGCGCGCAGCGCCGCCGCGATCCCACCGAAGTAGTCGATCACCCCGAACATCGCCTTGAAGCCGGCCATTCCGTGACAGAGCACGATTGGATACCGCGTCTGTGCATAGCTCTTCATCGCCAGCGCGCCCTCGCCGACCTCGGCGCGCTCCGCGTCCGCCGGCTCGTCCATCGACGCGACGCATCCTTGCGAGAGCAGCATCACGACGGCTCCCGCCGTGCACCGCAATGCGTCAATCCACATTCGGCGCCCGGCCCATCGTTTTCTCTCGACTCTCTCCTGATTTCGAGCGGGTGTGAGGGCGGTGGGGAGTGCGGCGCGCGTGCTGGAGGAATGAGCTCGTCTGATCACCTGTCACCTCTGATAGAGTATTTTTTTAATTCGAATCAAGCAGAACTCACAGGCTCTCAGCGCAACAAGCACCTCGCGTATCCTGGACAATCGGCAGGCCGGTGTCCTCCCCTCCACCGGTCACGTCGGTCCAGGCGGCGCGACAGGGCATCAGCGCAGGGGCGCCCAACCCCCCATGTCGCGGCGAGGGCCGGGGACACGCGGGCGGGCGAGGCGGAGGGCGCGAGCCCTCGGGGCGGCTAGGTCGCCGTCGCGCCGAGCGCGCCGAGGACGATGCGCGCGTTCTCGGGCACCGCCGTCAGGAACCGCTCGCGCCGCCGCGGGTCCGCGATCCGCCGCGCCCGCGCGAGCAGGAGCTCCCTGGCCTCCGAGAGCACCGCGGACGCCTCGCCGTGGGCGCCGGACGCCGCGAGCGCCTCGGCGTAGGCGAGCCGCACGAGCGACTCCCCTTCTTCCAGGGATCCGAGCGCCGCGAGCTCGCCGAACGCCGCCCGCGCCGCGCCGAGCGCCGCCGCGACCTCGCCCGCGGCGAGCAGCGCCCGCGCGCGCACCGCCACGGCGGCCGCGCGCAGCCGGGGGGCCACGTGCAGCGCCGCCTCGGCCGCGCGCGCCTCCCGCTCGGCGGTCGCGGCGTCGCCGGAGAGGAGCGCTATCTTCGCGAGGTAGGTCCGCGCCACGCCCTCCATGCGGAGGTCGCCGCGCCGCTGGAACGCCTCCACCGCGCGCCGCTCGACGAGCAGCGCCTCGTCGAGCTTGCCGAGCAGCCCGAGCGCGTGGCCGAGGTTGTGCAGCGCCACCGTCTCGAGCTCGCGCAGCCCCATCCGGTCGGCGGCCTCCAGGGCGGCGCGCAGGACGGACTCGGCCGCCCCGAGCTCGCCGAGCTCGGCGTAGATGAAGCCGAGGTTCGCGCCGATCACGCACGCGCTTCGCCTGTCCCCGGCCTGCTCGAAGGCCGCGAGCGCCGCCTCCAGGCCCTCGAGGCACGCCTCGGGATCGCCGCCGGCCGAGGCGCGGATCGCCCGGAGCTGCTGCGCGATCGCGACGAGCTCGGCGTCCGGCGGCGGAGGCGCGCGGAGGTCCTCGTCGATGCGCGCGAGCAGCGCGTCGGCCTCGGCGTAGCGGCCGCCGAAGACGAGCTGCGCGCCGCACTCGCAGAAGCACGCGATCCGGGCGCGGCGCAGCGCGGCCGCGCCGGAGGACAGCGCCCCGGACGCGGCGGACGGCGGCCCCGCGGGCGCGGCGGAGGTCGGCGCCGGAGGCGCGCAGGACGGCGGCGCCGCGGACGCGTGGGAGGGCGGCGCCGCGGACATCCCCTCGGCCACGGCGGCCCACCGCGCCACGCGGTCGACAGCGCCGAGCTTCCCGGCCGCGGCGGCGATCTGGGTGAGCGCCCGGAACCACCCGGCGCAGCCGGCGGGGAGCAGCTCGGCCGCGGACGCGCCCAGCTCCTCGGCCGCCGCGAGGTCGCCCGTCCAGACGCTGGCCTCGGCCGCGACCAGCCGGAGCGCGCCGAGATCCTCGCCCTCGGCGCCGCACGCCTCGCCGCACGCGGCGCGCTCGATCGCGGCGCGCAGGTCGTTCGCCTCGAGCGACTGCTCGGCCGCGCGGCGGTACCAGCGCACCGCGCGGCCGGGCTCTCCGCCGCGGCGGAAGTGCTCGGCCACGCCCCCCGGATCGGCGGAGGCGCTCCGCTCGAGCCACGCGCCCGCGAGCCGGTGGCCGAGGGCGCGATCGCGCTCGGTCAGCATGGCGTACGCGGCCTCGCGGACGAGCGTGTGGCGGAAGACGTAGTCGACGGCGTCGGCGAGGCCCGCCGACGCCGAGGCCGGCGCGACGAGCTCGCGGTCGGCGAGCGCCGTCAGCCAGGCCTCCACGTCGGCGAGGCGCTCCTCGCCGCCGAGCAGCGCCGCGACGCCGCGCTTCGAGAAGCGATCGCCGAAGATGCTGGCCGCCCGGAGCACGCGCTTGCCCTCGTTGCCCTCGGCGTCGAGCCGCGCCTCCACCGTGCCGAGCACCGACTCGGGCAGGAGCTCCTCCTTGCCGCTCGCGACCGCGCGGATGAGCTCTTCCAGGTAGAACGGGTTGCCGCCGGCGCGCTCGACGAGGTGCGCGACCACGCCCTCGGGCACGGGCTCGCCGAGCGCGGCGCGCACGAGCTCCGCGCTCGCGCGGCGCGGCAGCGGGCCGAGCTTGATCGTCTGCACCTCGCGCTCGGCCCACAGGCTCGGGAACTGCCGGTGGACGTCCGGGCGCGCGAGCGCGAGCAGCATGAGCGGGAGCTCGCGGAGGTTCCGCAGCGTCGCGTCGAGCAGGCGCACGGTGGCGGCGTCGCCCCAGTGCAGGTCCTCGAGCGCGAGGAGCACGGGGCGCGCGGCGCACTCGGCGGCGAGCCAGTCCTCCCAGGCGGCCCCCACGCCGTCGCTCATGCCGGTGGCGCTCTGGCGCGCCGCCCGCACCATGCGGGCGTGCTCCGGCGACGGCGCGCCGGTGATCTCGCCGAGGAACGCCGCCGCGCGATCGAGCGCCGGGCCGCCCAGGTGACGCCCGAGCCGCTGCTTCAGCTTGCGCTGCCGCGCCCACGCCGGGTCGCGCGCGCGGAGGCCGGCGGCCCGGCAGAGCACGTCCGCGATCATGCCGAACGGCGAGCCGGGAGAGCCCGAGTCGGCGCGGCCCCAGAGGATCTCGATCGGCTCGTCCCGCTGCCGCAGGGTGGCGAAGAGCTCCAGGCGGAGCCGGGACTTGCCGGCGCCGGGCGGCCCGAGGACGAGCACCGCGCTCGCGAGCGCCTCGGAGATGCAGCCGGCGAGCACGCCGTGGAGCATCGAGAGCTCGCGGGCGCGGCCGACGCACGGGGTGCGCTTCCCGAGCAGGGCGGGGGCGACCTCGTCCACGGCGCGCTCGCCGTGAAGGACGAGCGGCCCGCTCCGCGCCGCGGGTGCGGCGTGCGCGACGACGAAGCGCGGGCCGAGCATGTCGGCGGTCGCGCGGTCGATGCGCACCGCGCGCACCTCACGTTGATCGAGCGCCGCGCGGAGCTCGGCGAGGCCGCGGTCGATGACATCGCCCTCGGCGAGGCCCGCGGAGATGACGCCCCGCCCCGTGATGACGCAGAGCGGTGCGCCCGGGAGCTCGCCGCGGAGGGCGAGCGCGCACTGGGCGGCGCGCTCGGCGCGATCCACGGCGCTGCCGGGGCCGGACATCATGACGAGCTCCACGCCCGGGACGAGCTGCGTGAGCCTGCCGCCGTGGAGCTCGACGAGCGAGCGGATCTCCGCGGCCCGCGCGCTCGTCGTGGGCGGCTGCCACCTGCTCGATCCGGGCGGCGGCTGCGACCTGCAAGAGGCGGGCGGCAGCTGCGACCTGCGCGAGCCGGGCGGCGGCTCGCCAGGGGCCTCCTGGGCCGGCGGGGCGGGCTGCGGCGCCCGGGCTGCGCCGTGGCCGGGCTCGCCGAGGAAGACGAGGCTCACCACGCGCTGCTCGCCCAGCGTGAGGGCGGCGCGGTCGCGTGGGGCGAGGCCGTGGGCCGGCGCGTCCAGCGGCGCGCCGCCCGAGAGCGTCGGCGCGTCGGGCGGCGCGGTCCACCCGCCCCCCATCGCGGCGATCCGGTCGAGCTCGGCCGCGACCTCGGCGCCGTCGCGCGGGCGGTCGCCGGGCTGCCTGGAGAGCATGCGCGCGACGAGCTCGTCGAGCGGCGCAGGCGCGTCCGCGCGCACGTCGCGGAGGCGGGGCGGATTCATCAGCAGCACCCTGCTGAGCGCGGCCATCGGGCTCGCGCCCGCGAAGGCGGGGCGGCCGGCGAGGCACTCGAAGAGGACGCACCCGAGGGAGAACACGTCGCCGCGCGGGTCGGGCGCGCTGTGCGCCTCGATCTGCTCCGGGGCCATGTACCCCGGCGTGCCGAGGACGCCGCCGGTGACCGTGACGCGCCCGGCGTCGCTGCTGGGCCGCGCGATGCCGAAGTCGACGAGCTTGACCCGCCCGGCGTCCCCGCCCGGGAGGAAGAGGTTGCTCGGCTTGATGTCGCGGTGGACGATGCCGCGCGCGTGCGCGAACGCGAGGGCGTCGGCGGCCCGGCGCACGAGCAAGAGCCCCTCGCTCGCCGGCAGGACGCGGCGCGCGAGGCGCGCGGCGAGGTCCTCGCCGTCGAGCCACTCCATGGCGAGGTAGCGATCGCCTTCCGGGGTGCTGCCGTGCGCGACGTAGCGCACGATGCCCGGGTGGACGAGCGCGGCGAGGAGGGCGGCCTCCCGCTCGAACCGCTCGATCTGGATCTCGTTCCTCAGGCGGACGATCTTGAGGGCGACCGCCGCGCCGCCGAGGCGGTCGTAGGCCTTGTAGACGGTGCCCATCCCTCCGGAGGCGGCCTCGCCCTCGACGGCGAAGCGCCCCGCGATGATCTCCGCGTGGCCCACGTCAGTCGTCCATGAGGAACACGGTGACGGAGCCGAGGTTCGGCGTCTTCTCGACGATGAGCTTGCCCGAGTTGCTGCGGATCTTGCCGCGGCAGTTCGGGAAGCTCCCGTCGCTGTTCGGCGCGTCGCACAGGCTGCCGCACGAGCCGGCGACCTGGATCGCGCACGTCTCGAGCGACGGCCCGCAGGATCGCACGAGCGACGAAGGCTCGGGGGGGAGGCACGCGTGGTAGCGGCGCTGCGGCGCGAAGATGTTGCCGTAGTAGGTGGCCTCGCGCCTCGGGTAGGCCGCGCGCTCGCCCTTGTCGGCCCGGAGCTCCTTGCGATCCCCGCGGACGGAGATGCTCACCCTGTGCCCGAGATAGTTGACGCGGGCGAGGACGCAGCCGCTGACCCAGGACCGGCAAGCTTCGTCGCAGGCGCCGCCCTCCTCACCCCAGCTCGCCGCGAGCCCGAGCTCCCCCGGGAAGGAGAACTCGTCGTCGCCGACGGCGACGGTGAAGCCTTCGCCCGCGGGGAGCGCGCATCCCGCGACGTACTTCAGCAGGGTGCGCGCGGCCGGGTCACGGAGCGCCTCGGCCGTGAGCGGGTGGCCGGAGAGCGCCTCGGCCGTGAGCGCGTTCGAGATCAGCGCCTTCGACGTCAGCGCGTTCGACGTCAGCGCGTTCGACGTCAACGCGTTCGACGTCAGCGCGTTCGCCGTCTGAGCGGCCTGGGACGCGGCGTCCCCGGCGTCCTCGGCCGGAGCGTCCGGATCGAGCGCCACCGCGCACGCGCTCGCGAAGAGCGCCGCGATGGCCAGGAGGAGTGCAGCCAGCTTCGGCGAATGCTCCATGGATAACGCCCCCCTGGGATGCCCATGAGCGCGTGGCCCACGGGCTCCCGAAACGACCGGCGCCGAGGCGCGGGCCAAGGGGTGCGCGCATCGAACGCCGGTGCGTGATCTTGTTCAGATGCACGAGCCGCGAAGAAGCCCACGAGTCGGAGCGGCCGATGGGGCCATCTCCGCTACAGCAACAAATGGAAAGATGTCACTGATACACCGCCGGGCAAAGACCGACGCGCACGCAAGGGTCGCTTTTTTTGTGTCGGGGTGCGATCGCTCTGTTGGCGCTGTCGGCGCGAGACTCCCGCTCTGTCCAAGGCATCATGGACAGCGATGCTGGCACCGGGGACGGAGGAGCGATGGGGCGAGGTCGAAGTGCGATTGGCGGCGACATGATGGCCTGTAGCTGACAGCCAACCTTCCGGCCGGGAGGCGCCCCGAAGGCGCTCGGTGGGCTCGCTCCATCCGAGCGGACGACGGCCTGGGCCTGCGCCTCCCGGGCCCCCGCGGTCGGCGTCCTGAGCTCCCTCGGCGGACCTGCGGGCCGCCGGGGCGGCCGGCAGGAGGCGCCGAGGCCGGCCGAGCGCCGAGCCGACCGGTGCGTCGCGCCTCCCGGCCGTCCGCAGCGGTCGCTCGACGGAGGGCGTGCGCGAGGCCCGGCGTGGGCATGGATCGGCGTGAGACGTGGGACGTGGAAAGGACGGCGGCTGAACGGGCTGCTCGGCGCGGTGCGTCGGCGCGCACTTGACGCCGCTGCGTGCCGAGCATTACATGCCCCGGACCATGAAGGGCCATGCGCGCAATCTGATGACCGAGCGCGTGATCGCTTTGGAGCACGGCACGCCGGTCCTCGACATGTTGCAGCTGTTCGCCAACCATCGCCTGAGCGGCGCGCCGGTCATCGACGAGGGGCACCGCATCATCGGGTTCGTCAGCGAGACGGATCTCCTGGGCGTGCTCCTGCGCAAGGAGTACGCAGGCATGACGGCTGCAGACGTGATGAGCACCCCGCCCATCTGCGTGGACGAGTTCATGCCCACGGACGAGGTGATGACCCTGCTGCGCGCGAACCGGATCCACCACCTGCCGGTCGTGCGCGAGGGGCGCCTCGTCGGGATCATCACCCCGCAGGACATCCTGCGCTATTTCGTGGAGTGCGTGATGCCGCTCCCGCCGACCACCGCCTGACGTCGCGCGCCCGCCGGCGCGAGGCGCGAGCGGGACCGAGGACACCTGCCTCCCCGCGCGGCGCCCGACGCTGGCGCGGACGGTGGGTCAATGCAGACGAGAGGTCACGAACCACTCCGGGGAGATGTATCCGTCGGGCTGGGAGATGGTGGTCTCGCAGGTGGCGTCGAGCGCGGTATAGGACTCGATCCGCGTCTCCGTGTCGAGGTAGCCGACCGCCGATTCCTTGTCGCACCCATCGTACCCGGGCGGCGCGCCGCCGCCGTCGTCGAAGCGCCCGCACTCGGCGTCGGAGAGCACGGTGTAGTGCAGGTGCGAGTTGCCCGCGTCGCAGGGGAAGCTGTCCTCTGACGGGCACTCCGTCCACTTCTCCGCGCAATGGATGTTGTGTTGCCTCGGGATGTCGTCCCAATAGGCGATCTTCCCGAGCGGCGTCTCCGTGCCGACGTCCTGTCCCACGAGGGCCGTCGCCAGCTCATCGACGTCGAGGTGCCCGTAGAACGAGCAGAACCGCTTCTCTTCGCCGTTCTCCTTGAAGCGATGCTCGACGAGCGCGATGCCGAGGTACTGCGAGCAGTTGATCCCGGCCCGGAGGAGCTTGCCCGGAGCGATCGGGAACACGTAGGTGCCGTCCGTCCGGCCGCTCACCTTGCCGATGTCCTCGCCGAGGTGCCGTCCATCTTGCCAGTCCGGCTTGTGACCGATGTTCTGGATCATCCTGTGATCGGGAAAGGGGAACTGGAGGGTCCCTGTCGGCGCGAGGCACGCGTCGTTCACCCTTTCGTTGATCATGCACCCCAGCGGGCAGTAGGTCGCGTGGTCGAAGAGGTAGTGGCGCTTCTTCTCTCGCCCGGTCGGGTCATAACCCTCGCTCCCCTCGCACGGCACGAGGCGGGTCTCGGCCCCGTCCTGGCGCTCGCAGTACGCCTTGCAGTGGTAGAGCATCCACGGGTCGCCCGGGGCGTGCAGGTCTGGGTTGTGGCCGCAGTACGCTGGCTCGTTGAACCCCACGTTCTCGACGTTGTTGCAGAGGATCGCCCCCGGATCGGCGGTGATATCGCTGCACGCGTTGCCGAAGAAGTCCGTGACCGACTCGCAGAACGAGGACTGGGTCCCGTACGGATCGGGGCCACAGATCCCGCACGCCGTGCCGCAGGAGACGCCCGTGGCGTGCCAGCCGTCGGGGCGGTAGAGCTGCCGATCGCGGCACTCGAACACCTGCCCGCCGCGGCCGCAGACGCTCGCGCCCCGCCGCCGCGACGACAGAGGGACCTCGTTCCCCTGGTAATCGACGATCGCATCGCATCGCGAGGAAGGGCTCGGATCCGGCGCCGGATCCGGGATCCCGAACGGCTCTTGATCCGAGGTGGCATCACACACGTCGTGCTGGGTCTTGGCGTCGCGCGGAAGACACGCCGCGGAACACTCCTCGTACGGCACCGGGCGGCCCACGACGGCGCTCGTGGACTGCGCCGGCGGTGGACAGAACGACCAATCGTCGTAGGCGCACTGGTACAAGGTCCCGACGCGACCGGTGACCCCGTGCTGCCCGCAGAACAGATGGCGGCAGAAGCGGTTGCCGTCCGGCCCCGCCATGGCGTACACCACGTCGGGGACCGCGGGGCACCCCTCGTCGCAGCGGTCCCAGTCGCGGATCGTCCTGGCGCCGTCCTGGGGCTGCTCGCCGGTGACCTCGTGGTAGTGCATGCCCGGCAGCTCCCGCACGGGCTTGCACTCGCCGCTGCCGCCGAGCGCGGAGCAGTCGCGATAAGGCACAGGGCGGGCGCCCGGCCCGGGGCAGGCGAAGAGCTGCGTCGCCTCTCCCTTGATGCGGATCAAGGGCTCGCCAAAGCTCCGCGCCAGGTCGTTGTTCCAGGGGCTGCGAAAGACCTGATCACCGCAGAAGGTCTGGCCTTGCTCGACCGACTTCCATTTCCCGTCCTTGTCCTGGAACTGCTCCGGGCAGCGGCCGAACTCCGCGCCCTCGTCCTCCGGCTCGCCCGGTTCGCAGGGGCGATTGAGGTCGAGCCACCCCGCTTCTCCGCAGATCCATTCGCTGCGGTTGCCGTGCCCGAGGCCGCAGATCGTCTCGCCGCACGCGGTCGTGGTCACCTCGTTGTCGAAGCTGTCCTGCACCCCGCGGCAGGCGCTGCAGGTGCCCGCGCGCTGCGTGCACGAGAGCCCCAGGCTCTGCCACCCATCCGCGGTGCACACCATCTTCACCCCGTCGCTGCCAGCGCCGGTCGGGAAACACACGCGTTGCCCGCAGGTGCGCGGGATGTGCTCGCCGCCGGCCACGGGCGGGACCTCGCATGGGCACTCGCTGGTCGCGGCTTCGGTGCACGCCCCGCGCCGGCAGCCCCCCTCGCAGATCGTCCACTCGAGCGGGATCTGCCCCGCGCCCGCGCACTGGTACAGGGCCGCGGGCTCGCCGTTCACGACGTCCGCGCCGCAGAAGGTCCCTGCGCCAGGACAGGAGAGATCGCCGCACCTGTTCCCCGGGAAGCTGCGCCAGTTGTCGTTCGCGCCGAGGTCGACGCAGTGATAGGCGATGAGGTCGCGCCCGCACACGAAGCTGTCACACCGGGTGTCCTCGATCGGGATCGCCTCGCCGTTGTAATAAAAGCCGCCGCTGCACGCGCACGCGTCGTCGTTCGCCTGCGCGCCCAGGGGCGGCGCCGCGACGGCGGGCGGGGGCGGCTCCCTGCCGCAGCCCATGCCGGCCACCACCCCGGCGGCGAGCAGCACGGCGAGCGTCCCGAGGAGGCGCACCGCCGGCACACGCCGGAGGTGGCTCGAGACAGGGCTTCGGTGCGACGGACTGCCCTCGACGCGATCGTGCATGCGCTGCATCTCCCGGCTGCTCTCAGCTCACTTCGCGATCTTGCGGACGTCCCCCGCCCGGGTCGCCCAGTAGACGAACGCCTCGTCGACGGCGATCGCGATCGCGTCGCGCTGGCCGACGGCGAGCGTCGTCACGGCGCCTCCGGCCTTCGGGACCTTGCGGATCGAGCCGACGCGGTTGGCCCAGTAGACAGCGCCGCCGTCGCCGGGATCGACGGCGATCCCGGCGGGGTTCGGCTGGTCGTCGGCGAGCACCGTGAGGTCGGCGCCGTCCTTGGCGAGCCGGAACACGAACCCGTTCGGGCTGCTCCAGAAGAGGTGTCCGGCGTCGACGGCGAGGGTGTGAGGCGTGAGGTTCGTCGTGTCCACCACCTGTCCGGACGCGATCTGGCGCCGCTCGGTGCCGTCCTTGCGGAGCTTCACGACGGTGCCGTCGATCCGGGACCAGTAGAGGTGCTCCGCGTCGCTCGCGAGCGCGCCCCCGGGCTCGGAGAACACGCCGGTGATCTCCTGCGCGCGCTGTCCGCTCGCGAGGGCGTCGACGCGGTAGATCCCGCCCTGGGAGAGCGAGGTGAACCAGACCTCGCTGCCGTCGGTGACGACGGCCCAGGGGTCGGGGATCTCTGTGGTGAGGGGGATCGCGGCGCCGCCGGACAAGGGGTACCGGACCACGCCGGACGAGCCGGTGACGACGGCGTCGGCGCCGAGGAGCGCGATGTCCTCGAAGCGGTCGGCGCTGCAGCCCACGACCCCGGGAGGAGCCCCGTTGGCGAGGCACGTCGCGCCGCCGGAGACCTTGTCGACGCGGACGGCGATGCCGCCGGCGTGCTGGAAGCCGACCAGGTAAAGGGCGCTGTTGTCGAGGACGAGCGCCGAAGGCACCGCGAGGCCCGAGGCGAGCGAGGTGGCGCCCGGGGCGCACCCGCCGGCGCTGCAGAGGCCGCCCGCGCAGTCGTTGCCGCACGCGCCGCAGTTGAACGGGTCCGAGGCGAGCGCGACCTCGCAGCCGTTCGCAGGCTGGCCGTCGCAGTCGGCGTACCCGGCGTCGCACACGGCTTCGCAGGCGCCCGCGACGCAGGTCGCGGCGGCGTGGAGCGCGCTGCAGGTGTTGCCGCAGGCCCCACAGTTGTTCGCGTCGCCTTCGACGTCTGCCTCGCAGCCGTTCGCAGGCTCGCCGTCGCAGTCGGCGTGGCCGAGGTCGCACGCGAGCGAGCACCTGCCGGCCGCGCACGAGGGCGTCGCGTGCTGGTCGCCGCAGACGTTGCCGCAGAATCCGCAGTTGTCCACGTCGCTCGACGTGTCCCCGCAGCCGTCGCCGCCGCCCCCCGCGCCGTCGCCGTCGAGGCAGAGGCCGAACGCGCGGATCGAGCTGGTGAACGCCGCGCAGCGGGCATGGCCCCCCGACATCGCGGCCAGATCGCACTCGACCGCGAGCTCAGGATCGAGCGTCGCGCAGCACGTATCGAGCAGCGCCTCGCACGGAGCCGCGCTGAACGGCTCGTCCGGGGCGAGCCTCGGACAGCGGCCCGCGTCCGCTGCGCCGCCGAGGTAGTCGAGGCACCGCGCCGCGTCGGACTCCCCCGCGAGGGCGGCGCAGCGCTCGCGCGCCCCCTCGGGGAGCGAGGGACAGCACCGCTCCGACAGATAACCGCAGCTCTCGGCCGCGGGGTCGACGTCGGCGCAAAAGCCGTTGTCCTTGGCGTCGCTCTCCAGGAACCGGTGACACAGCTGCTCGTTGCCCCGGAATCCGGTCGCGTGGCACGCTTCTCTGAGCTGCGCCGGCAGCGCCGCGCAGCACGCGTCGAGCAGGCCGGCGCAGCTCGGGCCATAAGGGACCACCGGCGCGCCGCCCTCGCCGGGCCCTCCGGTGCAGAGATCGACCGCGTTGGCGCTCGCGAGGAAATCGTCGCACGCGGCGTCGTTCTCCTGGCTCGCTGCGGCGTGGCAGCCCGCGACGAGCTCTTCGGGGAGCGCGGGGCAGCACGCTTCGTCGAGGTGTTCGCACCCTCGTCGAGACCCGCTCGCCACGGGGGCACACGCGCCGAACGCGGTGCCATCCGCGTTGCACTGCTGCGCGCCGAGCGACCCGTCGGCGAGGAAACAGGCGGACAGGGCGCCTGGCGAACAGATGGCGTCGTCACCGCAATCGGCGCCGAACAAGGCGAGCGCGAGGAGGAGAGCGGGGCGGAGGCGTGAGTCGTTGCGACGCATGAAAGTCGAGAATAACGCTAAAGTGCCCCGGAATGAGGTGTCAATTGGAGTTCCGAGCCGACGCACGCCTGAAACCGACGATCGGAACCGGGCAATGGCGCGGATCTCTCGGCCGATTCCCGGCCGGGCCGGCGACGCGCCGCGCTCACGACATCGGCTGAATCGGCGGGCGCCGGCTGAAGAATCCCCTCCAATTTCTCGTGAAGTTCACAGGGAGGTGGGGAGACGGGGAGTGAAATCCCACCCATCTCCCCGCTTCCCCGTCTCCCCGTTCAATCTGCCGCTCGGGCGCGCTCCGCCCCCTACCGCCGGTCGAACTGGTAGCGCGCCCGCTCGGCGCCCTCGATCTCCACGACGATGCGCTTCGGGCCGAGCCGCACGACCGCGTGCGCCGCGGCGGGGCGACCCGGCGCGTCGTCGTCGAGGTTCTCGATCAGGCTCTGGAGCGTCACGTACGGGATGCCGCGGATCACGTCGAGGTGGTTCCAGTGCAGATGACCGTTGAAGACGGCGAGCACGCCGTGCTCCTCGAAGATCTTCCGCATCGCGCGCCGCTCGCGCACGAGGCAGATGTGCGGGCTCCCCTCGAACCAGCGGTTGCCCCGGAGATCCTGATCGGCCGCGCTGTGGTGCATCAGCACGATCTTCGGCAGCGAGGACGCCGCGAGGTCCTCTCCGAGCCAGGCGAGCTGCTCTGGCCCGAGCGAGATGTCGTGATCCTTGCGCTCGCGCGTGTGGAGGACCGTGAAATGGAAGCCGCCGCGGTCGAAGGCGTAGTGGAGCCGCGTCGCCTCGGGTCTGCCCCAGGCAGACAGCAGCTCGGCCTCGCTCAGGTGGATCACGTCGTGGTTGCCGGCGACGTGGAAGAGCTCGGCCTTCAGGCCGCCGAGCGCGGCCATGCAGGCGCCGTAGCGCTCCCGATCGGCCTCGGGCCCCTCGTCCTCGATGTCGTCGCCCAGATTCACGACGAGATCGGGCCGCGTGACCTCGTTCATCCGCCTCACGAAGGCGCGGGTCAGGGCGGGCGCCTCGCCGGTGAGCTTGCGCAGCTTGCCCCCGAACGATGCCTCCGGGCCGAAGTGAAGGTCCGAGACGAGCGCGACGACGAGCTCCATGCGCGCCTCGCCGCTCAGCCCGACTTGGCGCCGGGCTCCGGCGCCGCCTTGGAGCCGCCCAGGCACGCGGGAGAGCGGAAGTCCGCGCCCCCCTGCCGCTCCCACTCGTCCGGTGTCATCGCGCGGATCGTCAGGGCGTGCAGCCCGGCGCGGAACTCCTCGCGCACCACGTCGTTGACGCGGCGGTGGCGATCGAGCGGGCTCAGGCCCCGGAATGCCTCGCTCACCACGAGCACCTTGAAGTGGGTCTCCGAGCCCACCGGCACGCTGTGCATGCGGCTCTCGTTCTCCACCTCGATGTGCACGGGATCGAGCGCGCGAACGAGCTTGCCGTGGATCGACTCCTGCTTCGTCCCTGTCGTCATGGCCGCGCGAAGCTTACCCTCCGCCGCGCCGCCGGTCACCCGTGCGACGCGGCCGCTCGCCGACAAAGGGATCGCCCGGCGCCCCGCCAACGGATGAGCCGCACGGCGCGCCCCGGTCGAGCGTCACTTCGCCTGGGGATCGGCGCGCGGCAGACCTCGCTCATCGAACAGGAGAGCGATGTCGACGTGGAACTGCGCCCTGCGAGAGGACGGCGGCGCCTGATGGGAGCTCGGCGGCGCTTGATGGGAGCTCGGCGGCGCGCGGTGGGAGCTCGGCGGCGCGCGGTGGGAGCTCGGCGACGGCGCGGAGTGACCGCGGTGCGCCTCGCCGTCCTGCGAGCCCATCGCGAGCACATCCCGCTGCGGGGATGCCGCGCCTGGCTGCGGGCCGATGTTCTCCTCCCACGGCTGCGCGTCGCGCTGCTCCCACGGCTGCGCGTCGCGCTGCTCCCACGGCTGCAGGTCGCGCTGCTCCCACGGCTGCGCGGCAGGCGACGGAGGCACCTGCCGCGGAAGCGCATGCGCCGCCGGCGTATCCCGGCGTGGAGCCACCCCGGCCTGCTGCCGCGAGCTCGGAACGGCCTGTTGCGCGGACGTCTCCCGCCGTGCAGACGTCGCGGCCGGCGCCTCCCGATGCGCGTACGCCCCGGCCTGCTGCGAGCCAGCCACCGGTGTATCCCGCCGCACGTAGGCCTCGACCGGATGCGAGCCCGCCAGCGGCGTATCCCGCCGCACGTAGGCTCCAGCCGCCGGCGATGCCTGCACCGGCACATCCCGCCGCGCATGGGCGCCCCCCCTCACCGAGGGCGGCGCAGACGCGTCCCGGCGCGCAACCACCGGGCCGGCAGCCGGCGGCGGCGGGAGAGGCGTCGGAGCGGGCAGCTCACGGCGCGCGCGCGACGAGGGCGGCCCCACCATGACCCCCAGGCGCTCCGAGCGCGGCACGGGCGCCTCGCGGGCGCGGTACGCCGCCTCCCCCGGCGCCTCCGCGCGTGAGCGCTCCGGCCGCTGCGCAGCCACGGCAGCCGCCACGCGCTCGCGGTACGCGAGCTCCTGCGCGCCTGCGCTGCGCGGCTCCTGCGCGCCCGCGCTGCGCGGCCCGGAGCGCGGCAGCGGCGTCGCCTCGGGGTCGCGCCGCGACGACGGGGCCGCCTTCATCACCCCGATGGTCATGCGCTCCGAGCGCGGCACCGACGCGCCCTCGTCCGCAGGCATCATCGAGTAGCGACCGGGCGTCTGCTGCCGCGAGCGCTGCTTGCGGCTCTCGCGCGCCGCCGTGGCCAGCATCGCCCCGAGTTCGTCCTCCACCATCGCCTCGTCGACCCGCACGAGCGTGCTGACCACGTCGCGCGCGATCTCCTCGAACGCCTCGGGAGCGAGCGCGTAAGTCGACGACGTGACCACGATGACCACCGGACGACGCTCTTCCGCGAGCGCGGCGGCCATCGATACAGGGCACGCCTTGACGATGATCCCCACATCCATCGCCGCCGTCTGGCAGCGCTGGAGCAACGCCTGATCGCCGCCGATGAGGAGGGCCGTCGGGATCTGGGCGCGAAGCGTGGCGTCGGAGATTCGCGGCATCGGTCCAGGGATCCTAACCCCCCTGCCGCACGCAGAGGTCAGGAAAATCCTGTCATCGGACATTCCACGTCATGTCTGGACAACGAGCTCAGCCGATGTGGGGTATTGCGCGCCGCCGGATCACATCACGGATGCGTAGGTGCCGTGGGCAACTCCGTGAGATGGCACGCGGCCCAGTGCCCAGGGCGACGCTCCTCCAGCGGAGGGGCCTCGGCGCTGCACCGGTCCATCGTATAGGGACAGCGTGTGTGGAAATGGCACCCCGACGGCGGGTTCAGCGGACTCGGCACTTCGCCGACGAGGGGCAGCCGGCGGCGTGTGCGCTCCACGTCGGGATCCGGGATCGGGATCGCCGAAAGCAGGGTCTGCGTGTACGGATGTTGCGGTGAACGGAAGAGCTCGTCTGGACGAGCGCGCTCGACGATCCGGCCGAGGTACATCACCGCGATCTCGCTTGACAGGTGGCGGACCACGGCGAGGTCGTGCGCGACGAACACGTACGTGAGCGAGAGCTCGCGCTGGAGCGACGCGAGCAGGTTGACGATCTGGGCCTGGATGCTCACGTCGAGCGCGCTGACAGGCTCGTCCGCGATCACGAGCTTCGGCTTCAGGGCGAGCGCGCGGGCGATGCCGATCCTCTGCCGCTGGCCGCCGGAGAACTCGTGCGGATAACGCCGCATGTACGAGGGCGATAGCCCGACGAGCTCCATGAGGCCCGCCACCTCGCGGAGCGCCTCGTCGCGCGACGAGACGAGGCCGTGGGTGGAGAGCGGCTCGGCGATGAGGTCGTGGACCGTCATGCGCGGGTTCAGGCTCGCGTACGGGTCCTGGAAGATCATCTGCATCTCGCGGCGCGCCTTCCGCAGCGCGCGCGGGTCGAGCGACAGGATCTCCCGGCCGTCGATCTTCACGCTCCCCGACGTGGGCGGGACGAGGCGGAGGATGCCCCGGCCGGTCGTCGACTTGCCGCAGCCGGACTCGCCGACGAGGCCCAGCGTCGCGCCCCGGTCGACGTCGAACGAGACGCCGTCGACCGCGCGCACCGTGCCGACCTGCCGCTGGAGCAGGCCGCGGCGCACCGGGAAGTGGACCTTGAGATCGCGCACCGAGAGCAGCGGCGGGGGTGTTGCGGCGGTGGTCATGGCGCTCGTCCTGCGACGTCCTCGACGTGGCACCGCACGACGTGCAGCGCCTTCCTGTTGCCTTCGCCCGAGACGACGCGCGGCGGCGGCGCCTCCTCCCGGCACGCCGCGATCGCGTGCGCGCAGCGCGGGTGGAACGGGCAGCCCGACGGCAGGCGCGCGAGCGAGGGCGGCATCCCGGGGATGGGCACCAGGTCCGCGCCGCGCGCGTCGTCGAGCCGCGGGATCGAGCGCGACAGGCCGATCGTGTACGGGTGCCGGGCGGCGTGGAAGATGGCGCCGACGGGGCCCTCCTCGACGATGCGCCCGGCGTACATGACCGCGACGCGATCGGCCATCTTCGCCACGACGCCGAGATCGTGCGTGATGAGGAGGACGGCCGCGCCGAGCGCCTCCTTCCGCTCCCCGATCAGGTCGAGGATCTGCGCCTGGATCGTGACGTCGAGCGCCGTCGTCGGCTCGTCCGCGATCAGCAGATCCGGGTCGCACAGGAGCGCCATCGCGATCATCACGCGCTGCCGCATCCCGCCCGAGAGCTGGTGCGGGTAGTCGTCGATCCGCGACGCCGCCGCGGGGATCCCGACCGCCTGCAGCATCTCGACGCAGCGCCGGCGCGCCTCGGCGCGGCCCATGCCGCGGTGGAGCTCCAGCACCTCGATGAGCTGCTCGCTCACCCGGAGGTAGGGGTTCAGCGACGTCATCGGGTCCTGGAAGATCATCGCGATCCGGTCGCCTCGGACGCGCTCCATCCGCGCCTCGCTCGCCTCCACGAGGTCCTCGACGACGCCGCCCTCGGACTCGAGCAGGATCTGGCCGCCGACGATCCTGCCCGGCGGGTCGGGGATGAGCCGCAGGAGCGAGAGGCTCGTCACGCTCTTGCCCGAGCCGGACTCGCCGACGATGCCGAGGACCTCGCCGCGATCGAGGCTGAAGGAGATGCCGTCGACCGCGCGGACCACCCCCTCCTCGGTGAAGAAGTGGGTCTTCAGGTTCTTGACCTCGATCAGCATGGCAGCATGGTCCGTGCCGGCGCGCGTCCCGGGAGGGGCGCGCCGCCCTTCAGTCCTTTCGGATGCGAGGATCCAGGGCGTCGCGGAGCCCGTCACCGAGGAAGTTGAAGCAGATCAGCGTGAGCGCGAGCATCAGCGCCGGGAAGATGAGCTGCCAGGGGAAGAGGTCCATCGCGTCGGCGCCTGTGGACGCGAGCAGGCCCCAGCTCGACAGCGGCTCCTGCGTGCCGAGGCCGAGGAAGCTGAGGAACGCCTCGGTCATCATCACCTCGGGGATGGTGAGCGTCGTGTAGACGATGATCGGGCCGACCGCGTTCGGAACGAGGTGCCGGAAGATCAGCGCGGCGTGCCCGACGCCGATCGAGCGCGCCGACTCGATGAACGGCTGTCCGCGCAGCGCGATGACCTGGCCGCGGACGATGCGGGCCATCGTGAGCCAGGAGATGCCGCCGAGGGCCGCGAAGACGACGACGATCTGGAAGACGGGGAAGTAGCTCGGGTCCGACGGCTCCTTGACGAAGAGGCCGAGCGCGACCTTCCAGGCGCGGTAGAGGACCGTCTGGTCGTTCGCGAAGAAGACCATGAGCAGGATGACGAGGATCAGGAACGGGAACGTGTAGAGCACGTCCACGATGCGCATCATGATCGCGTCGACCTTGCCGCCGAAGTAGCCGGCTACCCCGCCCCAGCTCACGCCGATGACGAAGCTCACGAGCGTCGCGACGATGCCGACCGCGAACGAGATGCGCCCGCCGAAGAAGACGCGGGCCATCAGGTCGCGGCCGAAGTAGTCGGTGCCCATCCAGTGGGCGAGCGACGGGGGCTGCGCGCCGAGCTTGAGATCCGCCTTGTCGTACCGGTAGCTCGACAGCTCGGGGACGAGGATGCAGGCGAGGATCATCGCGATGAGCACGACGCCGCAGGCGACCGCGGCGCGGTTCTTCCGGAGCCTCCGCCACGCGTCGCGACCGAGGCTCGATCCCTGCTCCAGCGCGTCGAGCCGCAGCGGGCCGGCAGGGCTTGGCGCCGCGCCGCCCGCGCCGCCGGGGACAGCGGGCGGATCGCCGGGGGCGGCGGGCTGCGGGAGGGCGGCGTGGAGCATGGTCAGCGCAGCTCCACGCGCGGGTCGATGAAGGCGTACGCCACGTCGACGATCGCGTTGAAGAGCATGAGCAGGAAGCCGTAAACGAGCATGACCCCCATCACGAGGTTGTAGTCGCGGTTCGTGGCCGCCTCGACGAAATAGCGGCCCATGCCGGGGATGTTGAAGATCTTCTCCACGACGAGGGAGCCGACGAGCAGGCCGCTGAAGCCGGGGCCGAGGAAGCTCACGACCGGGAGCAGCCCGCCCCGGAGCGCGTGCTTCAGGACGACCTTGCGCTCGGAGAGCCCCTTGGCGCGCGCGGTGCGGATGAAATCCGAGCGGATCACCTCGAGCATCCCGCCGCGCGTCAGCCGGGCGATGTAGGCCGCGACCGGGAGCCCGGCGCAGATGACCGGCAGCACCATGTGCCGCCACGTCTCCCAGCGCGCCACAGGGAACCAGTAGAGCTTGAGCGAGAAGACGAGCATGAGCAGCGGGGCCAGCACGTACCGCGGCACGCTGAGGCCGACCATGGCGACCCCCATGGCCGCCGTGTCCTTCCAGGTGTTCTGGCGGATCGCGCCGACGATGCCGAGCGGGATGCCCATCGCGAGCGCGAAGAGCATCGCCCAGAAGCCGAGCTGCATCGACACGGGCAGGCTGAGGGCGATGATCTCGTTGACGGTGCGGTTCGGGTACTTGAACGTCGGGCCCAGATCGCCTCTGGTGACGAGCGCAAGGAGCCAGTCGCCATACTGCTTCAGCACCGGATCGTTCAGGTGGTACTTGGCGTCGAGCTGCCGCTGGACCTCGACGGGCACGGCCCGCTCCTGGTCGAACGGGCCTCCCGGAACGATGCGCACCAGGATGAACACGAGGGTGGCGACGAGGAAGAGCGTGGGAATGATGGAGAGCAGCCGCTTGATGGCGTAGGTGCTCACGGCGCGCCGCCTCCCGGCCGTCGAGCCGCGCCGTTCGCCTCGTCATCCCGCCGCCTTCCGTGGATCCCGAGCGATGTCACGAGGTGCCTCCGTGCTGCCTTCCTTCAGCGCGGCGACCGCCGCGAGGGCGCGCCGCGCCTTCCCGCATATCACGGAACCGCCGGTCGACCGCGGCGTTTCGCGCGGCGCGACGTGACGCGTGGAGCGCCGCGGCCGAGGCGGCCCGCGCGCTGTGCCCGGCGTTCACCCGCGCCTGATCACGGCTACCCCTTGAGCTTGCCCTGGTCGCGGAGCTTCACGAGCTCCGCGTAGCCGCCTTCGAGGACGCCGCCGACGAACACCATGGGGAACGTCGGAAAGCCAGCCCAGAGCTTGATGGCGAGCCGCTCCTTCCACCTGGAGAGGTAACTCCCGTACTCCAAATAGGTATATTTCACGCCCTCTCCGTCGAGCAGCTGGCGCGCCTTCTTCACGAAGGGATTCTGGGCCATCCCGACGACGACCACCCGGTCGCGGCTCACCGCGGCCGCGACCTCGTCGATGATGGACCGATGAAAGCCGGCGAGCTGCGATTTCACCGTGTCCGAGACATTCTCGGGAGCAAGCGTGGGACGTTCTGCCATGGAATGAGCACCTCCGCGCCGGCAGCGTACCGGCCCGAAGACGACACGGTCAACGGCCGGATCGGCCAGGCACGGCTCGAGTACAGCGCAGGTCTGCACGCCCGAGAGAGGACGTGGAGACACGGAGCGCCCGCAGCCGGGCTGCACTCCCCAGCTCCTCCGCGCCTCGAATCGAACCTCCGCGCGACGGTTCCGTCCGCTACGGGATGAGCAGCACCTTCCCCGTCGTCGCCCGCCCGGCGAGCGCGCGGTGCGCCTCCGCCGCCTCGGCGAGGGGGTATGTGGCGCCGATCGAGATCGCGAGCTCGCCGCGCGCGATCGCGCCGAGCACGTCGGCGGCGCGCTCGAGCAGCTCCTCGCGCGTCGCGGTGTAGTGGACGAGGCTCGGCCGCGCGAGGTAGATCGACCCCTTCTGGCTCAGGATCTGCGGGTCGAACGGCGGCACCGGGCCGCTCGACTGGCCGAAGAGCACCATCGTGCCGCGCGGGCGGAGCGCGCCCAGGCCCTTCGCGAACGTGTCGCTCCCGACGCCGTCGTAGACGACGTGGACGCCGGCGCCGCCCGTGAGCCGGCGCGCCTCCGCCTCGAAATCGGCCTTCGTGTACAGGATCACCTCGTCGGCGCCCGCGTCTCGCGCGAGGCGCGCCTTCTCCTCGGTCGAGACGGTGCCGATCACGCGCGCGCCGAGCCGCTTCGCCATCTGGCACAGGAGGAGGCCGACCCCGCCCGCGGCCGCGTGGATGAGGCACGTGTGGCCGGGCCCGAGCGGGAACGTGGAGCGCACGAGGTACTGCGCCGTGATGCCCTGGAGCATCGCGGCCGCGGCGCGCTTCGCGCCGACGCCCGCGGGCACGGGGACGAGCTTCGCGGCCGGGATCCGGACGTGCGTCGCGTACGAGCCGGGGCCGCCGGTCCACGCGACCTCGTCCCCTACCCTCACCTCGGTGACGGACGGCCCCACCGCCTCGACGCGCCCCGCGCCCTCGAGGCCGAGCGGGATGGGCGGCTCGAGCGTGTACAGGCCGCTCCGCTGGTAGATGTCGATGAAGTTCACCCCCGCGGCCTCGACGCGGACCACGGCTTCCCCCGGGCCCGGCGTGGGCGTCGGGAGCTCCTCCAGCGTCATCACCTCGGGGCCGCCAGCGGCTTTCGGTCGGATCGCGAGCATGCTGCCCATGTTGTCGAGCCGCGCTGGGCCGTCAAGCGACCGGCGCGATCATCGACCCGCATCGAAGCCGACGCGCATCGAACCCATTGATGTCCCGCGCACGCCGTGGATGATGCCCCCATGGCCCTCCATCCTTCCGAGTCGCTCTCCGCGAGCAACGCCTCTCCCGCCTCGCCGTCCTCCGCGCCCCCGCCTGTGACCGCCGCCTCGGCTGGCCTAGGCCGAGCAGACGCGACGGCCGCGCCGTTTCCCGCGGACTTCCTGTGGGGCACGGCCACCGCGGCCTACCAGATCGAAGGCGCCGCGAGCGAGGACGGCCGGACGCCCTCCGTGTGGGACGTCTTCTCGAAGACCCCTGGGAAGGTCTTCGAAGGGCACACAGGAGACGTCGCGTGCGACCACTACCACCGCTACAAGGAGGATGTCGGGCTCCTCTCGGAGCTCGGGGTCAAGAGCTACCGCTTCAGCGTCTCGTGGACGCGGATCCTCCCGGACGGCACGGGCAAGGTCAACCCGAAGGGGCTCGACTTCTACGATCGCCTCGTCGACGAGCTCCTCCGCGCCGGCATCGTGCCCATGTGCACGCTGTTCCACTGGGACTTCCCCCAGGCGCTCCAGGATCGCGGCGGGTTCCTCCAGCGCGACGTCGCCGACTGGTTCGCGGACTACACGACCGTCGTCGCCCGGCGGCTCGGCGATCGCGTGCCCTGGTGGGTGACGCAGAACGAGCCGCAGGCGTTCATCGGCAACGCGCTCCTCAACGGCGTCTTCGCCCCCGGGCTCAAGCTCCCCTACCGGGAGTACCTGACCGCCGCCCACAACCAGATGCGGGCGCACGGCAAGCAGGTGGACGCCCTGCGCGCCGCGACCAAGGCCGCGAAGATCGGCTACGTGCTCGCCACCCAGGTGCAGCGCCCGGCGACCGAGGATCCGGGAGACATCGAGGCGGCGCGCGAGGCGATCTTCTCGGTCTACGACAGGAACCCGTGGAACAACGCCTGGTGGATCTGTCCGGTGCTCGAGGGGCGGTATCCGGAGAGCGGCCTCCGGCTCTTCGGCGACGACATGCCCGAGTTCCCCGCCAGCGACTTCGACCAGATCAAGCGGCCGATCGACTACCTCGGGCTCAACATGTACTCGGCGGGCACGTGGCGGCAGGGCAAGGACGGCAGGCCGGAGCGCGTCGTCTCCCCGCCGGGCTACCCGCGCGGGACGCTCGACTGGCTGCAGATCGTCCCCAGCACGCTCTACTGGGGCTCGAGGTACTTCTGGGAGCGGTACAAGCTGCCCATCGGGATCACCGAGCACGGCCTGGCGACGCGGGACCAGGTCTTCCTCGACGGCAAGGTGCACGACCCGAAGCGCATCGACGTCATGCACCGGTACCTGCTCGGCCTGGCGCGGGCCGTCCAGGAGGGCGTTCCGGTCGTCGGGTACTGGGCCTGGTCGCTCCTCGACAACTTCGAGTGGGCCGAGGGCTATAAAGATCGCTTCGGCCTGGTCTACGTCGATTACGCCACGCAGCGACGGATCCCGAAGGATTCGTTCTCCTGGTACCGAGAGGTCATCGCGAGCGGCGGACGCTCGCTCCTCGGGCCGACCGCCGTCGCGTGGGACAACGTGACCGGCTGATCCCGGCGGCCCGATCCCATACCGGGCCGCGCGGCCCCCCCGCCGCGCTGCGCCGCGGCCCGTCGCACCTCCGGCCCAAAGCGCGTCCCGAGGGCGCACCGGCGTCGATATCCGGCTTTCCCGAGGGCCTCATCCGTGCCCTCTTCGAACGATGATATCGTCGCGGCGAGGGAGGCAGGGATGAACAGAATCGCGTCTTATTTGAGGCATCTTTCTCTCGCGGCCGTGCTGGCCACGCTCGGATGCAACGTCAGCGTCAGCGTCGACGATGGGGAAGAGACGTCTGGGAGCGGCCCGGACACAGGGGAAGGCGGCGCCAGCAGCAGCATCAGCGCCAGCAGCAGCATCAGCGCCAGCAGCAGCAGCGTCGGCGTGGGCGGCAGCGCTCCCGTGTGCGAGGCGGGTTGCCTCGCGCTCGATTTCGCCCGCCAGTTCGACAACGTCGAGCCCCACGCCCTCGCCGTCGATGCTCAGGGCAACATCCTCGTGACGGGAGGCTTCGATGGCACCGTCGACTTCGGGGGCGGTCCTCTCGTGGGCACGGGCGACGTCGACGCGTTCGTCCTCAAGCTCGATCCGCTCGGCAACCACCTCTGGAGCCGGCGGTTCGGCGATCTCTCCGGGATCGAGACCCAGGTCGGGTTGGCCATCGCGGCCGACGCGTCGGGGAATATCGCTGTCGGGGGCCGGTTCGGTGGAGCGACCGATCTCGGCGGCGGCCCCGTGCAGAACGGGTGGAACTCGAGCGGCTTCGTCGTCCTGCTCGACGCTTCGGGACAGCACGTCTGGAGCAAGCACTTCGGAGAGGAGTCCGTGGCGGTCCGCAGCGTCGGCTTCCATCCGGCGGGCGGCGTCGTCGTCGCCGGTGACTACGTGCGAACCATGGATCTCGGCGGCGGGCCCTTGCCCGACGTGACGACGCAAACCGCCTTCGTCGCCAGGTTCGATGCGTCGGGCGGCCACCTCTGGAGCAAGAGCTTCGGCGGGCCGGGGGGCGCGATCGCCGAGACCCTCGCCCTGGACGCGGCGGGGAATATCGCCGTCGGGGGGAGCTTCCATGGCTCCATCGACTTCGGCGGCGGCCCGCTCCTCGCCGCGGGGCTCCCGGAGAACGGGGCGTCCGACGTCTTCGTCGCCTCGCTCGATCCAGCCGGCGAGCACCGATGGAGCCATAGGCTCGGCGGCGTCGACGGTGACGATCACGTCGGCACGGTCCTGGACGGGGCAGGCGGCGTGGTCACGCTCAGCTCCTTCTTCGAGACGTTCTCGGTCGGTGACACCACGCTGACGGGCGACGGGAGCAACGTGTCCGTCGCCAGGCTCTCCGCCGGTGGCTCCGCGATGTTCGCCAGGAGCTCCGCGAGAGCGCAAGCGATCGCCGCCGACGCCGCCGGCAACACCTGGCTCGCCGGCACCTTCCTCGAGGGAACGGACCTCGGTTGCGGTACGATGCCCACGAATTTCTTGGGCCTCTTCGTCGCCGGGCTCGACCCGCGCGGCGAGGACTTCTGCAACGTCGCGTTCGAACCGTCCGAGTACGGAGGACTATCCCAGATTGCCGTCGGCCCGAACGGAGCCCTTGTCGCCGTCGGGAAGTTCAAGGGCACGATCGATTTCGGCGCCGGACCGATCTCGAGCCCCGAAGCGTCTGAATCGATGATCGTCGTGAAGCTCACCCGGTGACCACGCCCGGCTCGGCGCCGGGATGTGGTCCCTTCTCCATGGACGGCAGCGCGGCCCGTCGGGCGTCGCGTCGAGAAGGAACGCAGCGCGCCCCGACAGGACGGGTCGCGCTGCATTCCATGGTCAGCCGGGTTTGCGGCCGATCGCGATGTTCGCCGTCACCGGGACACGCACGGCCCCGCCTGGTTCGGCGAAGGGCTCGATGACGGCGCGCAGCGGGCCGCGCAGCCGAGCGCGCCCATCGCCGTCCAGCGCGACGTAGAGGGGCATGAAGCGCAGGATCTCGTCGAGATCCTCCATGAGCTGGTCCACCGAAGCTCCGCCCCATGCGCCCTCGACCGCGTGCACGGCGACCTCGCCGCACCCGGCCCCGAGCATCTCGGCCTTCAGGCCCTCCGGCGAGCACAGCACGGTCATGCCCTGGGGCGGCGGATGGATCGGCGCGTCCGGGAAGGTGCGGCGATAGGCCTGCAGGAAGAGCGGCGCCGGGCCTGCCCCCTCCGGGCTCGACCAGGTCGCCACGATGATCCGGCCCCCGGGCCGGGTCGCGCGGACGAGCTCGGCCATGCCGCGGCGCCAGTCGGGAAACATCATGACGCCGAAGACGGAGCAGCTCACGTCGAAGGTCCCGTCCTCGACCTCCAGCGCCTGCCCGTCCATCACCCGCGCCTCGCTCCCTGCGAAGGGCTGCAATCGCTCGCGCAGGCGCGCCGACATGCCGCGCGAGATGTCTGTCGCGAGCACGCGCGCGCCCGCCTCGGCCGCGGCCAAGGTCAGGGCGCCCGTCCCTGCGGCGACGTCGAGCACGCGCACGCCGTGCCCGATCCCGCCCGCGAGCGACAGCGCCGCGCGCGCGAAGCCCGCCGTCAACGGCTCGGCCCAGCGCTCGTAGCTGGCCGCCAGGGCGGTCCAGCGCGCTTCATCGCTGAAGTTGAGTGGTTCAACGCGGTTGGTCATCGGCCAGTCCTCTTGTCATCGATCATGGGAGACGAGCCTGTCACCGCCCGAGGAGCGCGTCACTGGCGGCGCTTTCGGTGGATCTGGCCTCTTTTTCGATCGCCGCACCTCCCCCGCGGCCACGCCACGCCGAGGGCGGCGCGCTCCGCAGGATTGTCGCTGGCTCCCTTTCGTGCTCCCCTGGTGATCGCGGAGGAGCCCGTGACATCGGTCGCTCCCTCGCCGGCGCGACGCGCAGCTCGGGGTCCTCCCCCACGCTCCGCCGACCGCCGGCCCGTCAACGCAGTCGTGTGGAGGCTCCCATGTCGATCGCTGGTCCCCTCTTAGGAATCGTGATCACCCTCGTCGTGCTGGGCGTCATGGCCGTGGTGTTCGTCACCGTCTTTCTGCCCATGATGAAGAACGCGAACAAGATGCTCGCGGGCGCGAACGAGATGATCCAGGCGCAGACAGCGGCGGCCAACCTCCGCATGACGGGCCTGCCCGCGCAGGCCCGCGTGCTCATCGTCCAGCCCACCGGCACGATGATCAACTACCAGCCGCAGTGCCGTGTCGACCTCGAGGTGTATCGCCCGAACGCGCCCCCGTACCGCGCGGCCATCCTCGCCGTCATCCATCAGATGGCGATCCCGCGCGTGCAGCCGGGCCTGGTCGTGCCGGTCAAGATCGACGCCGCCAACCCCAACAACATCGCGCTCGACGTCTGAATCCGCGTGGCGGGCGAATTGGGCTCAGGCCTGCGGGAGGGCGCGGCCCGAGCCCGGATGCCTCACAGGGGGATGTCGACGGGCACGAAGCAGGAGATGTTGGTCTCGATGCGGAAGTTCGATCCGTCGGTGTGGCGCTCCGCGTGGAAGATGTCCATCGCGTAGCTGTTGCCCGGGAAGATGCCGAGATCCTGGGCCTGAGCATCGAAGTCGATGACGCTCTCCGCGGGCCCGTGCATGCTGCCGAGGTCGAGCGCGAGCTTGCCGTTGATGAAGATCCAGATGTCGTCGTCGCCCCGGAAGGTGAACTTCTGACCGGCGACGTATCCGAACATCAGGTGGATCTCGGTGGTGAAGAGGAAGTTCTGTCTCTTGCCGTTGTTGGGCGGGGTGATCCCGAACCCCTCCTCCGGCGCCAGCGGGAAGAAATCCGCGCTGTCGAACACGTACTGCCCCGATCCGGGCGGCGACTCCTGGAGCGCGAGCTCCTTGGGGAACGTCATGTTCACGCCCGGCACGTCCCGGTACCACTGGTTGAAGCTTTCCTCGCTCGTGATGGTCTTCTGGGTGCCGACCCCGTCCCTGCAGCCGAGCGGGGCCGGCAGCTGCGCGAAGCAGCCTACCGAGTCGAGGAACACCGGCTTCCGATCGCCGTCGAGCGTCGGCTCGATGAGCTGGCGACGGGGTTCGTCGCCCCTGAAGCTGGCCATCTCGAAGTCGGGGTGCGTCTCCTTGAAGTCGCGATAGGTGACGTCGAGGACGCTCTTGCAATCGCCGCCGCCGCCGCCGCCGGCGCCGGTGGTCACGTTGCCCCCCGTGATGGTCCCGAAGTCGTCGCCGGTCGAGCTGCTAACGCCGCTCGTCGGCGTCCCGCTGCTGCTCGCGGGCGTCCCGCTGCTGCCGCCGGATCCGGAGGTGGGGCCGCTGCTCTCGTCGGGCGCCGAAGAGCACGCCAGGGCCGCGGCTGCGAACGTCAGAAGAAAGAAAGAACGAGGGTACATGGTGCACTCCTAGGGAGCAGTAGCACAACCATACTTCGCGGCTTTTGTCAACCACGTCTCATGGCGATCGCGTGGTGAAGCGCTGCGGCAAGCTCGTGGAACATGCCTTGTTCGATGGAACAGGCGGTGGCCACGGCTCTTCCCCGCACGTCCCGCGCCTCCCGCGCTTTTCGTGCTTCCCACGCCTCCCGCGCTTGCCTTCCCCGGTTTCGCACGTATCGAATCCGGCCACCTCCCTGGGCGGGCTCACGCTCAGACGAGGCGGTGTCCCCCGTCGACGCGCAGCACCTCGCCGGTGGTGAACCCGTTCCCCATGAGGAAGAGCGCGGCGTGGGCGATGTCCGCGGGCGCGCCGACACGGCCGACGGGGAGGCGGCGCGCGTGCTGCTCGAAGCGCTCCTGCTTGGCGCCGCCCGCGAGGGAGTCCCAGACCGGCGTGTCGACCCAGCCCGGCGACAGCGCGTTCACGCGCACCGGCGCGAGCTCCACGGCCAGGGCGCGCGCGAGCGCCATGAGCGCCCCGTTCACCGCGGCCACGACCGCCCCGCTGGGCCCCGGCCGCTCCGCCGCGATCCCCGCCGTGAACGTGAGCGAGCCGCCCGGCTCGATCCGCGCGTGCTTGGCGACGTGGAGGGCCGCCACGAGCTTCGAGTCGATCACGCGGCGCGCCGCGGCGATGTCCAGCGCGCGAATCGGCTGATAATGCCCCTCCACCGCCGTCACCACCACATGGCGCGCCGGCGGATGTTCGTCGAACAGACTCTGCATCTCGGCCTCCTGCGTCGCGTCGGCCGCGAAGGTGCGCACCCGGCGTGGCTCGCCGAGCTCGGCCGCGGCGCGCGCGAGGCGCTCGCGCGAGCGGCTCACGAGCGTCAGCGACGCGCCGCGCTCGAGGCAGGCCCTGGCCACGCCGAGGCCGATGCCCGACGAGCCGCCGATGACGACCACATGCTGATCTTCAAGGTTCATGAGCGAGGGGTAGCGCGCGCGCCTCGGGCAAACCATGGGATGTTGTGGCATGCTCCATCCCATGAGCGGGATGATCTCCCTCGAGGACGTGCGGCTCTTCGCGGCCGTCGCTCACCACCTGAGCTTCGTGGAGGCCGCGCGGCGCATGGGGGTGCCCACGAGCACCGTGAGCCGCCGGGTGGCGCAGCTGGAGGAGGCGCTCGGGGTGCGGCTGCTCCAGCGCACCTCCCGCCGCGTCGGCCTCACCGGCGAGGGCGCGCGGCTGATCGAGCGCGCCGGGCCCCTGCTCGACGAGCTCGGCTCGGTGCTCGACAGGGCCGCGGATCGGGAGGACGAGCCCGCGGGCAGGCTCCGGGTGACGGCGCCCGTGATGACGGGCGCGCAGCGGATCGCGCCGGCGTTGTTCTCCTTCGCCGCCCGGCACCCGCGCCTGTCGCTGGAGCTCACGCTCACGAACGCGGTCGTCCCCCTTGTCGAGGAGGGCATCGACCTCGCCTTCCGCGCCGGGCCCGTTCAGGACGCCGACCTCGTGGCGCGGCGGATGTGGTCGCTCCCGTACGCGCTGGCCGCGTCGCCGCGCCTCGTGCAGGACGCGCTCGAGGGCCGTTCGCGGCTCGCGCGCGCGTCGCTCGGGTCCGTGCCCGCGGTCCTGAGCCACCCGGGCGCTGCGTGGCGCCTTCGCCGGCGGGACGGCTCCATCGAGGAGGTCCGGCCGCGCGCGAAGCTCTGCGTGAACGACCCGCGGGTGGCGATCACGGCCGCGGCGCAGGGGCTCGGCGTGGTCTGCGCCCCCCGCGAGGTGATCGAGCAGCAGGGCAAGGCGCTCGTCGAGCTCACGGTCACGGGGCGCACCGTCGAGCCCCGCGAGCTCTTCGCTGTGTACCCGTCACGGCGGCTGCTCTCCACGCGGGTGCGGCTGGCGATCGACTGGGTGATGAAGCACCGCTGACCGCCCCGGCGCGCGGCGCTGCCGCGATCAGGACAGCTGGAGCTCGATCCGCTGCCAGTCGGCCGCGACCTCGATCTCGACGCCCCCGTCGATCGCGCGGTGCGACCTGGCCCCGACCACGGAGCGCGGCGCCGGCACGCCGTGGACGCGGATAACCTCCACCTCGCGCGCCAGCGGCAGATCGCCCGTCGCGCTGCGCTCGAGCGCGAACGCGGCGCCGTCGAGGCCGCCCTCGAGCCGCGTGACGCGCGACGCGCCGTGGCCGTCGCCCTCGTCCTCGACTAGGCGGCCGCTCACGCGCTCCGCCGCGTGGACGTGCCACGTGATCTCCTCCCAGCTGGCGCTCGTCGTGTGCATCCGAGGCGCGGTGAGCGCCACCGCGCCTCCGGCGCGCAGCCACACGGGGACCACGCCGAGCGGCGCATCGGCGATCACGTGGCGCCCGCCCTGATCCACGCTCCCCGCGCGCTCCAGGTTGGCGAAATCCATCCATGCGCCGGCGGGCAGGTACGCCAGCCGCTTCGACTGCCCTGGCCGCACCACGGGCGCCACGAGCAGATCGCCGCCGAACAGGAGCTGATCGGAGGCGTGGAGCGCCTCGGGGTCGTCCGGCGCCGCGAAGGACAGCGGCCGCAGGACGGGTATCCCCGTCTCCGCCGCCTCGTGCATGAGCGTGTACAGGGTCGGCAGGAGCCGGTAGCGCCGCTCGAGCGCCGCGCGCGCGAGGCCGAGGTACGGCTCGCCGAAGCGCCAGGGCTCCTGCGCCGGCCTGCCCCTCGCCGCGTGGTTGCGCATCAGCGGATAGAACAGCCCCGCCTGCATCCAGCGCACGAGCAGCTCGCCGTTCGCGCGCCCCGTGAAGCCCGGGATGTCCGCGCCCACGAACGGCACGCCCGAGAGGCCGAGGCCGATCAGCATCGGGATGGACGCCTCCAGGTGCGTGAAGTTGCTGGCGAAATCGCCCGTCCACACAGCGGCGTAGCGCTGGATGCCGGCGAAGGCGGCGCGCGTCAGCACGAAGGGGCGCCGCCCCGGCGCGTGGCGCGCGAGGCCCTCGTGGGCGGCGCGCGACATGCCGAGTCCGTAGACGTTGTGGACCTCGAGGTGGCGCCGGGCGCCGTGGCGCGCGTCGTCGGGGAGCGTGCTGCCCTCGATGGGGCCGAGGCCCGCGGTGCGCCCGCCGCTCGGCGCCGGCAGGCCCCTGTCCGGGCGGACGGAGAAGCACGCAGGCTCGTTCATGTCGTTCCAGATGCCGGCGATGCCCGCGTCGACGAAGGGCTTCTGCAGATCGCCCCACCAGCGCTGCACCTCCTCGCGTGTGAGATCCGGGAAGACCGCCGGGTCGGGCCAGACCTCTCCCACGAGGGGGCCGCCGCGAGGCAGCCGGACGAGGTAGTCTCTCTCTCTCGCCTCCTCGTAGACGGCATATCCCTCATCGGCCTTGATCCCCGGATCGACGATCGTCACCAGCCTGACGCCCTCGGCCGCGAGCTCGCGCGCGAGCCGCGCCGGGTCGGGGAAGCGAGAGCGGTCCCAGGTCCAGACCCGATAAGCATCCATGTAATCGATATCGAGGTGAACAACGTCGAGCGGGAGGCCGCGCGATCGGTAGCCGCGGACGACGCCGCGCACGTCGTCCTCGGTCTCGTAGCCCCAGCGCGACTGGTGCGCCCCGAGGCTCCAGAGGGGCGGCATGGCCGGGCGCCCGGTGAGCGCGGCGTAGCGCCTCAGGACGTCGGCCGGGTGCGGGCCGGCCAGGAGGTAGACGTCGAGCTCGGGGCCCCGCGACTCCCATTCGATGCGCGTGGGATCGTCGAGGGCGATATCGACCTCCGAGCGCCACGGCTCGTCGAGGAAGAGGCCCCAGGCCACCCCGCCGCGGAGGGCGATGAAGAAAGGAATCGAGGCGTAGAGCGGGTCGGACTCCACGTGCGGCGGAAAAGCATCGGTGTTCCAGAAGGTGAATCGCAGGCCGCGCTTGTCGAGCGGGCCGACCTTCTCGCCGAACCCGAGGTAGGCCTCGCCCGGCGGCGCCGCGAGCGAGAGCCGGGAGCGGAGCTCGTCCACGGGGAACGCCGGCCGGACCTCTCCGGAGACCGCCTCGCACCGCGCCTGGATGCGGCCCTGTCCGTCGCTGAAGATCCATGTGCCCGAGGTGAGCGATACCTCGAGAGAGACGTCGTCGGCGCTCACGTGGAGCGCGTCGCCCTCGCGACGGGCGGAGAGCGGCAACGCGCCTTCGGCCACCACAGCGAAGGAGCGCTTGGGAGGCAGCTCGGGGTGCGTGAAGCTCGTCACGGCGGACGAGGGGGCGTGGCGCACACGCAGGACGCCGGGGCCTGGACAGCGGATCTCGATCGCGGCGCGGGCGCCGGAGAGGAGCACGTGAGTCGCGCCGATCGAGGCGTCGGTGAGGTGCATCGCGCGAATCTACCCGGGCCTGGCCGTCGTCGCCACGATCGCCCGTGAACCGCCGAGATGCCGTCTCGGTGGGTCCTTCCCTTGTTGACCTGGCGCCCGCCGAAGCAGGCGAATCGGCTGGCGCCGCGAAGGGCGTCCCGGGTCTGGATCCTGTCATTTCGACCCGCACCGCCCGCAGGCTACGCCGAGTTACGCGCGCTTCTGCGGTCGCGCGGCCTTGACGGCGCCCGCCCGCGCCGTACTCCTCGACGACATGAGCAAGCCGCCCGTCCTGCTGGTGCACGGCATCTGGGATTCGGCGGCGCGCATCGACTGCCTGCGCGCCGGGCTTGCGGCTCGCGGCGTCGATCGCGCCCGCGCCTTCGATCTCGTCCCCAACGACGGCCGTGCGTCCATCGAGCGCCTCGCCGCCCAGCTCGACGCCGCCGTGGAGTCCACGCTCGCCGGGGCGCCCTGCGGGGCGGTGGACGTGGTCGGCTTCAGCATGGGCGCCCTTGTGACACGCTTTTACATCCAGCGCGGCCGCGGCCGCGCGCGCGTCCGGCGCTTCGTCTCCATCTCGGGCCCGCACCGCGGCACGCTCAACGCCATGTGGCTGCCCCACGAGGGCGTGCAGCAGATGCGCCCGGGCAGCCCTCTTCTGCGCGACCTCGCTGCGGACCCGGATCCCTGGGGCCCGGTCGAGGTGC